>NZ_JBCMNM010000014.1:0-6975 GCF_050459865.1 Rummeliibacillus pycnus
CCCGCAGGAGTCTTCGCTAAATCCACATCAACAAAGATAGCTATTATAATAAATATTCATCTTTTTTACTTTTTATTGTAATCGAATTTGGAAGAGATATCCTTCTTTTTTCTACTGATTATTTTTTAATAAAATAAAGAAATAGCCCAAAATAAAATACCAATCCAAAGCAGTATGATAACTGTTCCAGCTACCCAATTTTTCTTTTTTACATTTTCAGATTTCGCAACAATTTCACGACATTCTTGTAGAACATCTTTTGGTATTAATTTCAACACGAGTAATATTCCTAATGGAACCAGGATGATATCATCTAAATAACCTAATACTGGTATGAAATCAGGAATTAAATCAATCGGGCTAAACGCATATCCTACTACAATGATTGATAGGAGTTTAATATATAAAGGTGTTTTAGGATGTTTATAAACTTCAACTAAAACGAAAATATCTTTTTTTATTCTTTTTGCCTTTGTCTTTATTGAAGTAATTATGTTGCTCATTTTTCTCCTCCATTATATGAAAAAGAGGTTTACTTATAGTTCATTAACAATAAGTAAACCTCCTCAAAATTATTTAGTATGCAAGTCAGCTACTACTATTTCTGGACGATTATTAACACGGATCATCCCTCTACTATTACCAAGACCACGGCTAATTATTTGCGTCATACCATTTATTTGCTCAACTCCATCAATATGAGCTGGAAATAAATTAAATTGATGGTCGACTAGTCCTCCAAGTCCTGGAATGCGAATTTGTCCACCGTGTGCATGACCATTAAATGTTAAATCAACACCATGCTGCTCATAATTTTTATAATACTCTGGTCGATGTGCAAGTAAAATTTGAAACTTAAATGTATCAACATTCTTTAGTGCCAAATCCAACATTTCATCAGTCGTTTTACCATTTAATGGATCATCAATACCAACTAGCTGAATTGTTGCACCATTCATCGTGAAATCCTCAGCGTGGTTCGATAATACATGTACCCCAAGCTCTGTCATCCTTGTCTTAATATGTTCGACATCATTAATCGATACTTCATGATTTCCAATTACATAATAAACAGGGGCGATTTTTACAAAACCTTTTACTGCATTAAGACTACGTTCTAAGTCATAATTGTAACGATCTACTAAATCACCCGTAATCAAAATCAAATCGGGCTTCTGCTCCGATACCTTTTGAATAAGCTCCTCCTGATTATCACCAAATTGTGCATGATGTAGATCTGAAATCTGTACAATTCGTAAGCCTTCCATTTTCTTTGGCAGCTTTTTTACTACAATAGAATATTTCGTAATCTGAAGCCATTGCTGATTGATATATACAAAACCAACAAGAGCACCTAATGCGACCACAATTTTAATGAGTCTTTTCATAATATCATCCTAACCTATTTCACTCATTAAGAATTATAGACGATTTCCACTGTAAAATGTTGCTTCAGATTAATACCCAAAATTACTAAGTTATTTTTTAATTAAGTCCACTTTTTGTAACAATAAGTAAATACAACCCCATACAATTATGGATGCAACCAACAACCAACTAAAAGAACCCAGTGATTGGTGCATAAAAACATCCTTGCCTGCTTCAAACAAGTGGCTACGAATTGAAGGCAAAGTGACAGTTATAAGAAGAATCACTGCAAGACTTAACGGTCCGAATAGCCCCCATTTATAATGAAGTGCACCACTCAGCATAGCCAAACTACTAGCGAAAATCCCGATACAAGAATCAATCCAAATATTTGTTGCGATGTAAGAATGACCAGTAAATATATTACTCCAACTAAACATTGAAAAGTAATCTACATTAATTGCAGTTGTGAACCCTTTAACAGCTAATAACAAGATTATATTAATTAGCACCATTATGATTGTTCTTTGAATACTACTTACAAAACTCGCCTTGATAAACTCACTACGCGTTACACCAAAATGAATGCAATAATGGAAACTATTTTTAATCAATATATGATTCGATATGAATAAGAAAATATAAACCGGAAAACAACTCATATACATCGTTGTTGAGTAATTAAAGGAAGTGGAGAGAATAAAATTTAAAACTAAAAAGAAAATAAAGAATCCCCAAAAAATATTGATCGATTGCAAGTTTTTTACTTCAATAATCTTTTTTGCCGAAAGAACACGATTCATCGTATTTGTTCCCCTTTCTCTGTTACATGAACGATTATGTCTTGCATGTTTAATGCATTTTTCTTGCAGTCTTGTGGTAATTCTTGATTTTTACGTTGCTCTTGATCGAAAACGATTATTTCACCATTCCCCATAAAATGTTTCTCTTCCAGAACAAAGAAATTACTTTTTATTTTCTCAATTTCTTCATTTGGTCCTGAAATGGAGTAAACGACCTCTTTTAATTCATCTGTTGGAATTTCTAATAGTAATTTGCCCTTATTAATCACATACACTTTTTGGAACAAGGAACTAACCTCATCAATTAAATGTGTTGAAAAAATAATGGTTCTTGGCACTTCCATATAATCATTCAGAAGAAATTGATAAAATTTTTGTCTTGCATTGGCATCCATGCCGATGTATGGCTCATCGAAAATCGTAATTTCACTGCGACTGGCAATACCAACAAGGACACCTACTGCAGATTCCATCCCTTTTGATAATTCTTTAATTTTTTTTGTACTATCTAAATCAAAAAGAGTAAGAAGGGATTCAGCAATTTCATGATTCCAATTTGGATAGAAATTTTTACATAACTTCAGTAATTCTGAGATTTTCATATAACCATGAAAATTATTTCCTTCTTGAATAAAGCAGATTCCCCCTAACACCTCTTGATTGTTAAAAGGTTTTTGACCATTTACAAGGACATCACCAGAAGTTGTGCTCCATTCACCTGCAATGATTTTCATGAGTGATGTTTTTCCAGAGCCATTTTTCCCAAGAAATCCAATGATCTGATTTTCTTCAAAATTAAAATTTAGATTTTCCAAGATGACACGATTTTTTATCTTCTTTGAAACATTTTCCATTTGAATAACAGTCATTCTTATTCCCCCTGTTTGTCTATTAGTTGTTTTACTTCTTCAAGCGATATTCCAAGACGGCTTGCCTCTTCTAACAAAGGCTTTAAAAAACCTTGATAAAATTCATTTTTTCGCTGCATAAGGATTTTTTGACTTGCACCTTCTTTTACAAACATCCCAATTCCCCTTTTTTTAATTAAAATTTCGTCTTCTACCAATAAATTTAAGCCCTTTCTTGCAGTCGCCGGATTGATCTGATAAAAATCAGCAATTTCATTTGTAGAGGGTACTTGCTCTCCTTCATGAATATGTTTATTTAATATTTCATTCGAAATGATTTCTGCTACTTGTTGAAAAATAGGTACTTCACTATTTACATCTAATTTCAAGTTATACCTCCTCACAGTTGGTTAGTTACTTAGTTGGTTAGTTACTTATGTAACTAACTATATAACTTACAGTTTATAATGTCAATAAATAATTTCAAATATTTCCATTAATCAATTTCAAAATCCATTTTCGTTTTTTTAATACGAACATTTCAACTCAAAGTTGTTCTGGCACAGACGGCGCTTTCCAGGGGCTTGGCTTCAATCTTCTCAGGCCTGTCACGAAGCCTGCTATAGGATGTGGCGTTCTTAGGCTTTGTTCCTTAAAATTGTTACTGCGGGGCTTTCAGCTCAAACTTTCTCCGTAGGACATTGAATTAGCTTCCTTGAATTAGCACCGCACGAAAAAAAATGCGAATGCATATTCGAGGACTCGCTGTCATTCGCTCCTCAATGAACAAAAAACCGCACCTCTCAAGGTACGGTCTATAAAGAATTTACTATTTAATTTTTCTTTGCGTCAATATTCCTATTACAATTGGAATTACAGTTCCAATAATGATAATTGGTAATAACCACATACCAAAACTATATCCCCACCCTAATGCTATGGAAATGGATAAAAATATGATGCCGGAAAAAATGAAAAGACAAATATTTTTTATTTTATTTAGAAGTTTTCGACTATGTAAATAAAACTGTTCTACATTTGCTTCGTTTAATCGACTAGGATAGTTATGGATTTCAGGATGCTTTTCTAATACCTGCAAAAAAAGCATTATAAAAACACCTATAAATGGCAAAATCAATAGTTCCCATTTTGATCCATATCGATCTACTTCACCGAGAGCATTATAATGTGCTGGCACTTTTTCAGGTAGTACGGACCAATTAAAGATCAATAACAGTATTGAACTTACGAAAATAAGATAGCCAATGATATCCCAAACCCATTCACTTTTGGTTTTTGGTATGGTTAGTTTGGGTCTTTTCCAATAATCTGACATTGCTCATCCCCCTTTACTCCAGTCTCCCCTAATCTATGCTTACACAATATCTTCGTCAGTTTTTCTTTTGCTTCATCTGTAGTGACGATACATCTTATAGTTGAAAACTTTTCTTTCATTATCAATTCATAGCCTTCATTGACCTCTTTTGAATAACCATAATATTTATGATTTAGATTAATTGGTACAAATTGAAATGATTTTATTTTTTTCCAAGGGACAAAACGACTTCCACTTAACACACCATCATCTATAATTGCAAATAAATTTAACAGATTATATGAATAGGAGAAAGGAAGAAACACCAGTAAATAAAAGGAAGCATCAAAATTTTTAAAAACTATACCTATTATGAACATACCAATTACGAATAATAATATAAAGATATAAAGAAAAATTTCTATTTTTTGTTTTGAAAAAGTAGGTAAGCTCACTACTTTCTGAGGATTTGTTCTAATTGCAATTAACTCCTCATTCGTAATTGGAAAGATTTTGTCTTTCTTTAGTTTTATTAATAAATGAATAAACTTGTAGCAGAAGTACCCTATCACAATTAAAAACACAATATTTAAGAAGAGTATCAATTCTATTCCTCCAATGAGATAGATAAACTATAAATTAGCTTTTGTTCATGGTCTTTGCTCATACTTCTTTAATCTAATAGAACAAAATGGAAACTTATCTAAATTATATAAAATTATACATTATTGAGTCAATTTCATTAGAATCACTTACCCTTTAAAGATGTTTGTGTTTTTTGAAATGCTCTGTTTAAGTTGATTGTTCTTTATTAAATAAAGAAGCATATTCGATATTAAATTCGAGTACACTCTTGTTTCTTTCATGGGGAAATAATTACAATCTCCCTATTTTGAATATTCTCGATTAAAGAAACGAAGATTCGAAATCTTCCATTTGCCATTTTCTTCTGTCATATAAAAACGCACTTCATCGGTAAATGGAGTCTTTTGACCATCTATTAATTCATTTAATTCAACTTCGTAGGCATACTCCAAATGATCATCTTTTTCTGTAAAAGACAATTGCTTTAATGACTGTAATTCATAATCAGCTTTTTTCTCCATAGCAAGTTGTGGTAAAAATCTAAATATTCCATTTCTCAACAATATATCAAATTCTTTTTTTGTGAAATATGATTCAAAAGATTTTGGATAAAGTTCTCCAAATTTTGGAGTATCGACTGTAATTATTGTTTCTTCACCTTTTCCCTCAAGTTGTTTGTTCAATTCTTCATCTAATTTATCCATTATTTGATTACTTTCTTCGTATGAGACATTGTAATATGCAGTTAAGAATGATTCAATTTCATCTGTACCCTTTTGTTCAGAACAGCCTACACTTATTAATAATATAACTATCATCAAAGTAAAAAGTTTTATATATCTCATTCATCATCTCCCCTATTATTTTTCTACGATTACATAAGGGGAATAGTTCCATTTTTCTTCCTTTTTCCATATCTATTGCAATTTATTTTTAACTTCTTTCTGTCATCAAAGTACCAACGTTAAATATTAACAGTACAATAGGACATCTAATTATATTGACTACGTTGAGAAGATATTCGTTTGGTTGTGCTCAATAAAAGAAAAAACGGACGAAAGATTAAATAATCTTTCTGTCCGTATTAATGTAAAAATCTTTTCGATTAAAGGATTAATCTTGAGGAGTAAATTTAATTTGCAAACCGCTATTGATATCAATCGTATCTCCGTCTTCTAATTCTAAGTTGTTAAATTTAGAATTATAAAATTCAGGATCGCCTACCCCAAACATTTCATTTACTTTTAAATCATAGTCATTTGAAACAACAAAGTTCCCTTGACCACTAATAGCTGTAGCTTTATATAATCCTGGATCAATATCTCGACCCACTTTATATTTACCAGCTGTTAACGTTTTTGTTCTTGCAGCCAATTCTGCTGCCGCTTTTGCTTTTGCTTTACGCTCTTGTTCTTTTTGTGCAGCTTCTTTTCTAGCTTTTTCTTCAGCTTTTAATTTTTCTTCTTTTGCATTAGCTTCTTTGATTTTATTTTCTTGTTCTTGTTTAGATAATTCGAAGAAAGGTTTTGCTTCATCTACTTTTGCTTGAAGTTTGTTGATTTCTGCATCTTTTTCTTTTACCGTTTTTGATAAATCTTTTGTTTCTTTTACTATATTATTATACTTATCTACTACCTTATTGTAGTCTTCGCTGGATGGTCCAGAAGAGGAACCGATTATTAACGCTATAATAGCTATTAAGATATACCTCCAACGTTTTTTGATAAATGATAATAATGTGTTCATGTAATTCATCCTTTTCTTTTTTTATATCTAAAATGGCCAAGCTAAATTACTTGGTCATTTTACTAACATGAATATCTAGAATATTTTTTGTGACTCTTCTTAGCCAAAAGTAAGCTTATTTTCCTTTTGATAATTGAGTAACTAAACTGCTTTATTGACAAAAGTCGGTCTTTTCAACCTCAGAAATATAAATTCTATGTATTTATAGCAAATTATCAAATTATTAATTATTTCTTATTTAATCTGGTTGCAGTATGATGTGGAATTAGCTTCGCTTTCCGCTGGCGAGCGTTGAGCCTCCTCGGGGCAA
>NZ_JBCMNM010000015.1:0-142570 GCF_050459865.1 Rummeliibacillus pycnus
CGTTTTCCCACAGGAGTCTACGCTAATTCCACTTCACCAAAGTTAGCCATACAAATTTTCATTAAACATATTCTTTCATTTAGACTTTTTTACCTCATAAGTGATATAGCATCAGCATCAGCATCAAACTGATAATTCCAAAAAACAAATTTCACTTTTTGAAAAACTCTGAAATATAAAACTGAGCCAAGTAACAGAAAATTACTCCTCTAATTCAAACACGGAATAACACTTAGTCAATAAACAAACTTTTGATTTCCTGGGTAATCTATTAATAATGCATATACATTTTTCTGGATGATTTTTATTGAATCATCATAAGAGTTTTGATCATTAATGCTTAACCAACGACTTTTACACCTTTTTTCCAAACTTTTTGAACATGGTTTACGCCAAAAAGATATTGGAGCTTTTGATAGTTTTCCACGTTCCACAACACAATATCCGCTTGCTTCCCTACTTCAATAGAACCAATTTTATCTTCCATTTGAATGGCACAAGCCGCATTGAATGTTGCAGCACATAAACTTTCTGCTGGTGTTAATCTCATTGAAATACAAGCTAAATTCATTACAAGTGGCATCGAAGTTGTTGGAGATGAACCTGGATTGCAATCTGTTGAAATAGCCACTGGAACTCCCTGGTCTATCATTTGGCGACCTTTTGCTGCTTCTTCTCGTAGATACATTGCTGTTGCAGGTAGCAAACAGGCAACAACTCCTGCTTCAGCCATTTTAGTTATCCCTTCATCTGATGCCTTTAATAAATGCTCTGCAGAAATAGCGCCTACTTTTGCTGCAAGCTCTGCACCACCATATGGTTTTATCTCATCTGCATGAATTTTGGGAATCAAACCTAACTTTTTCCCTGCTTCTAAAATTCGCTCAGCTTGCTCTGGGGTAAAGACATCTACTTCACAAAAAACATCATTGAATTTAGCTAAATTTCGCTCGGCAACTACCGGCAATACTTCTTTGATCAAAAAGTTAACATACTCTTCTTCTCTATCCTTGTATTCTTTGGGTACAGCATGGGCTCCCATAAAAGTTGGCACAAGGTCAATTGCATGATGCTGTTGTAAATAGTTCATCACACGTAATTGCTTTAATTCATTTTCTAAATCTAAGCCATATCCGCTTTTCCCTTCAACAGTTGTTACCCCATGTGCTAAAAAGGAATCAAGGCGTTTTGCAGTTTGTTCAATAAGTTCTTCTTCTGTCGCTTCCCTTGTCATTCTTGTAGTAGCATGAATACCACCACCTGCGTTCATAATGTCCATATATGTAGCACCTTCTAAGCGCATTTCAAATTCGCGCTCACGACTTCCACCAAATGCTACATGAGTATGGGGGTCGACTAGACCAGGGGTTACAAGATGTCCTGTTGCATCTACAATATCTGCTTCATAGATTCGTTCTTGATATTTTTTTTGAAGTGCTTCTGTCGTCCCAACTGCTTTAATAACACCGTCTTCTAGCCAAATGCTTCCGTCTTCAATGATTCCTAATTCCGACATTACCTCTTTAGAACGTGGACCCTCATGATGTGAAATGTGCATTGTAGCAAGTTGAGCTGCATGCTGAATCCAAACTGGTTTTGTTATCATCTACTCATCCTTTTTCATCATTGGTATTTTAACGCCTTTTTCTTTCGCAGTTTTTTCTGCTAATTCATATCCTGCATCGACATGTCGCACAACTCCCATTCCTGGATCAGTTGTCAAAACACGTTCAATTCTTTCGCCTGCCTCTTTTGTTCCATCTGCAACAATAACCATCCCAGCATGAAGTGAATAGCCCATACCAACACCACCACCATGATGAACAGATACCCATGTTGCACCACCAACTGCATTGATTAAGGCATTTAATATTGGCCAATCCGCTACAACATCTGAACCATCTTTCATCGCTTCTGTTTCACGATTCGGTGATGCAACTGAACCAGAATCAAGATGATCACGACCAATTACAATCGGTGCAGAGATTTCACCAGATGCAACCATATCATTAATGATTTTTCCGAATCGTGCACGCTCGCCATATCCTAGCCAGCAAATGCGAGAAGGAAGACCTTGGAATTCAATTTTTTCTTGTGCCATACGAATCCAATTACATAAATGTTCATTTTCTTTAAATTCGCGTAAAATGACTTCATCTAATTTATAGATATCTTGCGGGTCTCCTGAAAGTGCTACCCAACGGAATGGCCCTTTCCCTTCACAAAACTGTGGACGGATATACGCTGGTACAAATCCAGGAAAATCAAAAGCTCTATCGAATCCTTCATCCGCAGCTACTTGGCGAATATTGTTACCATAGTCAAAGGTAATAGATCCTTTGTCCATCATCTGAACCATTGCCTCTACATGTGTTTTCATAGATGCTTTTGATTTTATTACATAATCAATTGGATTTTCTTTACGGAACTTGCTTGCTTCCTCCATCCCATAACCTACTGGTACATAGCCATTAAGTGGGTCATGTGCAGAAGTTTGATCTGTTAAGACATCTGGAATAAATCCTTGAGAGATCATTGCTGGCAAAATTTCTGCAGCATTCCCAAGTAAGCCAATTGAAAGTGCTTTTCCTTCAGCTTTTGCTTTTTGAGCTGTTTCGATGGCTTCATCAAGTGTATACACTTTAACATCTAAATAGCGTGTTTCTAGTCGTCGATCAATACGTGTTTCATCCACATCGATCGCGATACAAACTCCACCATTCATCGTTACTGCTAGAGGTTGAGCACCACCCATACCACCTAAACCAGCTGTCACTGTAATTGTATTTTGTAATGAACTCCCAAAATGTTGTTTTGCAAGTTCAGCAAACGTTTCATATGTTCCTTGCACAATTCCTTGTGAACCTATATAAATCCAGCTACCTGCTGTCATTTGTCCATACATCATAAGCCCTTTTTGATCGAGCTCATGGAAAGTCTCCCAATTTGCAAATGCTGGAACAATATTCGAATTTGCAATTAAAACTCTTGGTGCGTTCGCATGTGATTTAAAGATTGCCACAGGTTTACCTGATTGTACGAGTAATGTTTCATCATTTTCTAATTCTTTTAGTGATTTAACAATTGCATCAAAAGCATCCCAGTTGCGCGCAGCTTTACCAATTCCACCATACACAACCAGTTCATCCGGATGCTCCGCAACTTCTTTATCTAAATTATTCATTAACATTCTTAATGCCGCTTCTTGAAGCCACCCCTTTGTATTAAGCTCGCTACCACGATAGCGAATTACTTTCTCATCTGCTTTCCCCATGTTAAAACCCCCTATGCTTTGTTGCCCTTATCATTACATATTTTGAAAAGATTTTTAAGTATTTTTGTACAAAAAGGAAAAATTTCTCGCACGCTAACAGACTGGCTTTTTAGCTGATTAAAGTAGAAAAATCTTGTTTTTTCTAGAAATTTCTTAATGAAATATCTTAATATGCAATCTCTTTCATTTATACTGTGGTGGGTAGAAACTCCTTCCTTTCCGCAGAGTCTCGCGGTTTCTCCCCACTGCTCAAAAAAAAATTAATAGATCACCATTTCATATTCTCTTTAAACAAGTACACTTCTAAAATTGCCAAAATAGTTAGTTGATTAAAGAAGTAGGAATAATTCAACCTAAAAGTAGTAAATTACACCTTTTAAAATGCAAAAAACCGACTACTCGGGTAAGGAGTAATCGGTCCATTTCAAATGTCTTTTCTATTCGTAATCTATTGTAATTTCTAATGCCATTTCTACATTTCCTTGAATAGCTTTACTAATCATACAAGTTTTCTCTGCTTTCTCAGCGAGTCGTACGATAAGACGTTCATCTTTCTCTGTATAATCACGCGGAATGACGATTCGCGGTTTATGTGTAATTTTCATATAAGTGAACACACCATTTGTTACATCAACAATTCCTTCAGAATTCATTGTCAACTCAAGTGGTTCTATTTTTGCTCGTTCAAGCATTGCTGCTAGTGTAATAATGTAGCAAGTAGCTGCTGCACCAAGTAGCATTTCATCTGGATTTGTGCCAATCCCTGGTCCATCCATTTCAGGAGGAATGGATACCTTCGTTTGAAGTTGTCCTGCTGCAATTTCTCCAACAGTATTGCGACCTCCTGGCCATGATGCTGTTAAAGTAAAAATATGCTCAGCCATCTTAAATCCTCTTTTCTATTTGGCAAATGCAAAATATTTTTCTGTATTTGGATCGAATGCAAAACGTTCATTCTTCCCATTCTTTCTCAATGTAATAATATAAACCTCTTTGCCAGAATAATCCACAATCGTCTTCCCAAATACGCGATCTTTTACAACTTTACCGCCTTCTGTACGTTCAATAATTTGCGTTGCATCATCTACATTAAAAGTAGGTACATGGCTTTTATATACAAATGGTGCGATAACTAACAAACCGTAACCAATAGCGATTAATATATACTTTTTTCGAAAATTGCTTCCTTCTACTAATAAAAAATAGCTAATAAAAAAGAAGGCATTTCCCACAACGACATAAGTGATCATATCGTCTAATCCATTCACAAATAAATAATCTCTACCTATAAAATAAAAGCATAGGATTTCAATTACAGAAACAACCAATATCCCTTGCAATAAACGTTTTCTTTTGTTCAACTTCTTTTCACCTCTTAGTGATTTACAACAATTCTAACTAAAGTAGCCATTCTACCACTTCTTATACCTTCATGTATATAACAAATTATGCCATAACATGTTGTGCAAATGCTATTTTTTAAATTCATAATCACATACAGGACGGTAAGATTTCGTTCATTGTTCCCGATGATATCGTCGGGAATTTTGGATAGTTATCAAATATCGTATTTCTTTTTAAGATTTCATGTAAAATGATGGGTAATATTTTTCTCTTATTAACCCGTTCCGGTGCCTGCCCCTCCCTCCGACTGACTGACGAGCCTCCTCATTCGCTTTACAGCTCACTGCGGGGTCTCGGCTGCCAGTTTTTCGGCAGGAGTGTCGGGGCACTCACCTCCACTTTACTTCTGTTCTTACTAAATTGAGTAAACTACTAACTAATAGCATAAAACTCAATTTCGATTTACCCACACACAATCCTCACTTCTTTCTAGTCAGTCAAGTCGAATTTATCATAATATAACGAACTTTATTTGGCAGATGGTTTAATAATTACAATCCTAAATATGAATAGTAATTTGCCATTTCTCTAATACTATAAGTAGAAAATATATTAGTCGGAGTGAAAGCCGTGTATAAAGATAAAGCGCATCATACCAAATTTCATTTATTTTTGTTATTCATTGTTCTTGCTGTATTAATCTGGTCTCTTATTAAACCAAAGACCTACTCGGACTGGTTAGCAGATGGAGGTCCTATCGTAGTTGGGTTGATTATCGTCATAGCAGTATATCCAAGATTTAAATTTACTTCTCTTTCGTATGTGATTATCGCGATTTTATCGATTTTAGAGTTTATAGGCGCCCATTATACTTTTTCAGAGGTTCCGTTATTTGATTGGATAAAAGAAGAGTATGGTTTAAAAAGAAATGACTATGATCGATTAGGACATTTTATGAAAGGCTTTTCTACGATAGTTATTCGTGAGATATTGGTACGAAAAGCCCATATCAAGATAGGCGCTTGGTTAATTTTCTTTACCATGAGCATTATAATGGCGATTGCTGCCTTGTACGAGATTGCTGAAATGCTTACAAGCGTACTAACTAGTGGCTCACAATTTGCTCAAGATTTTACAGGTACTCAAGATGATCCTTTTGATTCCGAATGGGATATGACGATGGCTTTAATCGGATCGATTGTGGGCTTACTTTTACTTTCAAAATGGCATAATAAGTTGTTAAAACAGCTGAAAGAATAATAATTAAATCTACAGATAATAATTGACTGAATGCTGATATTCCTATATATATTAATCGCATTCCAACCATTAATTGAAGTATAATTAAGTTTAAGAAGGGAGTTATCAAATGAAACAAATTCAAATGAATTCCAAGGAATTGAAACGTGTTACAAAAAACCTACAGTTAGAAAACATGTCATTACATCCTTCACTTCAGAAAAAAGCTGTTTCACTCGTTAACTCTGGGATTGATATCACACCATCCGTTATTAAGAAAGCTCTACAAAATGGAAAAGTATAACACAGAAGAGAACGAAGAGTATCTTTTGAAATCGAATTTGTTAGGCATTACAAATTTGGAGAAGCTTGAAGAAGCAGAAGCTTTTTCCTTCTCCATACGTGCACTACAAATTGAGCAGGGTTCTTATAAAATTGAAGGTTTCACATTAAATTCCTTCTTAGATCTTCACAAACATCTTTTCCAGGATATCTATACATTTGCAGGCCAATTTCGCAATGTTCAATTAATGAAAGGGACAACACGCTTTTGTCAATTTCAACACTTACATTCTTATGCAACTGGTCTGTTCCAACAAATGATTGATGAAGCTCCATGGAATTCCCATGAAAACGCAGCTAAACGACTAGCTTTTTTTAAATCTGAACTCAATATGTTACATCCATTTCAAGAAGGCAATGGCAGAACCATTCGGATTTTTTTACAAGCATTTGCATTATCTAAAAGAGTAATTTGGAGTTATGATCACTTAGATCGAGAAAATTATCTAAAAGCTATGATTCACTCCGTAACGGACAATACACTTTTAGCAGAGCTGTTTATTAAAACGATTTCATTTTCAAAATAAAAAGGATTTGGATTTGCCATTTTGCTGATTCAAATCCTTTTTTAGTATCAGTTCATGGCTACTGCCATTTGTATGTATGGTTAGGCATTTTAGGTTTGATAGTCATTTCCTCAAAACAGCTCATCGACAAAAGAGATTGTCAGTGAGCTGTTCTTTTCTTTATTTATGATACCTATTTTGGTCAGTACACATAAAAAATTAGCAATAATCATGTTTGATAAATTGTGTACCAACAATAATCAATAGGATAAAGAGTACAACTATTATTACAAATTCATTCCCATGGTCTTTGCGGCCACATCCACCGTATCCCATAATATTTCACCTCCTTCTTACCTTATAATATATGGCTCGGTAGGAATGGGATAAAGTACAAAAGTGGAAATAAAAAAATTATTTTACTAGGCAAATACATCATTCATTTTTCTTATTACCATGTAATGTAGTATGAACTATTTCACTAAACTGTCCATTAATTTAAGGACATCCTTTCATAACAACATTAACACCAATAAAAAATCACCTCTAAGAAATAAAGAGGTGAAATGCACTGAAAAAGTGTAGTAATATAAAATTTTATAGTATATATCTGCTCTTGAATGAAGTTGAGATAGCTCCGCTTTCCTTGGGGGTGAACTGACGAGCCTCCGCATTTAAACGTCCCCCCTAGGTAATAACAATTTTACCTCGGTTCCTATTCCTTCCTTACTATTTATCGTAATCTCTCCATTATGCTGTGTGATAATACTTTTTGCTATTGATAAACCAAGACCAGTTCCCCCTGTTTCACGGCTACGAGCCTTATCCACCCTGTAAAATCGCTCAAAAATATGATTCTTTTCATCTTCTGGGATTCCAATTCCATAATCTTTTACACAAACAATTACTGATTGGTCATTTTTTTCTAAGAATACTTCTATTCTTTCATTACTATATTTCATTGCATTATCTAACAAAATGATGAATACTTGCTTAATCTTTAATTCATCAGCACGAATAACAAATGAATCATCTTCATAATGGAATGTTATTTCTCGCTTATAAACATATTTCAGTTCATTTAGAGTGTTTTTACACAAAGCAACCAAATTAACCTCTTTTATTTCTAAATCATTTTCCTTTTCTAGAGTAGCTAATTCTAAAAAAGTATCAGTCATCTTTTGAATTCTAGTAGCCTCTGAATGAATAGCCTGAATAGCCTCACCAGCCATTTGGTTATTTACCGCCCCATGCCGTCTTAAATAATTTGCATAGCTCTTTATGACTGTTAAGGGCGTTTTTAATTCATGAGATGCATCAGAAATAAACTGTTTTTGTTTTTCCATATTAGATTGAATCCTATCAATCATACGATTAAAAGTGCTGGCCATGATTTGAAGTTCGTCGTTTGTTCTATTTTGAGTATTAACTTTTTTAAGAACACCACTCTGTTCAATTTCTTCTATGGTATTGATCATATTGGAAATTGGTCTCATGATTATATTAGCTAGCCATCTACCTCCAAGCAAGGACAGTACAGTTGCTATTATTGTACAAAGCACTAAGATCCCACGAAGAATTTCTTTTCTCGTTTCTAGACCCGTTAACCTTTCCCCAATTTCCAAGCTCTCATTCTTTCCATTATTAATCGGAACTCGAACAATTAATACTTCTTCTTCCCCGTTTTCCGCCGAGATCAAACGGGTTTGAGCAGTCTTTTTGTTCGTGTATTTTCCTTTAATCTTTTTTAAGAGTTTCTGATCATTGGTTACTTCATAAATTACTTTGTTATTGGGTTGTATGATTCTGATATATGAATGGTCAGTTAAATAGTCTCCTAATTTTAGCTTTCCATAATGAGAGGGTTGATTTGTTTCGTAGTTTTTTAGAATATCTTCTGACTTTTGAAAAAGAACATTCTCTTCCATGTTAACTGTAGTTTTCATAAATAAAAAATAGACCGCGAAATTGATGAGCATTAGTATGCAAAGCATCCATGCAGTTGTTAGAAGATTAATTTTTGTTGTAATCTTCATCTATTTTCTCCTTTATAGTAAAACCAATCCCTCTAACGGTCGTAATAAGACTGGAAGAAACGCCTTCATTAATTTTTTTTCTTAGATGGGCTATCATCACATCAATTACATTGGTTTCACCTTCATACTCATATCCCCAAATATTCATGATGATGTTTTCTCGTGTAACTACTTTATTTTTGTTCATTACTAGATAAACCAATAACTCGTATTCCTTTGGCGTTAACGAAATGAATTTTTCATTCCTTTTTACTTCTCTTGCATCTGTGTTTATTATCAAGTCCGCAACAGTCAATAAGGAATCTCCATCCTTTGATTCTTCCTTATCAGAATAATCACGAATACAAGCACGAATTCGGGCTAATAATTCTTCAATTTCAAAAGGTTTTGTAACATAGTCATTAGCCCCCTGATCCAATCCTGCGACTTTATCAATCGTAGAATTTCGAGCGGTTAAGAGAATAACGGGAGTGTTACTGTTTTCCTTTTTTAATCTCCTAAGGATATCGATTCCACTTAATCCAGGTAACATAACATCCAATAAAATTAAGTCAATACCAGGCTGTAAGGCAGTTTCTAACCCTGATTTACCTTCATGTTCTACTGTGACTTGATACCCCTCATACTCTAATTCTACTTTTAAGACACGCGCAATCTGAGCTTCATCCTCGATTACAAGAATATGTGTTTTCAACTTCCCCCATCCCCTCTAACCATTTTTTCTATTAGCCCTTTTTCAATTTATTCCTTTTCTACTATAAGTCTTAACATTTCAAACAATAAGAAATTGAAAAACATCCAGACACCACCATATACATATCCCCCCATAATATCACTCGGAATTACATTATTTGTAGCAATATTGACAACTGTTAAGCTAATTAATACTAACAACCCGGTGATAAAAACGAATAAGGATGTATATGAATTTTTCGAATGACGAATAAGTAAAAATATGCAAGTTCCATATATGATTATTAGAAAAGTAGCTTTTAGATCAGGAAATTTTGTGGAATAAAATTCTCCAACGAATCCTTTTGATTGAAGGTAAGAAAAGATCTGTATAACTGATTCATGAAATGGCCATGCTCCAAAAATAGAAACAAAAAGTAGAAGATACTCAAGTAACCTATTTCTATTATTTTTCCAAATACAAATCATCGTTGCCCCAATAATTACACCAAGTACATAAGGGGATTGAAATACAAGCAACCCTTTCATCCAACTTAAATATATTGATGACTTCACTATATAATCAGTAATCTCATTAAACTGAGTAAACTCATTATATAAATAGTCTTGAGCCATTCCCAGCATTAAAGAAACCATACCAATCAAAACTACAGTGAGAAAAATAAGAAAAATCTCTGTTTTTCTTATGAGCTTTAATCTGTTAGTCAACCAATTAATTAAATGTATACATATATTTTTAATTTGAACTTTATAAAATCTAAAAACTAAATATCCAATTAGCAATATCGCCAAAATTACAATAAAAATAACAATATATTTACCTGCTGCTTGATGGAAGTTCTGCCAGTGAGGACCTAATTGTTTTCCTAGAGTAATAAAACAAACTCCCCATAAAAATGATCCAATATAAGCGAGAATAGCAAATTTTCGGAATGACATCTTTGAAATCCCCGAAACATAACCAGTGAAATGTCTAACTCCTGGAATAAAATATGCAAAGACCAACAAATTACTTCCTGAACGGTCAAACCAAGCAGATATTTTTTCATATCTCTCTGGGCCCAAGTGGATATACTTTCCATATTTTTCAATTAGTTTATACCCACCTAACCTACCGATCCAATAAGTTACGGTAATTCCCGCACCAGCTGCAAGAAATTCTGTCAGAAGTGCCAAAGAATAATCCATTTTTCCCTGATATATAAAATAACCTGCAAAGCTCATTAATAATTCACCTGAAATAGGTAAAGCCATAAGTTCTAGAAAAATGCCTATGAATAATATCAAATAACTGTGCTGTTCAAATAAAGTTAGTAAGTAGTCCATATACAAGCCTCCACGTTTTATAAAAAGAAACTCAGAGTAAGTATTCCTTCAAATCTAGATTTAATTACAATTTAGCACGATAAATGTTCGAATGAGCTAAGTTAATGAATTATTAATCTTAAATTAATGGAACAAATAGGTAAACAAATAAAAAAACCTAAACTCTTTTCGAAAAATTATTCTTTTTGCATCTTAATGAATTTTTAATCATTTATTCATAGATTGAAAAGTTTCCTTTCGTATACTTAGACTACCCTTTTGGAAATAAGTTTCATAGTTGAATTCATGACACTATGTAACTGCCAAAAGATTAGCTTTTTTTCATTATGATTAGTGGATTAATAATAAGGGAGGTATACGAATGAAAAAATTTGTAGAGGGAGCCATGCAAAGAGCTATTCTAATGATTGTGTGTGTTGTCCTCATTTTGACCTGGGGTGGTATTTCTGCATTCCAAATGCAACGTGATTATTTACCAGGTATTAATAATACAACGCTTTCGGTAAGTATGCGGGTACCTGGTATTCAAGCAGCTCAGGTAAAACAGCAAGTGACCGATAATTTGGCAAGTGCAGTCAAAACAGTGGATGGATTATCCAATGTGGAATCTACATCGTATGACGGTGGGTTATATATGAGTCTATATTTCCCGATGGATACAGACATGAAACAAGCAGAAGATCAAGTAAATAAAGCTTTGGCAAATGCAGATCTTCCACAAACAATAACAAGCACTCCATCGGTAACCAGATTAACAACAAGTTCATTTCCAATTTTGACTTACAGTATAACAAGTTCAAAATTAGATGAACAAACACTACGTTCTACTGCAACACAAGAAATTGTTAAACAGTTAAAATCTGTTCCAGGTGTAGCAGATGTAACAGTATTTGGGGGAGCAAAAGATGGATATGTATTAACAATCCGCATGAAAGACCTTGTAAAAAACGGATTAACATTAGATGATGTAAATAAATCTTTTGCTTTAGCTGTTCCATCAATGCCACAAGGGAATATTGTAAATAACCAATTATCAATACCTGTTTCTTTTGATGGGTTACCATTAACTGAGAAACAAATGGAAAGCGCAACGATCCAGAACAAGGATGGGAAAGCAATTCCCGTTTCAGCATTTGGTACTATTACACATTCTCTAAATGACGTTAAAACCGTTTCCAGAACAAACGGATCACCAAGTGTTACTTTAAATGTAATCAAAACTCCTTCAGCAAATATCACGGATGTCGCTGATCAAGTCAAAGACCGTGTTTCACATCTGCACTTGGATACAGTAAATCCAAAAGACGTTTCATTCCAACTTTTACTTGACCGTGGGAAAGAATTAAACAGTTCTCTTTTCGGATTGGTACGAGAAGGTTTACTTGGTTGTTTGTTCTCAATGATATGTGTATTCTTCTTCTTCCGAAATGTAAGATCTACCTTATTAATTGCTATTTCGCTTCCAATCTCATTGTTAGCGACCACGGCTTTCTTAAAGTCAATGGGGATTACGTTAAATATTTTAACGGTTTCTGGTTTGATTGTAGCGATGGGACGTATTGTCGATGATTCCATTGTTATTTTAGACAACATGTATCGAAAACGGGAAGAATCGAAAGACAAACCTTTGCTTTCCACTCTTGCATCATCTGTTACTGAAATGCTTCCTGCGATATTAGGTTCTACGTTAACAACGATTGCCGTTTATATTCCAATTGCCTTTGTTGGTGGCGTAATTAGCGCATCTTACAGTGGATTTGCGTGGACAATCGTTATTGCATTAATCATTTCATTCTTTGTTGCAATGCTTGTCATCCCTGCTCTTGCATTTTTGGGATGGAAAGGTGGAAACAGAGAAAAACAATCAATCAAGCTCGATTCAAAAATGAAACCAATCTTGCAATCTGCTTTTAAACATAAAAAAGCAATGCTTATAGGCTCTATCTTAGTATTCTTAGCTGCTGGTATCTATTCTGCTTTTCTTCCAGTAAGTTTATTACCTAGTGCAAAGATTGGACAAATTGCCATTAAAGCAGAATTGCCAAAAGGAAGTACATTAGTCCAAGTCGATTCTGAAGTACAAAAAATTGAGAAAACATTGAAGTCTAATCCGAAAGTCGAGGCGTATTCATCAAACTTTGGCTCTACTATGACACCGCAAAGTGATGATGTTTTTGACCAAGGTGGAGGCTTTATCACTTATCCAAATGTTGCCAACCTTTCTGTTGTATTGAAGAACGACAAGGATGCTGATACTGTCATCAAACAGTTACAAACTCAGCTTCCGACATTATCTAAAAATGTCACTTATACAGTAACCAGCCAGAACATTTCTGGTGATGATTCACAAATGCGTATATTGTTTACGGGTTCAGATCAAGCAACTTTAGATCAAGTAGCCCAAGAAGCAAGAACAAACTTATCAAAAATTGCGAACCTAAGTGTAGATGGGAAAGTTGATTTAACAAATGGTTCACCTAAATACAAAGTTACTTTTGATCAAAAAGCAATTCAAAATAAAGGTGTAAAAGTTGAAGATATTCTAAAAGTCATCAATCGTTACATGTCTCAATCAAAAGATGCAACCATTTCGGTTGATCATAAAGTACTTCCTGTTGACCAATATTTAGATCAAATTGCATCAGGAGTAAACTCTCCGATTACGATAAATGCATCGGCAAAGGATGTTCTATCTTCACTAGCAGCTGAAACGCTTAATGGGAAAAATGGCGAATTGGTCCGTTTTGACCAAATAGCTAAAATAACAAAAGATCAGTCTCCTTCGACTATTAGTGAACGAGATGGTCAACCGTACTCTCTTGTCACAGCACAGATTACTTCAAATGATATTAGTAAAGTATCAAACGAAGCAGACAAAACTTTAAGCAGCATGAACCTTCCTAAAGATGTAACGTACTCATTGGGAGGAATTTCTGAACAAGTTAAACAAATGATTTTCGATATGTCTGTTGCCATTGGATTATCAATCCTTTTAGTATTACTAATCATTTCTTCAATCTTCAAAGGATGGAGAGCACCATTATCTGTACTTTTAAGCATTCCGCTTGCTTTAAGTGGTGTAGTCATTGCACTCACTCTATTCCATGGAGAATGGAATTTAGCAGCATTAATTGGTATTCTGATGCTAACTGGTATTGTTGTAACAAACGGTATTGTTTTAATCGACAAAATTGAAAGAAATCGAAAAGAGGGCATGCCGCTTAAAGAAGCTGTACTATATGGTAGTCTTTCAAGGATCAGACCTATTTTAATGACAGCAGCTGCAACAATCCTTACGTTGTTACCACTTGCCTTTTCTCATAGCGCCGATACAGTTATTTCTCAAACTCTCGGTATTGTTGTAATTGGAGGTATGATTACATCAACAATAAATAGTTTTATCATCATTCCAATTATTTATGAATGGTTGCACAAAAAATCATCAGCTAAGACTAATTCAAGAACCATCAACTAAATAAAAATGGCTCTGAGAAAATCTCAGAGCCACTTTTTTGTTACCTTATTTTATTAGTCCACTGCTCATTGAGTGAAATAGTAACAAACACTCTAGGGGTAACTCAGGAAGAGCCTATACACAGCGTTAAGCATTCACTTTACTAAATTTAATAATTTTAATGATTTCCCCCTAAAGAAACCCTCCATTTAATAGGAACTAAATTAATTTTATTTGCATTAATTAATTGATTAAAATTATTTATCTCTCTAATCTCTTTACAATTCCTTAGCTCTATATTTATCCCTCTTACTATAGCTATACAATATTGATCTCCTAGTTTTTTTTGCTTTCTAACATTCATTAATTGATATATAGAATTGTTGATCAGTATTCTAGCCACTTATAATAACCACTTTTACATACACCTGTTAACTTACATAGATAAGCAACCTTATTCTTTAGTTGGTATTTTCGAATGACTTCATTTATAATTCCGTATTTTTTTCGTTGGTAATCAACGAGAGTTCTTCGCCTTCCTTTCGAGTTCTTCTACCTTTTTTTAAAAGTTCTAATTCATCTTCTAAGTATTTAATACGTACTTCAGCTTTCTCTAATCTCTTTTCATCTGATAGTTTTTTAGACGACGAGTCCTTTTCTTCACTTTCTACCTGCTCAACAAAAAAGGATAACCATGCTAACCCAACTCCAAGATACGTGATTAATGGTAATAATATCTCCTTTAATGAGAATCCAAATAAACCTATCGTTATAGTTGCTATAATTGCTAAATATAATCTGATTCTTGCTTTGATTGCTTTTATTGAAACATCCTTTACTGAAACATGATACATAAAATAACATACTGAAAACACAGCGGTTGTTGAGAAAAATAAGTTATAAAATGACCTACTGAAGTCGAAATTAATATGGAGAATTAGTTTAATAAAGGCAATATAGATGCACTCGATAAAAAAAGAAGCAAAAAATGAATATACTATTATTCCATAGAAAAAAGACCAATGACTAAGCCTATCAAACAATTGTGCTGGATTAACTGCTTCTTTACGAATAAATTTTGGTGGCTTTAACCAGTAAGATCTCAGACTTAAGATAAAAAGTAAAGTGAACGTTGTAATCTCTAATAATCCCATAAGTATTCCATTTAACACCAAACTAACTCCTTCTATGAAATACAACAAACCTCCTATC
Source organism: Rummeliibacillus pycnus (assembly GCF_050459865.1). Classification (GTDB taxonomy): domain Bacteria; phylum Bacillota; class Bacilli; order Bacillales_A; family Planococcaceae; genus Rummeliibacillus; species Rummeliibacillus pycnus_B. The sequence goes on from NZ_JBCMNM010000015.1 coordinate 15,427, forward strand.
AAAATAAACATTCCTAATAGTATATTCCCAGCTCTCATCCTCCCTAAAAATCCGGGGCTCTCCAACCAATTTATTACTTCAATTGATACTAAAAATATTTTTTTAAATCTTTCCTTCATAAAAACTCCCCTGTTTTTTTGAAATATTATGTATTTTTATAGTACCATAAAAAGAAGGAATACACTTAAAAATACGAACATATTTTCTATTGGTGTATGTTTGCATTCTTAGAAGAACCATTTATAACAATTTAACAGAATAATTTAGTAGATATAGATATAAAAATCACATGTATTAGGTATACAAAAAGTCGTCCCTATATAACATAGTAAAACGACTTTTCATATTTTTAATACAATTTCTATATAATAAGTTCAAATTTCTTCTTTTCTGCCATCAAATCAATTTTATAAATTTTTTGAACAGCCTCATTTGTTATTATAGTGTAAGGTATGAACCATTTTTTTTGCTTTATGTCGTAAATTAAAAAAGCTATTGGAAATTTCTTCAAAACATATTGGTTTACTAAATAAATAACCTTGGATAAAATCACACTCTTTTTGCATAAGGTAATTTAATTGCGTTTCTTCCTCTACGCCTTCTGCAACCACATTTAATTTCAAATGTTTTGCCATTGAAATAATCATATCTACTAATGGTTCACTACTTGTACTTTGTTGGATTTTTCTCACAAATGAACAATCAATTTTCAAACAATCTATCGGTAAATCCCCCAAATAAGATAATGAAGAGTATCCTGTCCCAAAATCATCAACGGCTAATGTAATGCCTAGTGATTTTAAATCATGAAGAATCGGAATAAGGTGGGCCGTATTCATCGTCATACTTTCCGTTAATTCCAATTGTAATGATTGTGGTGCCAAATCTGTTTTTTCAAGTATCTGTTGCACAGTTTGAACAAAATTCTCTTGAAATAGCTGACATAAAGACAAATTAACAGCAATCTGAATTGGTTTACCTAATTGAACTTGTAGTTTTTTTGTTTGATAACACGCTGTTTCAAGAACCCATGTTCCGATTGGATTAATCAATCCCGACTCTTCAGCAACAGGTATAAATTCACCTGGGGAAATTCGTCCTCTTTTAGGATGCTGCCATCTAACTAACGCTTCCATTGAAATGATTTCGCCTGTTATCGTATCAACTTGAGGTTGATACTCTAAAAATAACTCGTTATTGTTTAGTGCATTATACAGATCATTCTCTAATGTTACTTTTGCTGTTCGCACATCAGACATAGATGTTTCATAAAACGAAATATGATCTGGTATATTTCTAGCTTCGTATATCGCAATTTGAGCAAAATTAATTAAATCATTCTCTGACTCTGCATCTTTCGGATAAAATGAAATGCCAATATTTAAACTATAATTCAATGAAGAATACTGAATTTCAAAAGGTGTTTCCATCAATTTCTGAAGCTGCTTACAAAACTTTAAAACATCATCGTGGCTCTGATAATGATCAATTAAAATAACAAACTGATCATCTCTTAACTTTCCAATGATGAATTCACTGGATAATTGTTTATGTAATCTTTGTGCAACCATGCTCAATAGGCGATCCGAATAAAGAGAGCCAAGGGAAGCCTTAATAGTAGCTAATCTATCAATTTCAAAAACTAATACCGCTTTATCAAACGAATTAACGTGTAAATTTTCTTTTATTTTATCTAATAAATATCGTTCGTTTGGTAATTTCGTAATATCATCAAAATACGCTTGATACTTCATTTCTTTTTCGGAATCCATAAGACTTTTTTCTGTACCCACAAGTTTCTTTACTATATCTTGATGAAGAAACTTAAAATAAATAGCTAACCCTAATTGGACGATAAGCACAATGGAAAAAATGACAATATAGGTGGCTGTTAATTTCACAGTAAAAAGAGTAATTCCAAATAAAACGATTAAAATCAAACTAAAACTGGCATATATTAAATGATCTTTAAATAAGTAAAAATCACTATCACCTTTTCCCATTATTACACCCTCCTTACAATACTAAATACACAGTAACAAAAATGAAAATAAGTAATTAGCATTAATTAAATATCTTCTCTGTTATTTATATTTAATCTTATAGAGAGGCAATAATAATTTTGTGTGTATTATTTTATACGCTATCTTTTTTATTTGTAACCAGCTTCTTTTTTAATAGAATATCTAAGTCTTGTTTGTATTTTGTATAAAAATACTCGTTACCTAAAGATTCGAATATATTCAAAGATTTATTACATTTTTCCATTCCTTCTATAATAGAATCATCTACTATATTAATCATTCCTTCATAAAACAATGATAATGTCAGTTCAAAAAACTCTGTTTTCTTTGTGGTATATGTTTTAGTAGCATTTAACAGCATTTCAGAAGATTGAAACTCATTATGTTTTATACTTAATTCTAGAAGGTTAAATAATAAAAAACTTAGTATTTTTGTATCTGAATTCAATTCCTTATATTTGTCTGCATATTTTAATAAACTTTTAGACATTAAAAAAGCAGTAGCAGGGGGAAATAAAAATAAAAAATTATTTAATACTACCAACTCATAGTAGCACCAGTCATCAATGCTTAGTAAATAATCAGCCATTTCCTTAATATATTCTTTATTTATTTTATTTACATCCAAATCATTTTCCATACAATGACACAAAATATATAAATGTCTTAAAAAGATATCACCATTTTCTTCATATTTCTCATTTACTTCATTTTTGATTTTTGAAATTTCTTCTATATTTTTCCCATAGTATAATTTTAATATATAATTATAGTCATTCATTTTTGAAGTAATTTTATAATCATTTTTAATGTAAAAAAACTCATTGTAAGATACATTACAAAAATCCAATATTTCTGTAAGTTTGTCAGAAGAAATACTATTTTTACCTGATTCGATTCGAGCAATATATGGACGAGTCATGCCAATAGCATTTGCTAATGATTGCTGTGTAATGTTTTTATTTGTACGTATTTTTTTTATAACTTGACCTATTTCCATTTTCTATCCCTCTTATTTTAAGAAATATGTATCATTTTTTTTACATTTTATTTAAATTGCATTTTATCCATTATACTTTCCTATATAACATAATATAAAGGAAGGAAGGAGAATACGATGAAAAAGAAATCTAATTTCGTTAATTTTTTAGTTGCACCTGCTGTATTACTAGTTTCAGCATCAACAATTCAACTTCTTTGGTTATTTGCAGGATTCTAAGATTTTGATCATTTTTTCTGTAAATCTATCTATAATAATCCCTGTTATCCTTGTTCAAATCCTCCATATTATTAAAGGAGGATTTTTTTTATGATGAACCATTAATTTTTAATTTCTAAACAGTCTAACAATTTATTTTATAGTTAATTCTATCACATAAATTAAGTTTCTATCCTTTTTTAGTCTATTTGGCACTTGATTGAAGGTAAACTAGCTTTTTAATGTAGGTGTTATCATTTTTGGTATAATAAAACAAATAATCATTCATAACATTTTGAATAACTCTCGCATTGGTGAAGTACTAGCTCCCACTTGGAAAGATGTAAAATTCCAAGAAAATTAAATCAGCATTCACATCGCGATTAATTATGGAAAGAATAATACCCCTTGTATATAAAATCTACAAAAACAGGAATTGCTCATACAATTAAGATGGATAAGCCTTTAATTGCTATTATCAAAGAGAGGAAAAAGAAGCATATCTAGTTTTTTACGATGCAACTTGATAAACTTATCTTTATTAATACACAGAATGTCTATATCCCACCTCCGAAAACTTAATGCACTTAACTACTGCTGAATTATATTCAAAAGATATACAATTCACCCTTCTTACAACTTATGGATTCAGTCATACATACTGTTCTCTTTAGTTCGAAGCTGATGCAAAGATAAACGAAGTACAAAATCGTTTGGGATATTCTGATATAAAACAACTATGAATATTAACGGTCACCTCTATAGAGAGATTCTAAAATCATCTTAATTTTTAACATAAAACTATATATGAAACAGTTCAAAAAACCCCTTGAAAATCAAGGGGTTTAGATAAATTGCATCAGGAGTAAACTCTTCGATTACGATAAATACTTCAGCAGAGGATGTTCTATCTTCACTAGCAGCGGAAAGGCTTAATGGGAAAAATGCGAATTGATCCGTTTTAACTAAATAGCTAAAATAACAAAAGATCACAGACAAAGCTTTAAACAGCATTAATTGCTATAGAGACAGCTTTATACCTATTATTTAGATTTTTGACTACGCTTGATTAAAATTTAAATTGTGGGGCAAGTAAATTCTATTTTTATCACTACTATTTATAAAATGTTCATTTTCTTTTATATTTGTCTATCATGTTAATTTTTTTTAGGGTACATAAAATCCTTTTTTCTATCTGTCATATGTAAAATAAAATGATCTTTTTCAATCATTCCTACATTTTTAAAATAAGCGTTTCTCTCCTCTAATTCTAGATGCTTATTCAATATATATAATATTCGTCTTTTTTCAAATATATCTGCGCGTTGAAAATAGGTTTTTATTTGCAATGCATCTCCCCTAGATAAATTCTTACAATTAGACAATGCATCTAAAACTGCTCGCCCTATATAATCTCCCGAATTTCTTTTTAAATTGAAAAAGAAATCTAAAAGTATTTCTTTATCAGTGAAGGCACCATTACTAAATAATTTAACTAAATAAATGATAATATATTCAGGAGTATCTTCATCTAGAATAATATTTTTAAAATCTTCTTTTATTTCTTTAATACTAATATGGGATAGATGCTCTTCGTACTTTGTTAATATATCAATTATATATGGTGTGAATTGAGGAAATTTTTTAATTAACAACAATATCTTTGTAATCTCTTCCCATTTTTCTTGGGCTACAACAATTTTTATTAAATTCTTTATTTTCTCGGGCTCAATAATCACTTCATCTTTAATTAAATCAAATTCTTTATCAAAATCTAATAGAGACAACTTTTCAACTTCTTTTTCAGATATTTTTCTAAATTTCAAAGGAATAACACCAGAGTAACCTCTTATAACTTTACTTAAAGAACTTCGATCAGTTATGTGATTTTTAATAGTATTTATACCGACGCTATTTTCTTCAGTTATTGTGTCGGATTCGTTTCGTTCCACTGTAGCGGCTACTACCTCAGAAGTTCTAGCTATTGCTTCAATCTCAAATGTTTTGTTTTTTTCAACAGCTTCGTTTGTTTCTATTGTAGTAGCTACTGTCTCAGTTGCTTCATTTATAACAATTTGTTTAATTTTAGTTTTAGACGAATTTACGAAAAGACCTTCCAATTGAAGTCTTTCAATTAAAATAGTTAGGCTTCTAAAAGCCTCATTTGAATCTTTAGCAAAAATTCTATAATCATCTACAAAACGATAAAATTTAACTTTTTTTCTTTTTAGATAATTATCTACTTCTATTAAGGAAGCTTCAGCTAAAATTCTAGACGCATTTGAACCCACAGGGATACCGTAGGAATCTCTATGACTCCAATAAAGTAAAAGTTCATTCAATAATTTTATAGCATCTCTATCTATAGCTTTGATAGATAATAAGGTGGATTCTAGCCTATGCAGGTTCAATCTGTCATAAAAGTTAGCAATATCACATTCAACGATAATATTATTTCCTTTTTTTATACTTTCTTTTCTTACTTCTTCCTTAAATGAAGTAAAATTAAAATTTTCATCAAATAAGATCTTTGAGCTTTTATTTTTATTAAAACGATAAGAATAAATTTTCTTTTCAGATCTATTCAATCGCTTTGCTTCTATTTCATTGGACATTAGTAAAACAAGTGTCAAATAAAATATTTCATCATATATGTCTGTCAGGGAGCAAATACGAAAAGCCGCCAAATTATTTTTAGGGACTAAAACCTTTCCATGATGTTTTATTCTTGTAAGCTCTAATTTTTTATTTAATATGTCTTGTGTTATTGAATCTACAATATTTTTTTTAGTATTTTCATCTTCTAAAAATGATATTTCAAAAAATGTATTAAAAATTTCTACATCCGTAGTACCTTCAAATAAAATATTATTTATGGCACGATTACATGCATTTCTAATTTGTTCTTTAGCGTACATATTGGAATTCTCCCATCCGTCATTCAACCACATTAATTTCATATTTTTTTAAAGAAACCTCAGCAATTGCTGTCCCCATTATTGTATTTGTAAGAAAAATGGTAATACAATTATAAAGATAATAATTATGTATACTAAGTAGCTTACATTAAGTTTTTTCTCCCCCCCTATAATCATACAAAATATTAGTATGATTTAATTATAAACAAAAACCGTAATAAGTACATAAGGACTATAAAATCGATATACATAAAGGTGAAGCACTTGCACTTACATGAAAAGATATTGAATTCAAATATAATGAAATTAGTATTAATAAGGCTTTATCACTTGGAAAAGATAACCAACAAACAACTTAATTTGAAATCTACTAAAACATTAACGCTAATTCAATTTGCTTTTTTGAGAATTTCTTCGGACGACCTTCCTTAAAACCTGGTTCATGACGGCTTTAGGCTTCAGTGGAGAAAACTTTACTTGTCCAAAAAGATTGTTACTTTGGAAATCTAAATAATATTTTAGACACCATATTCTAGGTATTATAAGTGTAATATATCCAAATCAAAAACTTTTATTTTAAGAAAGCATTAGATATGATGAAAAAGGAAAGGAATGAGGAATATGGCAAATGGCAAACGATCTAATTATATTAAACAAAAACACCCAAAACCAATCCAGCAACAGCTAAATTTTATGTCTGATGTTATTGATAAATTTGTTGATTATGGTGACGTATTTATTGATGGGTTAGATGAAAAGGGATATGAGCTAGGGAATGATTATCCTATTTATACTATGATTTACCAATTTCTTGATGTACTTGATTCTATTAGCATTTTAACTAGAAAAGGGTCTACTGTATCCGTAAAAATTTTATCCCGAACCCTTTTAGAATTGTCAATGAACCTAAGATATATTTTAGTTATGCCGAAAGAAAAAGGAAAAGCATCGTACAATGTCTGTTATCTTGAGCGTTTAAAAGCAAAGTCTAAAATTAGTGACGAAAATACAAAAGCGGGTCAAAATTTTGAAGCTAATCTTCGAAAACTAAATCAAAATTCCAAAAGATATGGTTTAATCATTTCCCCTATTATTTCAGAAAGGAATAACAGTGATAATGATGACCTCTATGAAACGTATCCGCACCTTAAAATTGCAAAAGATGAGTATGACAAGGTACGAAAAAAGTTAAACAAAAATAATCCATACAACAACCTTGAACCTAACTGGTATTCACTCTTTAATGGACCTAATAGCTTTAGAAAACTTCTCGAGAAATTTGATTTAGCAGCATATTACGAAATCTTATATGGACCACAATCAGGGGAATTGCATGGAAGTGAAGCTAATGCTATGATGCAATCGTCCGATAATGGTATTGGAATAACTATGTTACGAAATCCCGAACACCTTCAGAATGCTATTTTTGGGGTTTTAGATATTACACATAGATTGTATGATTTTATCGCAGAAAGTTATATTACAGAGAATAGGAAAAAAGAATACTATAATTGGTACAATGAAACAATTAAAGATAAGCATAAAAAAATTAAACACGAACCCTTATATTTTATAAACCACGCTTATCGAAAATAGAAATAACCAATACACAACAAATGGCCAGGGGATGCAAATTTCCAAGCCTTTTCTTAGGGTTTGCGAAAAAACTGTGTAAGCGGTTTCCTTAGATATGTATACTTCATCTGAAGTAATTTTAATTTTGTACAAATCAGAGGCTGGGAATCATGCTCATTTTTGTAACTTTTTTAGCTCTTGTTTCTTTGAAATAAAATTTGATCAAAAACAACTTACAAACCCGTATTTTACGATAAATAAGAAGAATCCATTGTGAAAAAATATTGATCAAAATGGATTCTTCTCTAGTATATTTAAGTTTGGGTTTGATTTTATAAAAAAGTTTGATTATATTCTACTTTTGATCTTAAACAATAGCGCCCGATTGTTTAAGATAGTTATTCAACTAATCCCCCGTTAGTTTAACGTATAATTTTCGTCACAATGATTGTTTATTCCTTAAAAAATTTAAGAAATCTCGGGTAAAACTTTATTTTTTTTATTTATACCATCCATCTAGGACACTAAAATAATGGAAGCAAACATAATAGTCATCATTTTATCGTGGTACCAGAGTGAAATGTAACTGACTTCCGGATGTATCACGATATTTTGTTCAACGAAAAGTGCTGGAAATGATGGTTTTTTGACAATATCCGAACTTACTTCTGTTCTGGCCGATAATGCCATTTGATGATTTTAAAATGCACTATACGATATTGAAAAAAAGAAAAAGCCTTGATATACAAGGCTTTTAACACTCTTTGAAATCATTTGATTTCATTCTATGGAGACGGTGGGAGTCGAACCACTATCTTAAAGGAATGCTTTAACTTCAGTGTTTATAAGGGATTATATTTATTTTTATAATTCATTGAATACGTATTTGACTACGAGTAATAAAAAATACGCTGCAGGGGCAAGTTTTCAATTAGCAGTACTTACTATTAAAAATAATTTCGAAGTATGCAATTATTTCAAAATGACAACCTTGTAAGAAAGGTTAAAAAGCTAAATCCTAAGTAAAGTGCAATATACTAATCCTCAAATCCTAATTTTAAAGAATAATATAAGTAAATCCTGGAAATAATAATATTAATGGAATCTTACTAAATTTTCAATTTTCATTAGGAGTTGAGAGCATGCCAAGAAGAAAAACACTTGAGGAATTTATAAAACAAGTATTTGATAAATATAGAGGGGAGTATTCAGTTTTAGGTAGTTATAAAAATAGTGCGACAAAAATTAAAATGATCCATAATACATGTGGTTGTATTTATACAGCTAGACCAAATGATATAATACGCCCTAAAGGTTCTCGTTGCCCTGATTGTCATGGAACGCCACTAAAGACAACAGATGAATTTAAACAGGAAGTATTTGAAGCTGAAGGTCTTAAATATACAGTTCTAGGTGAATACTTAAACAATCATACTAAAATTAAAATGAAACATAATGAATGCGGTTATGAGTATACAATTAAACCTAATTCCTTTTTAGAAGGTAACCGTTGTCTTGATTGTTCTAAGAATAAGCCGCTAACACATGCGGAATTTGTAAAACAAGTATATAATCTTACAGGTGATGAATTTACTGTTTTAGGTAAATATGTAAATGCAGTAAAAAAAGTTAGAATGAAACATAATAAATGTGGATATGAATGGAATGTAATACCAAGAAATTTTAAAAGTGATAGAAGAAAATCTCGCTGTCCCATATGTAGTCATGAAAATGCTAGTAAACTTCTATTTAAATCACATGAACAATTTGTTAAAGAGGTATTTGAAGCTGAAGGTTTTAATTATACCGTCTTAGGAAAATATGCAAGATCTAATACAAAGATTGGAATGAAGCATAATGAATGCGGCTTTACATATAAAGTTAAACCTAATTCTTTTCTAGATGGTGATCGTTGTCCTAAATGTAAACAACCTAAGGGTGAAGCTGCTATTGCTAAAGTTTTAGATAAGTTAAAAATTGATTATGATATACAAAATAAATATTGTATTAATCCAAAAACAAAACGTTATTTACCATATGATTTTGCAATTATGAAAAATGGAAAACCGATTGCATTTATTGAATATGACGGTAGACAACATTTTATGCCCATCGATATTTTTGGTGGTGAAGAAGGTTTCATAAATACTAAAGAACGTGATAATATCAAAAATAAATTTGCGGCAGATAGTAAAATTCCACTGTTAAGAATTCCATATTCAGAATTAGATAATGTTGAACGAATAGTTAATGAGTTTATTGAAGAGTTGGGGTTACAAAGTTAAATATTATAAAAATTTCAACTATTTTCAGCTACTGTTATTTTCAGCATTCTTATATTACTTATAAAAACGATTATTAATATTCACAAAGACAATGAAAATTGAACACGATAAGAAGAAGATAGTTTAATACCTTCTTTTGTTAAATAACTTTAGAATGATGTATATTGAATTATGCTTGATAAGTCGTATTCAATTAATGTTTCTAGGGAAATAAGTTTTTTTATAATAATTAAAAAACGTAAAATAATCCCCCCTTTTATGAAAAATAAAAATACCGCTTTTCCACAGATAGCAGACGTACTTACTTCTTTACTAACAGTCCCAAAACTCAAAATAGTGGTGAATATTTGAAATATATTTAAAGTAATAATAAAAACAGCTTAGTTGAAAATGTTAGATAGTCAAGTAAGCTAAAGAAAGACACCTATCAAAAATCAATAGGTATCTTTTTGCGAAATCTAGTTTTATTTCTATAATTATACAATAATTAGACATTTCGCAATAAAATCAAATTTATAGTGACTCAATTTTCTGCATTATTTCCGCAAACTTTTCAGATTGAGTTGGAATCCACTCATTTTTAAGATCACTTTCCAAACTACTTTTTTCTCCTCTTCTATTAAAAGTCACATTTTCAATGCAAAATTTCATTAAAAAAACTATTGATTTTAGCACAAATTTGGAACTAATAAAAGTTCTAAAAAATTCCAATGATTCATCTGTTGTAGTTAAGGTTGTGGATGCCACTTCTTTTTCTTTAAACAATTCATATACTTCCGCCAAATTAGTACTAATATGAGATAATTCTATGTTTAAGTATTTCTCCACTCTTTCAATATTGCTTAATCCCAAATAATCATTAGATTTGTTTTCAAGTATCGAAATTAAATTAGATTTTGCTAACATTGCTAATTTTATTCCTAAAAGATCTTCTTGCTCTTCATGATAACAAATTTCTCTGATAGCACCCAAATGGCTAAAATGTTTATATATTTTTGCAATTTTACTGAATTCCGAAAGAATGTTATTATAATTAACTTCATTAGCATCGAAAAACCTACTTATCATCAACCTTAAAATTTTTTCTTCAAATAAGTAATTTTCAAGCTCGTAATAATCATAATAAAATATTCTTGATTCCTCTCTATTTTTTCCAATTATAAAATCAAAGTCTCTGTCCAATAAACAAAAAAGATTAGGTATTCTTGCTTTATGTCTATCAAATGCTTTAAGTGCAGTTTTTTTCCCTGATACATTTTCATTTAAATCTTCAGCTTTTACAACTCTAAAGGGTAATTGCTTATCTTTATGAAAATAATATTTTCTAATTGCTTGAATATCATCTGATCCTTCAACAATCAATATTTTCTCTTCTATTTGAAACCCAAAGTTTTGACTTTCGGCTAAAACAGCTCCTAATATTTCTTCAGTACCACCAACAGAGTTAATTTTACGCATCAATTTCACCTAACTGACTGACAAAATTTGAATAAGCAATATTTGCTATATACGGTGAGTGAGTTGCAATTAAAAACTGATTATCTTGTATTTCTAATAACTGACTTAATAACTTATGTTGCCAAGAAATATGAAGTGACAATTCTGGTTCATCAATTATAACCAAAGGCTTAAAGGAATTTTTCTTGATTGTTAGACCAATATATGAGAAAAGCGTAACTAGCTGCTTCTCACCGGTGGATAGGCTAGTAAAATTTCGGGATAAAGAAATATTAAAATTTCTCTCATTAAATTCTAAAATTAATCTTTCCTTAAAGAATTTATCAAATGCATTTTGAAGTTGTCTAAACGGTTCTAATATTTTTTCTTGATTATTTAAATGTTCCCTATATAATGTAATTAAATTTATAATAAAATTCTCTTCATTACCAATCGATTTAAAAGATTCAAGTATAAACTCTTTTATAATTTTATCTATCTTTCTATTTACTGAATCCTTTTCCTTTTGTTTAAATTCAGTGTTTATCTCTACTTTTAAACTACCAGCTGCATCATCAGATAGTTTTTGTATGCTTTTTTTCTTATCAAAATATCCTACAATTTCAGATTTATCTAATTGGTCTTTAATCCCCAATTTATCTGACAACTGAATTAAATCATCAGCTGCACTTTCAAATAAAGACTGTTTTTCTACTTTCTTTTTATTAGTATAATTAGAATCTTTATAAATACTTTCAATAATATTTTTTATAAACTTTTTCATAAGCCCATTTAATCCTTCTGAATTAAATTCACGAATCTTTTCTGAATAATTATTAAATATAACTTCTATATCATCGTCTCCGACTCCAATGACTCTTCTATCATTTTGAAGATTACTTAATATCTTATTTGTTTCAATTATTTTCTTGTATGGATGAATGTAATCTTTAAAATAATTTATCTCCAATAAATCCTCTATATCTTTATCAATTCTTCTATAAGTAGGAAAATATAATAATGCCTCTTTAATTTCATTTATTATTTCAAATTGTGGGTTTTCATCTATTAAATCATTTAATTTCTCATATGTATTTCTGGTTTCTTCTTTGTCGGCTGATCTTCCTAGGAGATAAATATATTCATTACCCGTAGACCATGTATTATTTTTCTTTAATAACTTACAAGATATTAGCTCATCTTTAAAAAAGTGATATTCAACCTCTATTTTATTTGTATCAGTATTTTTATTTTTATTTTTATATTTATTTACAACTATTTTATTCAAATTTTTTTCATTTTTTAGAAATTCTATTTCAATTCTTTCAAATCTTAAATTAAATAAGTCCTCAAAATTTCCAGATAAAGAGTTAAATAGACTATTAAGGAGTGTAGTTTTACCAGAACCATTATCTCCAGTTAAAATTGTTAAAACATCATTAGTTTCTAACAATATTTCTTTCTCTTGATTAAATAGATTTATATAAAGACAACTTTTTATCATAAGTTAACCCCTATTCAAATTTTTGATTTTCATCTAATAATAGTATACTATCTTTTAATTGTATAGTTAATATGATCCATGTATTATTAACTACTTTGATTAAAATAAATATTTTATAGATAAAAAAGAAAGCACCATAACTTATGATACTTTCTAATTATTTTTGAGGCTGCCAATAACTCTTTCATTAGTTCTCCTTGTACCACCATATATAGTGTTAAATAGTGGGAACTATCTTTTTCAAGTGAATTAGGAATAGATTCATTTTGTTTTAGTTGTAATTTTCAGCAATCGTTCCAATAACACGATTTTGTGAATAGTTGGATTAATGCACCATATTGCAGATACTTTCCTTCTTCTGAATATTTTACACGCTGTTTAAAACCATAAATTGTTTTATTATTTCTTACATTATTATAAAGTGTTTCACAATTCGTTAAATTTTCTAGATGAATATCATTTTTGCTTCCTATAAATTACTTGATTTTCTTTGTTTAGAAATTTGTAAACATCCCCTTTCATAATTAATCAATCATCAATCTTTCTAGAATCCATGCACTTTGTTGTTCACCATTTATTGTTGGTCTAGCATTATTTATTTTAAACGGAAGGTGATTGTCTTTAAAAAAATCTTTAATTCTATCTAATCCAACTGGGTTATTAGGGTGCTTTTTGTCGAGTTTCAAAGCTTTTAAATCATTTTTAATTTGTTCTTTTTGATTTTTCAATATTGCTATTTCATTAGAACCATTCAAAAGGTTATTAAAATAATTTTCAACGTTAAATAAGTCACTGTATTCAATTACAGTAATAATGGCTTTAGGATACATTTTTTGCAGCATTTGAGTGGCTAATTCAATAATGTTTTTGCTGTAATATAATTTTTTAAGGAATTTATATTTAGTTTTTAAAAATTTCATCCTTAATAGATTAAATCGCTCCCAGTCATCAACCTTGCTTTTATCTTTGAAGCCTTCAACTTTTTTAGCCGGATTATGATTCATTATGCTTTCAAAAGATCCGTATTTCTTCATTAATTCGTTATAAGTATCAAACTCTTTTTCTATTTTCTTCATTTTTAGATACATGGATTGTTTTGTTAGCACTCTAAACACTAAATCCATGTGATAATCAGCTTTTTTGTTAAATCTTACACGACTTCTATATTGTTCAATGGTATTAGGAATTTCAGTACAATTAAAAGTAACTAAAAAATTTGTATCGGCTTGAATATTGATTCCAACGTCCATAAATTTAGTTGTTGCTAATACATTGCAGCACATTTTTTCTTGATCGATAATAGCCGCTCTTATAGCTTCATCATCATCATTTTTATATTTCCAATACTCTTTATGAGATTGAGAAATTAAACCATTAGCTTTATACTCGTTAAAATCATTTTTTGCCTTTTTTATGCTTTCAATATTTGAATTAAGTTCTAACACTTTATAGCCATTTTCTAAGTGTTTATTTTGGATTTGTCTTAATTTATCCATGTTATTTACAACATAAATATTTTTAATCCTATTATTTGTTTTATCAGGTTCACGCAACTTATTAATAGGCTTATTTAGAAATTCTTGCATTTCATCAATATTATCAGGTGTACCTGTTAGAGCAATGATTGTACTATTAATTTCATTTAGAAAATTCATAAATAAATAGCTTTTATAGTCATAGTCGCTATTATCATAAAGGCTATGAAATTCGTCTATTACAACATAATCATAAGTGCTTTCGATTAATTTATTTACTGGGATATCAAAGGAAATTTTAGCGTTGATTGATTGATACATACCGATTGTTAAAGTGTCATTAATCTTTATTAATACTTGATCTTTAGCTCCTTCAGCATATACTTTTATCAACTGTTTCCGTAATGTAGTCCTATTGCAAAGATAAAGTATTTTATTATCATGTTTTTCAGCATACGGAACAAGTTTTTCAAAAATAGCACTTGTTTTACCTGAACCACATTCAGCACCAATTAAATTTATTTCTGTATTCTTTAAGCCTTCTATAAATTCATCAGTGAATTGTTTTGAAACATAATCGTTTTTAACGGATTCAGTTTCAGATGGCTTTGTGTCACTTTCTAATTCATTTACATGTATTTGTTCAGATTTATCATTTAAAGCCGCTGGAAAGCCTTCTATGAACTCAAATTCAGATTCTTCAATTGGTTTATCAATTGTTTCAGATAGTGAGCGTATTTCTATATTTTTTACTTCAGGGAATCCATAAATTACATTAAATTCAGGTTCTTCAGGTGATATATCAGTTGTATCAGTTATTTTGTTGTCTAATAGTGCTAATATTTCAGTCGGTGTATTTTTTTCGATTACAAATGAGCCATTATTAATATTTTCTTTTGCTAATTCAATAGCTTTACATTGCCATTCTTCAGAACCATATAAAGCCGTATTTCCTTCATATAAAAATTTTTGTGCCATTTCTTCGATCATATAATCAATGTAATTCATTATTTATTATCTCCTATACCTTGTAATTTTGAATTTGTACTAAGGTTATAGGCCGTTTATCTGCATTTGTAAAAGAAATTTAATAAAAAAATGTGCAAATATCTATATATGTAGTTATTGCTCAAAATTTTACTAAGTAAAAAAGTGAGCGGATATTAAATAGTAATAGAGTGTTGCTCAATTATTTGCTTAAGTAAAAAAATGTGCGGATACTTATATTAATTAGTATTTTCTCAAAAAATTACTTACGTGAACAAACTTTAGTTTGTGAACAGGACATGCAATAGCATGAACATTTAATCACTAATAATAAATAGATTAGTTATTGCACTATCGCAACGTGTTACAAGTAACACTTGTGCTCACTGCCTTTTGACTAATGCAGCTATCGCTACATCAGCCAAAAGATTTTTCTTAAAGTTATGTATAGATTAGTATTAAGGTATACATCATTAAGAGGTGCTAAAATTTGGACAAACATTGTTTACATGATATTTACAATAATGGTATTAGATGTTATGGGGTTTGCTATATTCGGAAAGGAAAAAGATTTTAAGAATCTTTATACAGGTGGTTCTTCCAGTTTAATTGAACTGATATTCGACCTCACCTTCCACTTATCTCCATTATTAATAAAAAGAATTCTAACCTTTTTTTAGTTTAATTACTGCGTTATTATTTATAATGTGTTTATATTTTTATAATTTTGGATAGTGATATTTTCGTCTACCAATTTCATGCTATAATAATAGAAACATCAATCCTTTTTAAATTTTATTATATTGAATTTATACAGAGCGTTTAAATACGCCATTATTAGAAAGGATTTGATTGATGATGAAAAATATTGATGAAATTATGGAAGAAATCAACAAATTAAAGCCTGATATGAGGGGTATTCTTTTGAATAGAATTTCAATTGAATATTTCGGCATTGATAGACGTTCTAAAGAAGAAAAATTAAGAGAAGAAAAATTTCTAAAGGGTAGCTTATAATAGCTGCCTTTTTTATTTTCAATAGAATACATGAAAATTGTTTTTTCGACTTTTTATATAAAAATGTTCTTTTGAATGAAGGAAATATTGTTATTTTCTTTTAGCTGGAACACTTTGTTTACATGTGTTGCAGCTAAAAGAAAAACATCAGGCAATCAGATATTAAATTGATAGGTGATTATTTTATTAAGTCCTTTATATAGTAATTACTTTGTATTGGTAGATTTCAACTGTTGAAAATCAACAGTTGAAATTTTTCAGTAGTTGAAGCAGTTTTTCCGCTTACAATTTTATATTACACACTTTATTAGAATTTTTTAATTTCGGATTTGCATGTTAATAACTAATAAAGTTCAAAAACTCTTTTACATTTTTGTTCAAAATGCCTATAACCCTTAATGTAATCAAAAACAAAGCAAATAGGAGATTTTTAATAATGGAAATTAAAATTAGTTTAAAAAAATTAGCTACATCATTCAACTTGGAGTATGGTTTTATTTTACAAAAGTTAAATAATTTGATTAAAATTAATGCGGACATTGAAGAATTTATCATTGATGTTAATGATGAAAAATATATATTGAAAGATGGCTTGATTATACTTTTACCATTTTTGAATTTAGAGGATAGTGAAAAAAGTCTATTCGCAATTTTAGCCTTAATGATTGATATGGAAGCACAAAAATTTGAAATTACTAAAGAAAGCACTCATTAATTTGGGTGTTTTTTTTTTTCTAAATTTCTTTTTACACTTTTGGTTTTGATGCCTATAACTATTAGTACAAAAGAAATTAAATTTTCACTACTCAAAAGCCATAAACTTTATTGCTATTTTATATTTTATTATGACTTTGCTTCAGACAGTTTAAAATGAAAGGAACTTTTTATGAATTCTAACACTCACACTCAACCAAATAATAACGATTTAGATATTTCAAAAGAAATGATTCTAGCTGCTATCAAAGAAGCTATTACATCTAATTTTGTATTTAATAAAGAATGGATGTCACTAGCAGAAGCAGCTAAGTATGCAGGTGTATCTTACAATACATTTACGAAATTTCGAGAAATGGGATTAAAAGTATGTCAAGTTGAAGGAATAAAGCGAGTATCTCGTAACGAAATTGATAATTTTTTAGAAAGCCATAGCTTCTAAATAGAATTTGAAGGGGGGTTACCTTTCACGTCAATGTATAATGGCAATAGAGGTAATTCCTCTTCTTTTATTTCTTGCCCCTGCAACGTTATAAGAAGGAGAGTTATTATGACAAAGAAAAAAACATCAACTATAGAAAGCTATACGCTTAATAATGGGCAAAAAAGATACATGTTTCAAATTTATATTGGCGTTGATCCGCTAACTGGAAAACAAAAGCGGACGACTAGACGAGGATTTAAAACAATCAAAGAAGCTGAGTTAGCTTTAGCTCGTTTAAAACTTGAAATTAGTAAGGGTACATATCAAAAGCAACAACCCGAGACCTATCAAGACATATACGAGTTATGGGTAAAACAATATGAAAAGACTGTAGAAGAAAGCACTTTTGTTAAAACTACTGTTATTTTCAAAAATCATATTTTACCTTCTATGCAAGATTATAGAATTGAAAGAATTACTGTAGACGTCTGTCAACTTCATGTAGATGAATGGGCAGATAAATTGAAGAAGTTCCGAATAGTTAAGTCATACGCTGCTAAAGTGTTAGACTTTGCTATCAAACGTGGTTATATTCAAACAAATCCATTTGCTCTGGTTGATATGCCTACTGCTTTAAAAAAGAAACAAGCAAGTACAGAAGAAAAGAAAGAAAACTTTTATTCACGCGAACAACTAATTGAGTTTTTATCATGTTTTAAAAAAGAAAATAACGTTAAAGCGTTTACTTTATTTCGTTTACTTGCTTTTAGTGGGATGCGTAAGGGTGAGGCATTGGCACTAACTTGGAATGATTTAGACTTCAAAAATAATAAAATCCGTATTAATAACGCTCTATCACGTGGTCAAAACAATAAATTATATGTAAAATCTACAAAAACAGGTGTCGCACGTACAATTAAAATGGATGAACGTTCAATGGAAACCCTAAAAGATTGGCGTAAAAAACAAAAACAAGATTATTTAATTCTTGGATTCAACACTATGCGAGCAGAACAACTTGTTTTCAGTAATGAACAAAATGAATATTTACAACCAACAAAAACACGTAAATGGATCTTACACGTACAAAAGAAATACAATCTTGATACGATTACGACACATGGTTTACGTCATACACACTGCTCCTTACTTTTTGAAGCGGGAGTAAGTATTAAAGAAGTGCAAGATCGTTTAGGACATAGTGACTTTAAAACAACTATGAACATCTACGCTCACGTTACGGAAAAAGCGAAAGAAGTGGCTATTCAAAAATTTGAAAGCTATCTCAACATTTAAACTATTAATACATTTTGACTACTTTCAAATGATATTCAATGAAATAAAAAAAGTGTCAAACCCTTATATATCAAGGCTTTTGGCACTCATTGAAACCGAATGATCGTAATATACCGAGATTCGAACCTACCCTTTATTTAAATGTTGTAATATCAATATTAATTAAGATTTTTTAAGCTCTAGAGGAACCTCTGACTTCGTTCTTGACCTCGGTTTACTTGAATTTCATAACTATAATTAACTAATACACGATTATACCATTAAGCTTGACCCCTTATTATTATTCATGTATAATTCAATTAGATAGTTAATTGAAAGGTGATCTTATGGAAAAAGATATTATATATAATGCTACTAGTGAAAATATGCATCAAATACCTGATAATAGTGTAGATTTAATTGTTACTTCTCCTCCATATAATATAAATATCAATTATGGAAATAAAACTGAACAAGGGAAAGTTGTCGCTTCAAAAGGTAAAAAGTATTCAGATAATCTAGAAGAAGAAGAATATCAAAGATTGCTTCAAACTGTATTTTCTGAATGCAGGCGTGTACTTAAACCCAACGGTTCTATTTGGATTAATATTAAAAATCGAACAAAAAATGGTATTGTAGAGCCGCCATTTTGGTTACAAAATCATTTTAATGATATGTATTTAAAAAATATATTAATTTGGAACTTTGATTGGGGTGGTTCTACATCTAAAAGATTTGCACCGAGATACGAATATGTATTTTGGTATACAGCTAGTAATACTGAATATACTTTCAATCTAGAGGATGTAAAAATTCCCGCTCTAAATTACAGACCTGATAGATATAAAAACCAATTGAAAAATCCATCTGATGTTTGGCGAATCCCGATGGTTTCAGGTAACTTTTTAGAAAGAACAGATCATCCTGCCCAATATCCAGAAAAGCTAATTGAAAGAATCATTTTGTCTGGTTCAAATAAAGGTGATATTATTCTAGATCCATTTATGGGTAGTGGTACCACAGCGGTTGTAGCAAAAAAATTAAAAAGACATTATATTGGTTATGAATTAGAACCTGACTACATCGAAATTACTGACAAACGCTTAGATGTGAATTTCAAGTCAGCAAATATTATGGACACTGAACAGATTGAATTGGAGTTTGATTAAAAATGGAAATCATAAAAGATATACATGTTGAAATTGGTAATTGCCTTGATTTATTTAAAAATGTACCTGATAATTCTGTAAAACTAGTTGTAACTTCACCACCATATAATATTAAAAAGAACTATGGTAAATATAATGATGATGTATCATTAGAGGAATGGAAAGACTTGATAGATAATGTTACTAAGGAGGTTTACCGAGTACTTACAGATGATGGAAGTTTCTTTTTAAACCTATCACAGATTCCTTATGGAAAAGATAAAGAAATATTACCTTTACAATATATTGGATATGAAATTGCTAAAAATAATAACTTCTATCTTAGAAATATGATAACTTGGACTTTTAATGGTATGCAAAATCCCACACTACGTTTAGCAGGAAGATATGAAAATATAATGTGGGCAGTTAAAGATTTAAATAACTACATTTTTAATCTTGACGACATTCGTATTCCTTATATCACAAAGAACGATAAACGCTTAACTGGTAAAGGACGAAACCCTACTGATGTTTGGTACTTTGACCATGTAAATAATATGACTAAGAAAAAACTAGGATTAACACATCCAACAATTTATCCTGTGGAAATGATTGAAAGAATTATAATGATGTCTAGTAACGAAGGCGATACAATTTTGGATCCTTTCCTTGGGAGCGGTACAACTGCCGTTGCTGCTAAAAATTTGAATAGAAAAGCAATCGGTTTCGAATTAGACTCCGAGTATTTACCAGAAATAGTAAAAAGGATAAAATATGAAAGCAAACAAAGCGAATTGGACCTGTGAGTCTAATTCGCTTTGTTATTATTAGTATTCTAATGGCTTTACTCCTTCTTTTTTCATCGCACGAATTATTTCGACGAATTCTTCAAAAGTTCCCATTGTATGTAATGGAGAATATATTTTTTCAGTATATCCAACTTTTTTTCTTATTATATAATCGCCTTCACGTTCAGCTCTTTCAAATTCAACACCGTTATCATAAATATAATTTTTTACCTGTTCAGATGTTTCAAAGTATATTCCCTTAAAACAAGGATAATCAATCCAATGTAAATAAAATGTTGGTCTATCTAAATCAGATTCAATTAATTCTAATTGCTTAGTAATTTTTTTGTAATCTAAAGTTGCACTACCTTCATAGCACCATCTTTTAATAACATTAGAAGCATTGATGAATGGTGCACCATGATATTTCACTTCAAAATAAGCCAAAATGCCCTTATCAGTATTTAATATCATGCAATCAGGGTAACTTTTATTTTGGTTATCAGCATGCACTGCCTTTAATTTTAATTTTTTTCCAAAAAAGTCAATTAATAGATCTTCTAGTAATCTGCCTAATTGTACATCCAAAGCCTTTATAGATTTATTTCTAGGCTTTACAAAATAGGGTCCACATTTTTTACACATTAGAGCTAATTCTGAAATTTCACTTTTTAATTGCTTAACTGTTTTTATTTCATCTTCTGGTGACACTTCATCATACATTTTTTTTACGCATTCTTTATTGAAATCATCAAATGTAAACTGATTTTCAAACAGTGTCACATTTTTAAAAAAATCATCAATTCTAGGCTTACTTTCTCTTAATAATTCTTCATACAACGACATAAAACTCACTCCTTTATAACCATATTATACACATTAATTTCCTAAAAAACTTAATTTATGAGATAATACACCTAAATTAAATAGGTGGTGCATAATTTATGAAATTAAATAATAACCAGTACACACTAAATTCAAAGGTCCTTCCAGTACCTTCATTTTTCTCCATCTCAAACCTCGGAGGTGGAGGTAGTGATAAATATAGGGAAACAGTTTATGGTGACATATTAGAAAACACTCCGATTTTACTAAACTTCTTTTATCTTAATCAAAAAAAGATATTTGGCTTAAACGGCTTCGCAGTTCCTTGGCTAAGTAACATCGACTCATATGATACGTTTGGGGATTTCTTAAATTACGTTAGACAAGACATGATTAATTCTTCAAAGTATATCTCATCTTATCATACTCCAGATGCATTGGATTATAATAATAATATACTATTACTAGATTCAGGTGCAGGGAATATTATCAATAATATACACCTAGAATACGATTATATTACTGAAAAAGATAAGTTTATCGAACGCTTACTAGAAGTAATGAAGAATTATTATGATTTCGCTGATAGATTTAAATTTGATATAGTTATTGGTTTTGATATTGGTGGTAAGTATACATTTAAAGGTGATGAACGTTCTCCAGCTATTAAAGAATTGAATATGCATATACTTCGCGATGCTGATGATTTAAATAAAATTTTATTAGATGAAACTATTAAATACTTGAAAAATAAAGATGAATTTTATCCTAAAGTTTTTGCAACTATCCATGGTAAAAATCCAATAGCATATAAAACTTATACTCAACACGTTTTATCAATGGAAAAAAAATATGACTTTACTTTCGATGGCTTTGCTGGTGGTGGTATTGCTAGCGCTAAAAATGCAGAGTTAAGAAGAGCATGGGGTATTTCTTCTAATGTCGAAACAGAGATTATTGCAATCAACAAAAAAAACAAAAATGAATTATATAACGCTATTTTGTCTAGCTATGCTTGCAAAATAATTCGCAAGACTATTAATGACAATCGTCCTATCCATGCATTAGGCTGTGGTGGGAAATTCAATATTCTCCCACTTTATTATGCTGGGGCAACATCTTTTGATGCTCAAACTCCTGGAAGAAGAGCTTATGATGGTAGCGCAGAAAATAATCTTAACGTGAAAAATCCTAATGCAGCAGGCACTTTCAGCAAATACATGGTAGCTGGACTTTCATCGAAATTGAAAGCAAGTAATAATTCAAGAGTATTTGAATATCTAAAGTTACCTCTAGTTGATAATACTACTCAACTTTGCGGATGCCCAGCATGCATTTTAACAGGAAATATTAACTCACTAAAAAGTCTATATACGAAAGTTTCTCCAAGAAATAAGCAGACTGAAGATAGTTATTATGCTAAACAGCTAATAAACATTCACGGTATTTGGCAGCATAATTATCTGAGTAGGCTTGCTCAAGTAACTCCATCTGTTTCAGAAATTATTGATGAATTTTCAAATCACACTACTTTTGTAAACTCTTTGGATTATGTAATAAATAAATTTAATTACGTTTTATAAACGAACATGTATAGTATTGAAAAATGATTCACTCCATTTGCCACAACAATTTAGATTGTTTTTTTCGGGGAAATCGGGCATTTTTAAGTGCCCCCTTTATCTCCGATTTGAATAATAAAATTAAGTTAATAATCAAATAATGTTAATAAATATTAGTAATCAATATTTGAAAAATCATTCTTCTCCTTCATTAAGTAGTACTTTATGCTATCGTTGATGAAATGAGAAATCGATTCAATCTGATCACATTTCAGTAGGCATGTGGATAATCACATGTAGATTGTTTTCTAAATAAGTTGTTACTCTTGTGTGGCGTTTGTTTGATAGTCGGTTCTCCCACATTCTATCTCTTGTATAAATACCTTTCCATCAACCATCCAATATTCCTTTGTCATTTCTATAATCCATTATAAAAGTTATAATCCCTCTATCTATCTACTCGCATATCTATCTTCATGTAGACTTATTATTTGTATTGTTAACTATCTTTATAAAAACATAAAAATAATTTATATGATCCTATAGTCTTAACTGAGCTTACACTTCATAAGAATGCTATCTTTTCAGCAAATTTGTTTCCAGTACAAGTATAAAAAACGCGTATCACATAAAGAAATTGATGCGTTTTTAGAAAAGCATAGATTCTAATCAAATTTTAGAGAGTTTTTTCCCTTTCATGTCAGTGTATAATAGTAATAGAGGTAATTCCTCTTCTTTTATTTCTTGCCCCTGCAATGTTATATAGAAGGAGAATTATCATGACAAAGAAAAAAACATCCACTATTGAAAGCTATATACTTAATAATGGGCAAAAAAGATACATGTTTCAAATTTATATTGGCGTTGATCCGCTAACTGGAAAACAAAAGCGGACGACTAGACGAGGATTTAAAACAATCAAAGAAGCTGAGTTAGCTTTAGCTCGTTTAAAACTTGAAATTAGTAAGGGTACATATCAAAAGCAACAACCTGAGACATATCAAGATATATACGAGTTATGGGTAAAACAATATGAAAAGATTGTAGAAGAAAGCACTTTTGTTAAAACTACTGGTATTTTCAAAAATCATATTTTACCTGCTATGCGTTCCTATAGAATTGAAAAAATTACAGTGGACGTCTGTCAACGTCATGTAGATGAATGGGCAGATAAATTGAAGAAATTCCGAATGGTTAAGTCTTACGCTGCTAAAGTGTTAGAATTTGCTATTAAACATGGTTATATTCAAACTAATCCATTTACTCTAGTTGATATGCCTACTGCTTTAAAAAAGAAACAAGCAAGTACAGAAGAAAAGAAAGAGAACTTTTATACACGTGAACAACTAATCGAGTTTTTATCATGTTTTGAAAAAGAAAATAACGTTAAAGCATACACTTTATTTCGTTTACTTGCTTTTAGCGGTATGCGTAAAGGTGAGGTATTGGCTCTAACTTGGAATGATTTAGATTTCAAAACAAACGAAATCCGTATCAATAAAGCTATTTCCCGTGGTAAAGACAATAAGTTGTATGTTAAATCTACAAAAACAGGTATAGCACGAACTATCAAGATGGATGAACGAACAATGCTAATCTTAAAAGATTGGCGTAAAAAACAAAAACAAGATTATTTAATGCTAGGTTATAATACAATGAAAGCCGGGCAACTTGTATTTAGCAATGAATGTAACGAATATTTACAACCTACAAAAACTCGTAAATGGCTTTTACATGTTCAAAAGAAATATAGCCTAGAAACAATTACAACACATGGTTTACGTCACACACATTGTTCTCTTTTATTTGAGGCAGGTGCAAAAATCAAAGACGTTCAGGATCGTTTAGGACATTCTGATGTACAAACAACAATGAACATCTACGCTCATGTATCAGAAAAGGCAAAAGAAGCAGCCATCCAAAAATTTGAAAGCTACTTAAACATCTAATTATTGAATACGTTTTGACTACGTTTTTGACTACCTTCAAATGATAATCATTGAAATTCAATGAAATATAAAAAGTGCCAAAACCCTTATATATTAAGGATTTTGACACTCATTGAAACCGTATGATTTCGTAATATGGAGACGGTGGGAGTCGAACCCACGTCCAGAAACTCTGATACTTCAGTTACTACGCGTGTAGTTTGTCTATTTAGGATTCGCGCGGCATTATGCCGACAAACAGGCGTCCTGTGCGCTAACTTGGAAATCTCTTGTTGCTAGCTCAAGTGGCACTAGCAACCGTATCCCACTAAAGTTGAGCCTAGCTACGCTACATGGGCGATAGAGCAGTTAGGCAGTTTCGAGCTTACGCTGCGAAAGCTAAGTTATTGTTTGTTTTGCCAGTTATTATATAACTTCCGTTGGTGACGAAGCCGAGACCTCCGACGCGCAACTCAAGCTCAGACATCCCTGTCGAATCCGTAACGTCCCCTTAATATAGGATTTGAAATACTAGCTTCAAAATCCATTAAGGTGCTGATTGCTCAGCGTTTCGGATCAGTATGGTTATCATACTGTGAACTGGCTTATTTGCTATACATAGAGTATATGACAAATTAGGTCATTCTTCAAGTGGTAGATTTTAGAATTGATTTTTTGCTTTAAGAGCGCGGCCCATTTCGCGTTTTGCTTCTTTATTCTTTATGTCAGCACGTTTGTCGTAGTTTTTCTTACCTTTACCTAGACCGATTAATACTTTTGCGTAGCCATCTTTTATGTACATTTTAAGCGGTACAATTGAATATCCATCGCGTTTGACGTCTATTTTTAATTGCATGATTTGCTTCTTATGTAACAATAATTTACGGACGCGAAGTGGATCATGGTTGAAGATATTCCCTTGTTCATATGTGTTGATGTGCATATTGGAAATCCATGCTTCACCATTACGGATTAATATAAAGGAGTCTTTTAATTGTACTTTCCCCTGGCGAATAGACTTGATTTCTGTACCGTTTAATACGATCCCCGCTTCAATTGTTTCTTCGATGAAGTAATCAAATCCAGCCTTTTTATTTTGTGCTAAAACTCTTCCAGTACCTTTAGGCATATGGAGTCACCTCTATAAAATGGATTGAGAAGAGCGACTTGCCCTTCTCTTATTTTTTCTTTCTACTACGGCGTTTTTGCTGTTTCTTTGCAATTCCTTCGTAGAAGCCGCCTTTCTTATTCCCTTTGCTACTTGAATTACCATTAGCTTTACGTTCTTGTTTACGTGTTCTTCCGTTTACTTTTGCTCCACTTGGTTTATATTTGCGATTTTTGCCTTTGCCTTTTTCTCTACCCTGTTCACCGTCTTTTGACTTTGCACGAATGACAACTGGTGCTTGGCGGCGAGTACGAGCTTGTGCTTTAGGCATACCTACGATTTCAAAGTCGATAGCTGATTCATCAATATTTACTTCTAATACGCTGATTTCTACTTCATCACCAATGTGGAAGATACGTCCTGTTCTTTCCCCAATCATGACCATTTGACGATCGTCAAAGTTGTAATAATCATCCGTCATATTGCTAATATGCACTAAGCCTTCGATCGTATTTTCTAATTCGATAAACATACCAAAATTCGTAATAGAGCTGACGATACCTGTGAAATTTTCGCCGATTTTGTCTGCCATGTACTGTGCTTTTTTCAATGATTCCGTATCACGTTCAGCATCTACTGCACGACGTTCACGACTTGATGTATGCTCAGCAATTTCATCCATATGGGCACCCCAGTAGCTAGTCGTTTCTTTGCTTGTATCACCATTGATTAAATAAGTGCGAATTAAGCGATGAACGATTAAGTCTGGATAACGTCTAATTGGTGACGTAAAGTGGGTATAGAATTCTGTTGATAAACCAAAGTGGCCAAGGCATTCTGGACTATATTTTGCTTGTTGCATTGAGCGTAGCATCATTGTTGAAATAACAGGATACTCAGGTTCCTCTTTTACTGATTCTAATATTTCTTGTAATGCTCTAGGTTCAACTGTATTACCTGTACCTCGAATGACTAAACCGAAATTCGTGATAAATTCAAAGAATCGTTGTAGCTTTTCAGGTTTTGGATCTTCGTGAATACGATAGATGAATGGTAAATTCATGTGATTAATATGTTCGGCTACCGTTTCGTTTGCGACAAGCATAAATTCTTCAATTAATCGTTCCGCAACAGTACGTTCACGAAGAAGAATATCTGTTGGCCATCCGTCTTCATCGACAACCACGTAAGATTCTTTAAAGTCAAAGTCTACTGCACCACGGTTCATACGGCGATTGTTTAAAATTTTCGCTAAGTCTTTCATATTTTCAAACATTGGAACTAACGATGCATAGCGTTCTTTTAGTTCTATATCGTCTTCTTCTAAAATTTTAAAGACGTTTGTATATGTCATACGTTCTGTAGTACGAATAACACTTTGGAAAATTTCATGGTCGATGACTTCACCGTTTCCGTTAATCGTCATTTCACATGAAAGCGTTAATCGGTCTACTTGTGGGTTTAATGAACAGATTCCATTTGAAAGACGATGTGGAATCATTGGTATAACGCGATCTGTTAAGTACACACTTGTAGCTCGGTCATATGCTTCACGGTCTAAAGCAGAGCCATCTGTCACATAATAACTAACGTCAGCAATATGCACACCTAACTTATAAGTGCCATCATCATTTTTTGTAACTGTAACGGCATCATCCAAGTCTTTCGCTGTTTCTCCGTCAATGGTTACAATCATTTGATCACGTAAATCACGACGACCTTCTATATCCTTTTCAGCGATTGTATCTGGTACTGCACTTGCAGCGTCTAGAACTTCTTGCGGGAAATCAACTGTAATATCGTGTTTATGAATGATTGACAGAATATCCACACCTGGGTCGTTTTTATGTCCTAAAATTTGTGTCACAATCCCAGTTGCAGATCGGTGCACTCCAGGCCATTCAATAATTTCTGCCACTACTTTATGACCGTCCATTGCACCTAATGTATTATCTTTTGCGATAAATAAATCCATCGATAGTTTTTTATCATCTGGTACAACAAATCCAAATCCACGGTTAGCTTGGAAAGTACCTACTACTTTTGTTGTGCCGCGTTCAATAATCTTAATAACAGCACCTTCACGACGATCTCCTGAAGATGTATTGGATACACGAATAAGTACCTTATCTCCATTAACTGCACCATTTATTTCTGTAGGAGGGATAAATACATCATCCATTCCTGCTTCTTCTGGTGCTACAAAGCCAAATCCTTTTGCGTGACCAATAAAACGACCTTGTAAATAGTTCATTTTTTCTGGTAAACCATATCGATTTGTTCGTGTTCGAACAATGTCTCCTTGCTGTTCTAATTTCACAAGTGTTTTGACAAGTTGTTTGAACTCTTCAACATCACGGAAGCCAAACTGCTCTTCAAACTCTGCAACTGTTAAAGGTTTATAATCATCTTCCTCCATAAAATCCAATAATCTTGTTTCAAGTGTTTGTTCTTGTTTATCCATCGTTCTTCCCTCCTTCTATTAGCATTTGCAATCATTACTTTTTTACTCATGCCAATCAAGTGACTCTAAAAATTGAAAAATATCTTCATCTAATTGTTTTCGTTCTTGATCTAATGTAATCACATGACCTGATTTTTCATACCATTTAATCTGTTTTTCATTAGACTCTGCTTGTTCATAAATATAATTTGCAGATTTAATATCAATGACTTCATCTTTACGTCCCTGAACGACAAAAATTGGGGCATAAATTTCATCGACATGTTCTCTAACTTCATATACTAAATCTCGTAATTGTTGTAATGAAGGCATACCATGTTTTTTAATATATTCTATACTTGCTACAGATTCCTCTTCACTTTTTCCAAAATGTTGATTGAATCGTTCCGCATATTGCACTACACCTTCAAACATCAATTCAGTTGTCCGCATTGTCATTGGAGCACACATTGTTATGATTCCCTTAACTGGGTAAGAATAACCTAATTTCAATGAAAATACGCCACCAAGAGATAATCCAGCAACAGCAATTTCTTTATAACCAGCGTCTTGTAATTTTTGATATCCATCGATCACACTTTGCCACCATTGTTGTGGGTTTGTATGTATAAGTTCTTCTGGTGGAACACCATGTCCTTTATAATGTGGTGCTAGTGACGTATATCCATGCTTTTCTAAGAAACGACCGAGCATACGTACATCTGCAGAATTCCCAGTAAATCCATGTAAAAGTAAAACTGCTCGTGGTCCAGCCTCAAAGAAGAAAGGTTCAGGTAAAACAGGTTTCATGATGCAACCTCCTAAGTATGAATATCAATTTGCACGCCAAATTTTTTAGGCTTGACGGACGCATTCCGCTTTCATCATTATCCAGCTCCACGCCAGTCCCTCGGTTGAAAGTTGGAAAGTCACTCTAGATTCGGGCCATCCAACGCTTGTCCGGGCTTGATCGGCGCGTTCCGCTTTCATTATTATAATCTATATAATAGAAAACGCCTAACCATTAGCGGCCAGGCTGTTTTGTGTGCATTAGATTTTTGCGATCGCTATAGCTAATACGAAGAATAAGACTGATAATACTACAGTAATACGATGTAATATTAAATCTATTCCGCGAGCTTTTGATTTCCCAAAAAGTTGTTCAGCTCCACCAGAGATGGCTCCTGACAGACCCTCACTCTTACTAGATTGCATCAATACTACGATAACTAATGCAACAGACACGATAAGAAGTAACGTCATAATCGCTGCATGCATATGTTCCACCTCCTGATTCGAAACATCACAATAGTCTTATCTTACCAAAAACTGTACGTAATGACAACGAAGTTCTACTTTCCGTAATAAATCAAACCGATAAACTATATTCTTATCTATTATTTTATCATTACTACTATAGTTTGACGATAAAAAAAAATAAAGGCTTCTGAATCATCAACTATATATCTTAAATTTTTAAGGTGGTTTCTAAGTTCAGCAATAATTTTTTCTAGATTGTTCAAAATGATTCAAACCCATCCATAACGTTCTTCATAAAAAACCGCTACTTTTGTTCTTATTTTAAACTACACATTCATAAACTAAATCTGAAAAAAAAATTAAATTAGGAGGCTCTACAATACTCGATCACATAATTTGGTCTTTAGTAGACGATTATATCATTGATAAATTAATCCCCTTTGATTCGACACTTGAGCAAATACAGGAATCGAACAGGCAAGCAGGTATTCCTGATATTAATGTATCAGCAACACACGGAAAATTATTATATCTTTTAGCTAAACTTAAAGGTGCTAAAAACATTTTAGAAATCGGAACTCTTGCTGGATATAGTAGTATATGGTTGGCTCGTTCTCTTTCTGAAAATGGAAAAGTATATACACTTGAATATAATCCAGAGTATGCAAAAATCGCCGAACAAAATATCCGTCAGGCAGGCTACCAAGATAAAGTGGAAGTTATTGTTGGAAAGGCTTTAGAGACGTTACCTATTCTCGAAGAAAAAAAATTATTATTTGACTTAATCTTTATTGATGCTGATAAACAAAATTATTCTCATTATCTAGAATGGTCATTAAAATTAGCAAATCCTGGCGCGCTCATTATTGCTGATAATGTTGTAAGAGATGGCAAGGTGTTTGATGAAACAAGCGATGACGTGCTTGTAAAAGGGGTACAACAATTTATGGATTTATTAGTAAACAATCCTGCGATTGATTCTACAGCGATTCAAACAGTTGGTGTTAAAGGCTATGATGGTTTTATGATAGGGATTGTAAAATAATCAGATGTAGTTGTATTACTTATTTTTAACTGTTTCAGATTATTGAAGACGGGGCTATCTCAAAAGTCCCCTCATCAAGAAATAGCTTAAGAGCTTCGTTTTTTTACCCTGCTGCTACTACTCTACTACCTAGCTACAGGCGGACGCCTCCATCAGGAGTCGCCGCCTTTTTCTCAAACAACAAATCCTAAATTACATAAAAAAGCCCCCTATTTATGCGGATTGCTCACACACAAACAGAGGGCCATGTTATAGAACATAATTCACGCTACCATACGACTAAGTTCTAGCGGTACAGATATATTCTGTACATCACAACTCAAGCAGTACGGTTGGGCTTTTTACTATGTCCAATTATTTTTTAATGTTGTAGAAAGATTTAATACCATTATATTGAGCTGTTACAGACAATTGATCTTCGATACGAAGTAATTGGTTGTATTTTGCAACACGGTCTGTACGAGATGGTGCACCAGTTTTAATTTGGCCAGCATTTGTAGCAACTGCGATATCTGCAATTGTAGTGTCTTCTGATTCACCAGAACGGTGAGAGATGATTGCTGTGTAGCCAGCGCGTTTAGCCATTTCGATAGCATCTAAAGTTTCTGTTAAAGTACCGATTTGGTTAACTTTAATTAGAATGGAGTTACCAACGCCTTCTTCGATACCACGAGATAATTTCTTCGTGTTTGTAACGAATAGGTCATCACCTACTAATTGTACGCGGTTACCGATACGTTCAGTAAGCATTTTGTGACCTGCCCAGTCGTTTTCATCAAGACCATCTTCGATTGAGATGATAGGGTATTTAGAAGTAAGTTCATCATACCAAGCAACCATTTCTTCAGAAGTTTTTGCAACGCCTTCTCCATCTAAATGGTATTTTCCATCTTCATCTGAGTACAATTCAGAAGATGCTACGTCCATTGCTAGCATTACTTCTTCACCTGGTTTGTAACCTGCACGTTCGATTGCAGTTACGATTGTAGATAATGCTTCTTCGTTTGAAGTTAAGTTTGGTGCAAAACCACCTTCATCACCTACTGCAGTGTTATGACCAGATTCTTTAAGAACTGCTTTTAATGAGTGGAAGATTTCAGTACCCATGCGTAAAGCGTGGCGGAATGATTCTGCGCCTACAGGCATTACCATGAATTCTTGAATATCTACGTTATTATCAGCGTGTTCACCGCCGTTTAAGATGTTCATCATTGGAACAGGTAGTTGTTTCGCGTTAACACCACCGATGTATTGGTAAAGTGGTAAGTCAAGGTAGTCAGCACCTGCACGAGCAACTGCTAATGATACACCTAGAATTGCGTTTGCACCTAGTTTACCTTTGTTTTCTGTACCATCTAATTCGATCATCATGTTATCTACTGATACTTGATCAAGTACTGAATAGTTTCCGATTAGTTCTGGAGCAATGACGTTGTTTACATTATCAACTGCTTTTAAAACACCTTTTCCAAGGTAGCGAGCTTTGTCTCCATCGCGCAATTCTACTGCTTCATATTCCCCAGTAGATGCACCAGAAGGAACGATTGCACTACCAAAAGCACCTGATTCTGTGAATACTTCTACTTCTACTGTTGGGTTACCGCGTGAATCTAATACTTCACGGGCTTGTACGTCTGTAATAATTGGCATTGTTTAACTCTCCTCAGTTTTAAAATAATGGTTTTCCTGTCATTTCGAGTGGTTGTTCCACTCCTAATAATTTTAACATGGTAGGAGCTAAATCGGCTAAAATTCCGCCATTTCTTACCACAATATTTTCTTTTGTGACAATTACCGGCACAGGATTTGTTGTATGAGCTGTCATCGGCTCTCCTTCAAGTGTTACCACTTCATCGGAGTTACCATGGTCTGCAGTAATAATTGCTGCTCCACCTTTTGCAAGAAGAGCATCTACCACTCTACCTAAACATTCATCCACTGCTTCAATTGCTTTTACAGTTGGTTCAAGCATTCCACTATGGCCAACCATATCAGGATTAGCGAAGTTTAAGATGATTCCGTCAAAACGATCTGCTTCGATTGCTTCAACAAGTGCATCTGTTACTTCATAGGCACTCATTTCTGGTTTTAAATCATATGTTGCGACTTTAGGAGAATTGATTAGGATACGTTCTTCTCCTTCAAATGTTGCTTCACGACCACCACTCATGAAGAAAGTGACGTGAGGGTATTTTTCTGTTTCTGCAATTCGCAACTGACGAAGATTGTTATTGGATAATACTTCACCAATTGTATTTTTTAAATCATCATCTTGGAAAGCAATCTCACCAATTACCTTATCGCTATATTTCTTAAAACAAACAAATTTTAAGTTTTGCGGATGATTTTCACTTCGTGTAAAACCATCAAAGGATGGATTCGTAAAAGCAGTTGATAATTCGATTGCTCTGTCTGGACGGAAGTTAAAGAAAATCACGGCATCGTTTGATTGAATAGTAGCAACTGGTTTACCATCATTTTTAATCACAAATGGTAAGACAAATTCATCTGTAACGTCATTCGCATAAGATGCTTCTACACCTTCAATTGCAGTTGATGCCTCAATACCTTGTCCATCCACTAATACTTTATAAACCTTTTCTTCACGATCCCAGCGATTATCACGGTCCATTGCATAATAGCGACCACTGATAGAAGCAAATTGTCCGACTCCGATTTCAGCCATTTGACGTTCTGTTTCTTGGATATAGCCTACTGCTGTTTTTGGACCCACATCGCGACCATCTAGGAAGCCATGTACATATACTTCTTCTAAGCCATGGTCTTTTGCTAATTTCAATAAGGCAAATAAATGCTCATAGTGACTATGTACGCCACCATCAGATAATAGTCCCATAAAGTGAAGCTTAGAATGATTTTCTTTTGCGTGATTGACCGCATCCAATAATGCTTTATTTGTAAAGAAATCACCATCTTTAATCGCTTTATGAATTCTCGTTAAGCTTTGATAGACAATACGACCGGCACCAATATTTAAGTGTCCGACTTCTGAATTCCCCATTTGTCCCGCTGGAAGACCTACTTCTTCCCCTGATGCTGTTAATGTGTTATGAGGGAAAGAATTCCAAAAACGTTCCAAATTTGGTTTCTTCGCTTGCGCTACTGCATTACCGAATATTTCGTCGCGTAAGCCTAAACCATCTAAAATAATTAATGCTACTGGTTTATTAGGCATTTGCCCCGGCCTCCAATAATTTTAAGTATGATTCTGGTATTAAACTTGCTCCACCAACTAGAGCACCATCAATATGCTCCATCGATAGTAATTCTACTACGTTTTCTGGTTTCACACTACCACCATATTGAATACGAATCATCTCTGCAGCAACGTCGCCTGCTACTTCTGCTACTGTTTTACGAATGGCTTCACATACAACGTTTGCATCTTGAGCAGTCGCTGTTTTACCTGTCCCAATTGCCCAAATCGGTTCATATGCAATGACAGTTTTAGCAACTTGTTCAGCGTTTAAACCTTTAAGTGCTGCGCCGACTTGAGAAGAAACTTTTACAACTGTATTACTTGCTTCTCGTTCTTCTAATGTTTCACCAACACAGATGATGGGTGTTAAGTTATGAGCAAATGCTGCATGTACTTTTTTATTGACACCTTCATCCGTTTCGTTGTCATATTGACGTCGTTCTGAATGACCTAATATAACATATTGAACTTTGATATCTTCTAATTGAACTGGGCTTATCTCACCAGTAAAAGCACCTTCGTTTTCATAGTGCATCGTTTGAGCACCAATTGCTAAATTTGAACCTTCTGCTTCTTTTACAAGAGATGGTAAAAATAGAGCTGGAGCACAAATCACTGAGTCCACTTTGTCTGTTGCTGGAACAGATGCTTTAACTGCTTCTACAAATTCAATTGTTTCCGATAATTTTTTGTACATTTTCCAGTTACCAGCAATAATAGGTTTACGCATTGTGAAGTACCTCCATCTATAATTATTATTTGTCGTTTAATGCAACAACACCCGGTAATTGTTTACCTTCCATAAATTCAAGGGAGGCACCACCACCAGTTGAAATGTGATCCATTTTATCAGCTACTTGGAATTTTTCGACTGCTGCTGCTGAATCACCACCGCCAATAATTGTATAACCATTTGTTGCTGCCATTGCATTTGCAACAGCTTTTGTACCATTTGCAAATGCATCTATTTCAAATACACCCATAGGTCCATTCCAAATGATTAGTTTTGAATTGTTAATCACATCTGCATATTCTGCAGCTGTTTTTGGTCCGATATCTAATCCCATCCAATCGCTTGGAATTTGATCGATATCAACTACTTTTGTTTCTGCATCTTTCGAGAATTCGTTTGCTACAACAGCATCTACTGGCATATGTAATTTGACGCCTTTTTCAGCTGCTTTTTCGATAAATGATTTAGCTAATTCAATTTTATCTTCTTCTAATAAAGATTTACCGATATCATAACCTTGTGCTTTTGAGAATGTATAAGATAAACCGCCACCAATGATTAAATGGTCTACTTTATCTAAAAGATTTTCGATTACACCGATTTTATCTTTAACCTTTGCACCACCGATAATAGCAGTGAATGGGCGTTCTGGGTTTGATAATGCTTTACCTAAAACATCAATTTCTTTTTCCATTAAAAGGCCAGAAACTGCTGGTAAATATTCTGCAATTCCTGCTGTTGTAGCGTGTGCACGATGAGCGGCACCAAATGCATCATTGACATAAAGATCTGCTAATTTTGCGAAGCTTTCAGCAAGCGCAGGATCGTTCTTTTCTTCACCTTTATGGAAACGAACGTTTTCTAATAGAACGATTTCACCATCATTCATGTTTCCTACAGCTTGTTCCACTGATTCACCGATAGATTCATCTAGTTTTGTTACAGGTTTACCCATAAGTTCAGAAAGACGTTCGCCTACAGCTGTTAGGCGTAGTTCTTCTTTCACTTCACCTTTTGGACGTCCTAGATGGCTAGCTAAAATTACTTTTGCCCCTTTTTCTACTAAATAAGAGATTGTAGGAAGCGCTGCTCTAATACGAGTGTCGTCGGTAATTTTGCCTTCTTCCATTGGTACATTGAAATCCACACGTACAAATACGCGTTTTCCTTTTACTTCGATATCATTCATTGTCTTTTTTTGATACATAATCGTGCCTCCTCCAATTGTCTATAACTTTTTAATTATGATGAAAATAAGAATCATTCTTCACTTATATATGATGAACAAATTTAGCTTCTTCAATCGTTTCAATCTATAAAAAAATTGGCATTGTTACACGGAGAGCGCTGAAAAACTATATTATTCCCATTTATTACACAAAAAAGGTATTACTTGAAGCGGAATCAGCTTCGCTTTCCGCGGGCGAACCGACGAGCCTCCTCGCTTCGCTGTGGGGTCTCGTCTGGCTCGTTTTCCCGCAGGAGTCTACGCTGATTCCACTTCAACAAAGATTGTAATACAAAATTTTATTAAAGAAAGTTTGTCATTTAGATTTTCCAGTATACTCGCAAGCACAACTGCCTGATCTAGTTTAACCAATTTTTAGTCTGGAGTGTCGCTACTTCTCCACAACAAATTGTAAAAAAACAACAAAGCCAAAATATTTTGTTTTTATCAATGAAGCGCTTACTTATTTCATAAAAAAAGGAGAAGTACAATAACTCTTCTCCTTTTTACCCTAATTCATTATATACGTATGGTAACTATATGGCTATGGTTTTTGAATTACAAACCTTGTTTCGCCATGTATTCAGCTAAATCAATTACACGAGTAGAATAACCTGTTTCGTTATCATACCAAGCTAATACTTTTACAAGGTTCCCTTCAAGGACCATTGTAGAAAGACTATCTACAGTTGATGATGCAGTATTACCGTTATAATCGATTGATACTAATGGTAATTCTGAGTAATCAAGAATACCTTTTAATTCATTTTCAGAGGCTGCTTTTAATACTGCATTAACCTCTTCTGGAGTTACGTCTTTTTCTAATTCTACAACTAAGTCAACTAATGATACGTTTGGTGTTGGTACACGAATTGCCATACCATCTAATTTCCCTTTAAGTTGTGGTAAAACTTTTGCTACTGCAACAGCAGCACCAGTAGTAGTTGGAATCATTGATTGCGCAGCTGCACGAGCACGACGGTAGTCTTTATGCGGAAGATCTAAGATTTTTTGGTCGTTTGTGTATGAGTGAACAGTTGTCATCATGCCTCGTTTAATACCAAATTGTTCATCCAATACTTTCGCTACTGGAGATAAACAGTTTGTTGTACAAGAAGCATTTGATACGACAACATCATTTGCTGCATCATATTCTTCGTTATTAACACCCATTACATAGGTTGGCATGTTTTTACCTGGAGCAGATACGATTACTTTTTTAGCGCCTGCTTCAACGTGTTTATGTGCAGTTTCATGGTCAGTAAAGCGACCTGTAGATTCTACTACGATATCGACACCTAAATCTCCCCAAGGAAGTTTTGCAGGATCTGTTTCAGCATAGACACGAACGTTTTTGCCATTTACTACAAGGTATTCACCTTCAGATGTTACTTCTGCATCAAAAGCACCGTGAACTGAATCATATTTTAAAAGATGAGCAAGCATTGCTGCGTCAGTTAAATCGTTTACCGCTACAATTTCAATATCTTGTCGTTTAATTGCTGTGCGGAAAACCAATCGTCCAATACGTCCAAATCCATTAATCGCTAATTTTAAAGTCATAATCTATTCCTCCATTTAATGAGTTTATTGTAGTAAGTGAAGCATCTCTTCTGCAGCAGCTGAATCCGTTATTAAAACAGATTGTTTTGCTCCGTGTTTAAAGTAAGATAGGATGGCTTTAGCTTTATTCTTCCCACCAGCTACTGCAATAATACTTTTACATCTATTTACTTGTTCTAATTGGATTCCGACAGTACGAATTCTTTGTACTGCCTTTCCTTGTTCATCGAAATAATAACCAAAGGCCTCACTGACAGCGCCACTTTCAAGTAAAGATTGTTTTTCTTCTTCACGTGATTTACGTCTTTCTGCCATTTCTAAAGCAGAGCCAATACCGTGAATGACGACATCTGTTTGATCATATAACTCAATCATTTCTTTCACGATTGGTTCTTGAATAATTGCATTATAAGCTGGTTCACTTAAATGTTCTGGTAAATACAAAGTACGATATGTGTTGTCAGTATTCCCTGCAAATGTTGCTGCAATAGTGTTAGCTTGCAGCCTCATCTCAACTCCCATACCGCCTCTAGCAGCGATAAAGTTTAGATCAGTTAGTTTTTCTGAAGGAGTAAGACTATCTGCTATGGCAGCTAATGTACTTCCACCTGTTACAGCGACGATTTTGCTAAGACCCGCTACTAATTCTAATTGTTTTGCCGCTTCCAAACCGAGCAATGATTTAATCGATGGAATTTCATCAAGATCTCCATCTACTATTATTACTTTTTGGATTCCAAGTATTCGTGTTAGTTGTTTTTCCATTGTGGAAATACCTGACCATTCATAAACGAGAGGCTTTAACACTTCTAATACTTCCATTCCTGATTCAGAAATTCTCATACCAGAACGACTAGCTATAATCAGCCCTTGCTCACGTAGTAAATCCGTTTCTTTACGCGCTTCTCTTTCGCCTACTGAAAGATTTTCAGCAAGTCCTCGACGGCCAATGGGACCTATCATTTCAATCATTTGTAAAAAACGATATCGTGTATGAAGAAGCTCAGACATTTCTGGCATCATTTTCAATTGTGCTTCCGATAATGTAGTCATGTCTTATAACTCTCCTTCTTATCAAAGGGATAAATTTTATCCCACTAAAAATTATTTTGTCCCACCTACTACAAAAAAATATATTTCCTGATTTGAGTATACAATTTCATGTCAGCATATGCAACTTATATTCACCAAGAAACGATAAGAATAGACAATTCAGCCTATTCTAATCGGCCCCAATACCTTCTAACAATGTTACATAGTCCAATACACCATACTGAATAATCTCGCCATCTTTTTCAACAACAGGAATCATCATCATATATTTCCGGTGAAGCGCATCGTCCTCTTCAATATTTACTTCTTTCACTCGAAAGGGAATGTCCTCACGTACTAAATGAAGCATGCGTTTACCATCTTCACAAAGACCACAATTCGGTCTGCTGTAATATGTAATTTCCATTTGGATGTTCCTTTCTTTTGCTATTTCTTCTATTATATAAAATAATGTCCTGCGTTGAATACTCAAAAGAATTAGGGGTTTTCAGTTGGCTGAATAAACACAAAACACATATCACATCAGATTCAAACGATATCCAGCTCCCCAAACTGTTTCAATAATCTTAGGGTTATTACTATCTTCTTCTATTTTTTCACGTATTCGATTAATGTGTACCGTCACAGTTGAACTATCACCTATATAGTCGTATCCCCAAATTTTTTCAAAGATTTGTTCTTTGGAAAAGACGATATTTGCATTTTCTGCTAAAAAGACAAGTACTTCAAATTCCTTATTTGGAAATTTTACTTCTTCTCCATTCACATATACTTTCCAACTTTTTTTCAATATTTTTACGTGTCCGATTTGAAAGACGTCATTTGTTATATCATTTCTATGATGAAGCAACCGTTCATAACGATTAATATGCGCTTTGACACGGGCTACCAGTTCTGCCGGATCAAATGGTTTTGAGATATAGTCATCCGCTCCTAGTCCTAAGCCTCTTATTTTATCGATTGATTCTGTCTTGGCTGTCACCATTAGAATTGGTATTTCATATTTAGCTCGTATCTCTTTGCAAAGTTCATAACCATTTTTTCCAGGTAGCATAATATCTAGAATCAACAAATCAAAATGCCCTTGATTCAAAACTTCAATTACTGAATTACCGTCCTGGATGATTCGTGTTTCAAATCCATTTATCTCAAGATAATCTTCTTCTAACATTGCAATTTCGCTATCATCTTCGGCAATTAATACTTTATACATAATCTTCCCTCATTTAATAAATGGTTGGCAATGTAATAGTTATTTTCAGCCCATCCTGGTTTGCAGCTGAAATTGTACCACCATGTTCTTCGATAATATATTTGGATATATATAATCCTAGTCCATTTCCCTCGTTTTTGCTATTTCGTGATTCATCACCACGATAAAACTGTTCAAACAGATGTGACAGTTTACCTTCATCTACACCTTTCCCATTATCCTTAATTTCGAGTACTTCTAAACGATTAATTTTGGATAAAGTAAAAGATATTTGCAAATGTTCACTTTCTGCATATTTTAGACTATTTTCAATGATATTGATTAGCACTCGTTTTATTAAAACCGTATCGATTTCCACATTATGTTCTTCATTTGTTGTGAATAATGAAACTTTAACCTGTTTATTGGCCAAGTCATCACGAATCTCTCCTACAAATTGCTCTAGAAATAATTCAAAATCTAGTCTGTTCTTGACAAATGGCATATTACCTGTTTCTAATTTGGAAAAATCAAATAGACGTTGCAGTAGCACATCCATATCACCAGCTTTTTTGTATGCAATCGTTAAATACTGATGTTGCTTTTCTGGTGTTTTCGCTATACCATCTAACAATCCTTTTATATACCCTTTTACAGAAGTTAGCGGCGTACGTAAATCATGTGAAATTCCTGAAATCATGTCTGTTCGAGCATTTTCATATTTTTCATTACGTTCTCTTTCCTCTAGTAAATGAGCTTGCATTTGATTAAATGCATGACAAAGTATTTCAAACTCTTCAATTCCTTGATAGACAATAGGTTCTCGAAGGTTTCCTGCTTCAATACGTTTTTCTCCATCCATCAAATGATTGATTGGGTTAGTTACTTTCTTCACCAAACGTCTTGTAAACAATTGACTAATGACAATAATGATAATGATCGCGACTACTCCTATAACAAAATACATGCCAAAAATCGTTTCTAATCCGCCATGCTCAAGTATCGTCCAGAATGAGTTTTTCTTAACGTTAATGGTGATTAAATCGTAGTGACTTCCATTAGAATCAAACTCTTTACGAACAATTGTTGCATAATCCCAATGATAAACTGCATTTACTTGTCCTTTTTTTTGTTTACGTAACCCATCTATATATTCAGATTCATGATTTTTTAAATTGGAATAGACTTTCTTTTGATCTTTTGCAACATATAAATGATATCCGTACTTCGAAACTTCTTTACTAATTCCTTGCCAATCTGTATTAGGAATTTTCATATTATTAAACAGGGTTTGTATTTCATAAACATCTTTATTTAGTTGCACTTTTTTGATTCGATTATCGATATAATCTTCGTTAAAGATACTAACAAGTGTTCCTCCAACAATAAATAATAGGATTAGGGGGAGTAAGACCATAATCGTATTTGATTGAAAAATCACCTTATTTATTTTCATTTTATATCTCCCCCTAATATTTTTAATTGAGTCAATTTAATAAGTGCTGAATATTTTCTAAATGAATCCATTTCATAAATCCATTTCGCTTTATAAATACGAACATTTCAACACGTAATGTTCCGCTACAGACGGCGCTTTCCACGGGCTTGGCTTCAATCTCCTCGTCACTGCGTTCCTGCGGGGCTTTCAGCTCAAGCTTTTCCCGTAGGAGTCGCCGTCTTCCGCTCCACAATGAACAAAATTGGATATCAAGAAATGTTTGTATATTTTATTTGAATTTTTTGCATTATGAAATTGATTCCCTGATATTAAATAGTTGATTTGTTTACTAATTATGGTAAAGTTTTGGCTAGAATATATTTTATTTTTACACAATTAGTAGAACTACATGAAACGTAAATTTTTCAATATAAATAGTGGAGTATATAATTTATAGAGGTTAGTAGGGAGGACAACAGATGTCATTAATGGAAAAATTAAAAATAAAATTTCCTATCATTCAGGCACCAATGGCTGGTGTTACAACACCTGAATTGGTTGTAGCTAGTGCCAATGCAGGTATTTTAGGTTCAATAGGAGCAGGGTATTTAAGCGCTGAAGTTACGAGAGCATTCATTGAAGAAGTGAAAAAAGCAACAGCAAAACCTTTTGCAGTTAATTTATTTGTACCAAATGAAGTGCAAACTACAAAAGAAGACTT
Organism: Rummeliibacillus pycnus; assembly: GCF_050459865.1. Lineage (GTDB taxonomy): Bacteria > Bacillota > Bacilli > Bacillales_A > Planococcaceae > Rummeliibacillus > Rummeliibacillus pycnus_B. The sequence continues at coordinate 57,518 of NZ_JBCMNM010000015.1, forward strand.
GGAAGAAGCCTATAATGTTTTGAAACCATATCGAAAAAAATTAATGATTGCAGAAGAAGGCGCTCTTTTATCAACTTCTGACTTTGATGCACAAATAGATGTCATCATTGAAGAAGGTGTAAAAGTATGTTCATTCACTTTTGGGATACCTACTGAAGATATCATAAAAAAACTTCAAAAACATGAAATTTATACAATTGGAACTGCGACAACAGTTGAGGAAGCGATATTAGTGCAAGATCATGGTTTGGATGCAGTTGTAATGCAGGGAGAAGAGGCAGGCGGCCATCGTGGTTCATTTACTGAGCCTGAAGAATTAGTTTCTTTACAAGAACTACTCGAAGGCGTTAAAGAGAAAGTGAAAATTCCTGTAATTGCTGCAGGAGGAATTGCTACAAAAAAACAAATTCAAGCAGCTTTAGAATCAGGTGCAGATGTGGTTCAGATTGGAACAGCATTTTTGGTGAGTGAAGAAAGTGGAGCACCAGAAATCCATAAACAACAAATTTTAAATGCAGAAGAAAATGTAACAGCTTTAACAAAAGTCTTTTCAGGAAAACTAGCAAGAGGGATAGAAAATGATTTTATGGTTTTCATGGAAGGTAATAAGATTGCTCCTTACCCATATCAAAATGACCTAACTATTAGTATTCGTAGAAGAGCTCAGGAATTAGATATATATAGTTTAATGGCGATGTGGGCAGGAAGTAATTTACATTTGGCTGAAGCAGGGTCTGTTCAAGAAATTGTTAACCGTTTAACAAAATAAAATATGAAAAAAAGGAAAGGCAGATGATGTGTTTTGCCTTTCCTTCTTTAATAAGATTTTTAGTTTTGTATGCCTAAACACCCATAATATTATAGCCGCCATCTACATAAATCACTTCTCCAGTAACTCCACTAGATAATTGACTTAGCATAACAACAGTCATATTGGCAACTTCTTCAGGTGTAACATTACGTTTAAGTGGTGCAGTTTCTTCCATTTTGTTTAAAATCTGATTGAAAGAAGGCACACCTTTTGCAGCAAGTGTTTTAATAGCTCCTGCAGAAATAGCATTTACACGAATACCATCAGCACCAACATCAGAAGCCAAGTATCTTACAGAAGCTTCTAGCGCTGCTTTTGCAACACCCATTACATTATAACCTTCTAGCACTCGTTCAGCACCTAAGTAAGACATTGTAACGATTGAACCGCCTTCTGTCATATAAGGTCTTGCAGCGTTAGCAACAGCGATTAATGAGTAAGCACTTGTATCTTGTGCAAATGCGTAACCTTCACGAGATGTTTCAATAAAACGATTTTTTAAGTCTTCTGCATGTGCAAATGCAACTGAGTGAACAATCCCATGAATTGTACCAACTTTTTCACCAATTTCTTGGAATGCTTGTTGAATACTTTCATCACTATTTACATCACATTGCACCACATGTGGTTGCAAATCTTCATACTTAGCAAGTTGTTTTTCTAATTTCATTAAAGAGCGTTCTTTACGATATGTGAAAATAACGTTAGCGCCAACTGACATTAATGCTTTAGCAATTCCCCAAGCAATACTTCGATCATTTGCAACGCCCATTACCACGATATTTTTATCTTTTAATTGTAATAAATTATCCATAATAGCCTCCTGTAATAGTTACTATTAGTACCTGATACTAAAATAGTACCTTATACAGAGTGAGAATGCAATAAAGAAATTAATGTATCTTGAATACTAAATGTGTTTGAAGCTTATCAATAAAAAAACACATGAGAAAAGTCAATTCTTTTCCCATGTGCTTGTTGAATACTTTATTATAAAACTATTCGTATTTTAGTGCGTCGCCTTCGAAAGATTCATCTGCTACTTTAATAGAATCAGTTGGGCAACCTTCGAATGCATCTTCCATATCTTCCATTAAATCTTCTGGAACTTCAGTAGTACCCATGTTATTATCTAAAATAACGAAGGCAATACCTTCATCATCATAATCATAAATATCTGGTGCTGCTGCCCCACATGCACCACATGCGATACAAGTATCTTTATCAACAATGGTAAATTTCGCCATTCTACTTCTCTCCTTTTACGATCAATCCCTATAGCTACTTATTTATTCTAAAACGCTTTTCCTCACATTTCAACCTAAATTACTTTTTATCGGAGGAATCTTGATGTATCTACAGCAATTATTATTACATATTTTCCAAAAATTCAATGGTCAACGTTCAGAATCAGCAGCATATCATTTACTGCGTGGAAAACGTTCAGGGCAAACGATACAAGATGTTGGGACGTTTGGATTGCACGAATATTTCTGTATTATACCGAAGCTTTCAAAAGATAATTATAAGGATGCATTTGACCAATTAATTGAAAATGGCTGGATATTTTATGATGAAAATAAAATGTTACAACTATCGACAAGAGGAAAAGACGTTTTAGTAAAATCTCCTACATTTCACTTTAATGGTTGGTTTTATAGAGGAAATGAGCGTACATTCTTTAAACGATTATCATTAGTAGTACAGACATTATCACATATTCATGCTAAAGATTGGCGTTTTATACCCATACAAAAAGAGGAAGAAATCCAACAGTGGGTAAAAAATTTTTTAAAGCATCATGCATATAAAAATGTGGATTTTCGCTTACAATTAAGAGAAGAGATAGAAGTTTCATTCAAACAGTTACAAATTTCTGAGGAATCGAAGCAGATTGCCATGCTTCGATTGACTGGATATCAACTTACAGGTTGGACATGGCAACAACTTGCTAGGGAGTTTGATTGTTCGGAATTAGATACACAACTTATGCTTGTGGAGTTATTACATATATGGCTCGACTGTATTACTAATGCATCAAATCCATACCCTCTATTACACCAAATATCTGAAAATATAAGGATTGAACTCTTGTTAACAGATTCTACAAAAAAAACGGTAGATTTATATGAAAGAGGATATTCACTTGAACAAATCGCCTATATGCGTCACTTAAAATCGAGTACGATTGAAGATCATTTTGTTGAAATGGCTATGACGGACCCACGTTTTCCTCTTGTTCAATTTATAAAAGAAGAGGATGTTCAAAAAGTGATAAAAGTACTAAACGAAACAGGGAGTAAAAGATTAAAGGTAATACGTGAACAACTTCCGCAATTATCTTATTTTCAAATTCGTTTAGTCATCGCTGCAAAAGGAGGAAAATAATATGGTAGAGCTGGAGCAATTATTACAGCAATATTTTGGCTATACAACATTTCGACCAGGTCAAAAAGAAGTCATTGAAGCGGTGATTCAAGGGAAAGATGTCATTGCTCTTCTTCCAACTGGGATGGGAAAATCGCTTTGTTATCAGCTACCAGGATATATTTTAAATGGTCCTGTATTAATCATTTCTCCGTTACTTTCCTTAATGCAGGATCAGGTAGAACAGTTAAAGCGATTTGGAGAAAAACGAGTAATTGCGTTAAATTCGTTTTTGCAAGGTACCGAAAAACGGTTGGTATTAGAGAATCTTAGTAAATATCGCTTTATCTTTACTTCACCAGAGATGCTTGCAACGCAAGCTACTCAAAATGCTTTTCAAATGGTCCAATTCTCACTTATTGTTGTAGACGAGGCACATTGTATTTCTCAGTGGGGATTTGATTTTCGACCAGATTATTTGAAAATTTCGGAATGGATTCCAAAACAGCAACGTCCACCAATATTAGCATTAAGTGCAACAGCAACGAAGACAGTTGTGGAAGATATAAAAACATATCTAAATATGTCTAATCCATTTGAATATATTCATTCTGTAGAAAGAGCTAATCTACATTATGACGTTGTGAACACTCAATCTGTTGAAGAAAAATTTGAGTGGATTATCAATCATATAAGGCAAACGGAAGGACCAGGAATTATCTATTCTCAATCGCGGAAAAAGACTGTTGCCTATGCTGAAGCATTAATAGGCAATCATATTCGGGCAGCAGCATATCATGCAGGAATGGGGAATGAAGATCGTCAATTTATACAGCAACAGTTTTTATCAGGTGAATTGGAATGGATTTGTGCGACAACTGCTTTTGGTATGGGTGTTCATAAAGAAAATGTACACCAAGTTATTCATGATCATATTCCGGCGACAATGGCCAATTATATGCAAGAAGTAGGTAGAGCTGGACGTGACGGTGAAGATGCATTAGCAATCTTAGTATATAGCCCAAGAGATGAAGATTATACGCAATATGTAGTAACAGAAGATTTACCAGAGGCATTTCATGTTACATTATATGAAGAGTATGTAAGACGAGGGGAAAACCCGAAAAAAATGCTGGATATACAACAGATAAATGAAACAGGATATCGTGTACTATCTTATTGGATGGAACAGCTTCCTGCAGAAGAAGTTATCCAAAAATTAAACAGTCTAAAACAACAAAAAATTCAACAAATCATGCAAGTAGCGACTTTCATAAAAGGGGAGCATTGTATGCGTGAACAATTAGTTGCTTATTTTGATCAGGAATTGGAACAAAAACCTACAAATTGCTGTCATTATTGTGGAATAAAATATGATGATATTATTGATGAAAGAAGTTCGGATTATGGATATAAAGAACTATCTAACTGGGCGGAAAGACTCTGTTCAATACTTCCATAGTTGTAACTGAACGTACATTTACATTTTACTAGTAATTCGTCATAATAATGTTATATCAAAATTGGGGGGATATTGATGTCTCAAGAAGATTATCGTGAGAAAATTGAGGAACATCGACAAGCTGTTAATATTGAGCCTGAACATGAGACAAACCCTTCGAGAATGACTAGAAGTCAACTTCATGGCAATCAGAATAAGAAAAAAAAGAAAAATAATCGCAATAATAAATTACTAACGGTTTTAGCTTTTATTTTTATCTTAATTCCTGTGTCATTGCTTGTATACTTCGGTTATTTTGCTAAAGATCCTAATAGCGAAAAAACGGAGATTGATCATGGCGGAGTTCAAATAGAAACAAACGAAGATAACCCATCAAAAAAGATGATAAATACTTCAATTAACGAAGACAAGAAACTAACAGCTCAGGATCAAGCAAAAAAAGAAAATGCTGAGAAAATAGCTGCTGAGAAGAAAGCTGCTGAAGAAAAAGAAGCGCAAGAAAAAGCTGCTCAAGCAGAGAATGAAGCAGCAAAAGCACAAGAAAAGCAGCAACAAATCTATAATGAGGCAAAAGCTGCAGGACGTCTGTATAATGTCAAACAAGGTGAAACAATTAAAAGTATAGCAATTGATTTCTATGGTAGTGATGCTGGTATTGCCATTATTAAGGAAGCAAATGGTATTACAGGAGATAGTATTCCACCAGGTACAACGATTGCAATCCCTGAACAATAAAAAAACAGGTATGTGAAAGAGAACACATGCCTGTTTTTTTATTGTTCGTAAGCGTATAATATACAATTATGATAATTCGACAACATCTCTAAAAAAATTTAGAGATGTTTATTAATATAAGGAGTGACGGTTTTTATGCGTCAAGAAGATGCAATTATTGTCGGAGGTGGCCCTTGTGGCTTAGCGGCAGCTATGTCATTACAAGAAATTGGATTAAACCCCATTGTTATTGAAAAGGGTAATATTGTTAATGCAATCTTTAACTATCCAACTCATCAAACATTTTTTAGCTCAAGTGAAAAATTAGCTATTGGCGATGTGCCATTTATTATTGAACAACAAAAACCAAAGCGTAACCAAGCGCTTGTATATTATCGAGAGGTAGTAAAACGAAAAGATATCAAAGTTCATCGTTTTGAAAAAGTAGAAACGGTAATCCCTCAAAATGGTAAATTCATTGTTAATACCGATAAGGAAGTTTATGAAACTCCCTATGTAGTTATTGCTACTGGTTATTATGACCATCCAAATTATTTGAATTTACCAGGTGAAGAGTTGCCTAAAGTGAATCACTATTTTAAAGAAGGTCACCCTTATTTTGATACAGATGTTCTCATAATTGGTGGGAAAAACTCTGCAATTGATGCTGGACTAGCTCTTCATAAAGCAGGGGCTCGAGTGACGGTTGTTTATCGTGGGGCGGAATATTCCCAAAGCATTAAACCATGGGTATTACCCGATTTTGCAGTACTTGCAAGAGATGGTGAAATTAATATGATGTTCAATACGAATGTTATAGAAATTAAAGAGGATGAAGTAATTCTGATTCAAGAAGGCAAAGAAATTACTGTGAAAAATGACTTTGTATTTGCTATGACAGGTTATCATCCAGATCATACGTTTATTCAAAATATGGGAGTTACAGAAGACCAGGAAACTGGACGCCCTACATTTAACCCTGAAACAATGGAAACAAATGTACCAGGTTTGTTTATTGCAGGGGTCATTGCTGCTGGCAATAATGCAAATGAAATATTCATTGAAAATGGCCGATTCCACGGCGACTTAATTGCTAAATACATTCAAACAAAACAATAAAGTTATCAATATAAAAACATAAAAAAGCAAGGTATTTCTGAAGTGAATTTGCCTTGCTTTTATTTTATAGATTTTTTTATTGAAAGCATCTGCCGCTATTAGATAAAAAATTTCTTCACATCAATTGGTTTATGAACTTGGTTAAGCCCGATTAATAATTTTAAACGTGCTTTTTGTCCGCTCAATCCTGTTGCGAAAATAACACCCATATCTTCTAACATTTTACCGCCACCTTCGTAACCATATACACCCTGCGCAATCCCATTAAAACATCGAGATACAAGAACTACAGGGATCTGACGTTTTAATAATTCTTCTATTGTTGGTAAAACTGCTGGCGGAATATTTCCTTGTCCAAGTCCTTCCAAAACTACTCCATCATATTGATAATCAATTGCTGAACGAATTAAATCAGCATCCATACCAGCATATACTTTAAATAAAGCAACTTTTTTATCAAGATTTGAAACTTCTACATATTCTCTTTTCAATGGAGCTTGGTGAAAATGAATCATCGTTTTGGTAACAAGTCCAAGTGGACCATATTGTGGTGATTGAAATGTTGCAACTGAACTTGTGGAAGTTTTCGTAACGTTTACCGAAGAATGAAGTTCGTCATTCATCACTACAAGTACACCTTTATTTTTTGCATCTTCAGAAGAGGCTACGCGAACAGCTTCAACTAAATTGTATACACCATCTGCACCTAATTCATTTGATGAACGCATTGCACCTGTTAGTACAATTGGAATCTCTAAATCTGTCGTTAATTCAAGAAAATAAGCAGTTTCTTCTAAAGTATCTGTGCCATGTGAAATAACTACACCATCAATATTGTTTTTATCTACAGTATCTAATATAATATCTCGCAACTCTAGCATTTTTTGAGGAGTTATATGTGGAGAAGGTAGATTAAATGCCTCAAGTTCAATGATATGAGCGATTTTTTCTAACTTTTTACTTTCTTTTGTTAAAGGATTTGTTGAATCAGGTACAACAGCTCCAGATTCTTCGCTGACATGCATTGAAATAGTACCACCAGTATGAACAAGTAAAATCGTTTTTTTCATAACAAATCCTCCTTAAATTTTCTTTCTCAATCTTATAGAATGGTATAATATACGGAGATGGATTGAAAGGAGCAACTAAATGTTCGTACTCTTATCAGTATCCATTGCTCCTGCTCTAGCTCTCTTTAGCTTTTTCTATCTAAGAAATCAAATGGCAACGGAGCCTAGAAGAACATTGTTTCACACATTTTTATATGGTGCAATATTAACGTTTCCTATTTTATTTTTGCAATATGTTATTAAAGAGGAACAAATATTCCCTAACATTATCGTTCAAGATGTATTTTTTTCAGGAGTAGTGGAAGAATTTTTTAAATGGTTTATTTTAATGATAGCAATTTATCATCATATAGAATTCGATGATCCTTACGATGGCATTCTTTATGGGGTTAGTATTTCTTTAGGATTTGCAACAGTCGAAAACATCTTATATATGCTATCATTTGGCGTTAACACAGCATTTATGAGAGCATTGATGCCAGTTTCAAGTCACGCCTTATTCGGTGTAGTTATGGGGTATTATTTTGGAAGGGCTAAATTTTCAAAAAAAGACTTGTCAATACAATTTCGCATACTTGCCCTTTTTGCACCAATGATTTTGCATATTATTTATAATTTCATTTTCACTATCGAAGGAAGATGGACTTATATCATGATTCCTTTCATGCTTTTTTTATGGTGGTTTGCACTAAGCAAAGTAAAAAGAGCACATCAACATTTAGTACAAATGTTATTTGCAGAAAAAAGAATATAAATAGTATGAACTGAGAGTATAAAAATACTCTCAGTTTTTTTGTATAAAAAAAACATATTAAACCATGCTAAAGAAAAAGGAGATATGAAATGAGACGCTATAAAATTTTGGTAGTTCTGATTCTCAGTTTATTCCTGTCAAGTATAGTACCTCAAAATAGTGATGCTTTTTCGGATCAAGTTGTTTCTAGAGGTGCGTTTGGAGATGATGTGATTGAATTACAATCGAGGCTACAATATATCGGCTATTACAACGGTACGATTGATGGGAAATTTGGATATGGAACGTATTGGGCATTAAGGAATTTCCAAGAACAATTTGGTTTGCCTATTGATGGAATAGCAGGTACCACTACAAAAAATAAACTTAGTTCTGTTACCCAATATGATAAAGCTTTTGTAATGGATCAACTAAACAAAGGAAATAAATTTACTTATTATGGTGGAGATAAGCAATCTTCTTCGGGAACAGGCGCAGGAAACAATATGCAAGTGCCTAGCAAATTTACCAATGAAGATTTGCAATTAATGGCTAATGCAGTATATGGAGAAGCGCGAGGAGAACCATATGAAGGTCAAGTGGCTGTAGCAGCAGTTATATTAAATCGACTCGATAGTCCAGATTTTCCAAATACAATATCAGGAATTATATTCCAACCAAGAGCCTTTACAGCAGTTGCTGATGGTCAAATTTGGTTAACTCCAAACAAGCAGGCTATGGAAGCCGTTCTTGATGCTATGAATGGTTGGGACCCTTCACAACATGCATTATATTATTTCAATCCAAAAACAGCTACAAGTTCTTGGATTTGGACAAGAAAACAAATTACACAAATTGGCGAGCACATTTTCTGTATTTAAAGGAGGATAGGGATGAAAAAAACAATTTTTTTGTTAACGTATGCTTTCGTTGCTTGCCTCATATTTAGTTTTGCATCTAATCGAGAAAACAAGGAATTAAAGTATTTATTACACGGACAATATACTGGTAAAATGGCTGATGCTTCAACACAATTAAACGAATTACAACAAGCAGTTCAACAATCTCTATTATTCAAAGATCCTACTGCATTTCAAAATTCATTGCAGGACATTTGGCGATTATCTTCAGACATCCGCTACTCTATTGCAGATTTACCTTTAGATAGTGGATTTACAACGGAATGGATGAATTATCTAGGAAGATTAGGTAATAATGCGAAAATGACGTTAACCTCTCAAGAAAATGCTGCTAATTGGCATGATAACGCAAAACAAGTATCCAATAATTTAACGAGTTTTTCATCTGATTGGCAGATTGCAACTGCCCATATCTTACAAGCAGACAATGATTATAAACACTGGTTAGAAGAACAAACGACAGGTAAAGATTCATCAGGATTTAATAAGTTATCACAGTCTGTGAAAACTTATACAGAAAGTGATTTTCCTCTAACAGCAAGTGAGACAGACTATGAAAAAAAGAAAGAATTAAAAGAACTTAATGATAAGCTAATCACAAAAGACGAAGCAATTGAACGCTTTAAGGTAATGTTCCCTGAACTTGCAACTGCCACAATATCTGTAAACCAAAGTAAAAAGGGAGCACCATATCCTTTCTATAAAATTGTTTTTCATAAAGGAGAACGAACAGGATATGCGGACATTACTCAAAAAGGGGGATATCTACTCTCTTATATAGTGGAAAGACCTTTTGATAAAAAATCAAAGTCATTAGATCAGTTAAAACAATCTTCTGACCGACGATTAAAAGAATTAGGATATAAAGACGTAATCGAAACGGATGCAAGAGAAAATAGTGATGTTTGGCATATAACTTATGCAAGAGTAGATGAAAAGACGAAGGCAAAAGTTTACGCAGATGGAGTACAAGTGAAAATTGCAAAAGATACGGGTGAAGTAGTTGGCTTAAATGGAATTGAATATATCCAAAAAGAAAAACTTAAACCACAATTAATGAAGAAAATAAATTGGAATGAATTTTTCAATAATGAAGCAAAAGTTGTTAATGAAGACTTAGCATATACCGAAAATAAAGATTATGTAGAAAGACTATGTTATGAATTAACAGTCCGTATGGATGCATCTCCAGTTCCACATACTTACAAAATTCTAGTGGATACCGAGACGGGTGAAGTTATTAAGAATGAGAAGCTATCTTAGAGTTCATAGCCTATATTTTGATTAGATATAGCTAAATTGACTATTCCATGGCATAATAAATACAACTAAAGAATCATAAAGGGAGATTGCAATGGAATTGAAAATAGGCACAAATATTATTTTAGAATCAATTTCTTCAGAATCGTCTGAACGTTTTCGCTGCAAAATTGTAGAGCAAAAAAACAATGCGATCTATATAGACTATCCTATTAGTGTTGAAACAAATAAAACGTCTTTTCTACTTGAGGGTGGCCAATATCGAGCATCTTTTGTAGATGAATCAAAAGATGCACATGCGTTTAAAACCCAAGTATTAGGCAGGATCAAATCTAATATCCCAATGATTATGCTTTCTTTTCCTACAGATGATGAGATTATTAAAATTCAAAGACGTGAATTTGTAAGGGTCATTACTCCAGTTGATGTAGCTGTTGAATATGATAATCAATTTTTTCAGTTTATAACAGAAGATATTAGTGCAGGCGGTTTGGCTATTCTAATTAATCAACCTGTTCCTTTTAAAGAGAATGATGAATTACAAATTACAATTGTGTTACCGTTTAATAATTCAAATGATGGAATTAAGTATGTTCAAACAACAGCACGTTTAGTTCGATTTATTGAAAGAGATAATACGATTATTGCGCCACTTCAATTTACAAATACGGATGATATTGATCGACAAAACATTATTCGCTTTTGCTTTGAAAGACAGTTGCAAATTCGGAAAAAAGAAACCGTTTTTTAGTCCTCGATTTGAGGGCTTTTTTCTTTTGGAGTGAGAAAAAAAGATGAGTCTAGGAAGAACGAACCGCCTCCGCTTTTGATTGTCCAGCTGCGGTGGCTAGACTCTCGAGTCATTTCAGTCTCTCGGTCGAAAGCTGAAAAAACGCTTTCGATTCGAGCCTTCCAATGATTTTCGAGTCTGAACGAGCCGCCTTCGCTTTTCTTGATCCAGCTCCGGGCGCTTGCTACTCGAGACACTTCACCTCCTCGGTCGAAAGCTGAAAAGATGCTTTCGATTCGAAGGTTCCAGTGCTTGTCGCAGCAGAACGAGCGCCCTCTGCTTTTCTGTGTTACAATATTACGGAAAGAAAGGGTTGATACCGTGAAAAAGAATATTCAAATCGCTATTGATGGTCCTGCAGGGGCTGGTAAAAGTACAATTGCTAAGATTGTAGCAGAGAAACTAGGCTACACTTATATTGATACTGGTGCAATGTATCGTGCACTTACATTAAAAGGATTGAAAGAACATATAGATTTAGAGAATGCAGAAAGTGTAACCAATTTATTGGCTAAAACTACCATTGAACTAAAACCATCTGAACGAGGTCAACTTGTATACCTTGATGGACAAGATGTAACAAAAGAAATTCGTTCGAATGAGGTTACAGGAAATGTTTCACGAGTTGCATGTCATGCTACAATGCGTGAAATTATGGTAGAACTTCAACGTGGAATGGCAGAACTTGGTGGCGTAGTCATGGATGGAAGAGACATTGCTACAGCAGTATTACCTAACGCTGAATTGAAAGTTTTTATGTCAGCAACAGTAGTAGAACGTGCTCGTCGTCGTTATGAAGATAACAAGAAAAGAGGCATTGACTCTTCATTTGAAAAATTACAAGAAGAAATTGCTTTACGGGATAAAATAGATAGTGAACGTGAAGCATCTCCACTTGTGCAGGCTCCAGATGCAATTTTCCTAGATACTACTGATTTAACAATAACACAAGCAGCCGATGCTATTTTAAATTTAGCGAGTGAAAGGATGGCATAAATTATGGACTTTTATCAATTTGCTAAGTCTGTTGTTTTTACTGTGTTGAAGCCGATCTACCGTATGGAAGTTATTGGATTAGAAAACTTCCCTAAAGAAGGTGGAATTCTACTATGTTCTAATCATATCGATAATCTAGATCCACCAATTGTAGGTATCTGTGCTCCAAGACCTGTTAATTTTATGGCAAAAGAAGAACTTTTTGAAGTACCAATTTTAAAAAGTATCTTGCCAAAGGTTCATGCATTTCCAGTAAAACGAGGACTTAGCGATCGCCAAGCCCTCCGAATAGCAATCAATACCTTAAAAGAGGGTCAAGTTGTTGGTCTTTTCCCAGAAGGAACACGTAACAAAACTGGCAAACTTGGTAAAGGCTTCACAGGTGCAGGTTTTTTTGCATTACGAGGAAATGCGGATGTTGTACCATGTGCGATCATAGGTCCATATAAACCATTTCGAAAGTTAAAAGTTGTATTCGGTAAACCGATTGAAATTGAACCTTACCGTGAAGAAAAAGCTAAACCTGAAGAGGTAACTGAAGTCATAATGGCGAATATACAAACGTTATTAGACGAACATCACCCTGATAATAAAAAATAATTGTATTTAAAGGGTTAATTTTTGTCTTTACTAGCAAATTCTAATAAAATAGAAAGTGAACATTGTGAAGGAGGATTACATATGTCTGAAGAAATGAACTTAAACGAAGTAAAAGAAATCCGTGAAGGCGATATCGTTACAGGAAAAGTAAACAAAGTTGAAGACAAAGTTGCTATAGTAACAATCGCTGGTGCACCTTTTGATGGCGTAGTACCAATTAGTGAGCTTTCAAGCTTACATGTGGATAAAGCTTCTGACGCTGTCTCCGTAAATGATGAAATAGAATTATTAGTAACAAAAATTGAAGAACCTGATGATAATAACCCAGGACAATACGTACTTTCAAAACGTCAAGTAGATGCAAAACGCGCATGGAAAGTATTAACTGAAAAATTCCAAAATGGAGAAGTTATTGAAGCAGAAGTTAAGGACGTGGTAAAAGGCGGCCTAGTAGTTGACTTAGGCGTTAGAGGCTTTGTTCCAGCTTCCTTAGTTGAAGATCATTTCGTCGAATCATTTGATGATTATAAGGGAAAAACTTTAACTTATAAAATTGTAGAAATGGATCAAGAAAAAAATCGTCTAATCCTCTCACATCGTGCTGTTGTAGAGGCACAAAAAGCAGAGAATAAAGTAAATGTTATCAATAATATTCATGAAGGTGATGTTATTGAAGGCACTGTTCAACGCTTAGCATCATTCGGTGCATTTATTGATCTTGGTGGTGTTGATGGTCTTGTGCATATTTCACAAGTTTCACACGAACACATTGATGATGTTTCAACAGTACTTTCAGAAGGACAAAAAGTAAAAGTAAAAGTAATTTCAGTTGATCCTGAACAAGAACGTATCTCTTTATCTATAAAAGAAACTCTAGAAGGTCCATGGTCACATATAGAAGAAAATGCTCCAGTTGGTGCAGTATTAACAGGTACTGTAAGACGACTTGTTACATTCGGTGCATTTGTAGAAGTTTTCCCTGGTGTAGAAGGTCTAGTGCATATTTCTCAAATTTCACACAACCATATCTCAACACCACATGAAGTGTTAAAAGAAGGCCAAGAAGTTCAAGTAAAAGTACTTGCTGTCAACATAGGAGAAAAACGTTTATCTCTTAGCATCAAGGCTTTAGTCGAAAATGAGAACGAGCCAGAGTTGGAAGAGTTTGAATTCCCTGAAGAAACTACCGGCTTCTCGTTTGGTGATGTAATTGGTGATAAACTAAAAAATTTCAATAAATAAAAAATGAAAAGTAACAAGAGCAGGCGGTGGCTAATATGCTTTCGTCTGTTTTTTCTTGCATTACAGTCAAATTTTGATAAAATAAGTATACAAAATGACTTTAATTGTAGGTGATGGTGAACTTATCAGGTACCATCATCTTTTTTGTTGTATAATAACACTTATTAGAAGTCGGAAGGATGTAGAAAGTTATGACGAAACCGATCGTAGCAATTGTCGGCCGTCCAAATGTCGGTAAATCGACTATATTCAACAGAATCGTAGGAGAGCGTGTCTCAATCGTGGAAGATATTCCAGGTGTAACGCGTGATCGTATATACAGTTCTGCGGATTGGCTAACACATGAATTTAATATTATTGATACAGGTGGTATCGATATCGGAGACGAACCTTTCTTAGACCAAATTCGTCATCAAGCAGAAATCGCAATGGATGAAGCTGATGTCATTATTTTAATGGTCAATGGTCGTGAAGGCGTTACGTTAGCAGATGAGCATGTAGCGAAAATTTTATATAAAACAAAGAAACCAGTTGTTTTAGCAGTGAATAAGATTGATAACCCTGATATGCGTGATATGATTTATGACTTTTATTCATTGGGCTTTGGTGATCCATTCCCTATCTCAGGTTCTCACGGTCTAGGACTTGGGGATTTACTCGATGAAGTAGCAAAGCATTTTCCAAATGAAGATGAAGAACAATATGATGAAAATGTCATTAAATTCTCATTAATCGGCCGTCCAAATGTTGGTAAGTCTTCTCTTGTAAATGCATTTTTAGGTGATGAACGCGTTATTGTAAGTGATGTAGCAGGTACGACTCGTGATGCAATTGACTCTAACTATGAATATGATGGACAAGAATATGTCATCATCGATACAGCGGGTATGCGTAAAAAAGGGAAAGTGTACGAGTCTACAGAGAAATACAGTGTTCTACGTGCACTAAGAGCTATTGAACGCTCAGACGTTGTTCTTGTCGTTTTAAATGGCGAAGAAGGTATTCAAGAGCAAGACAAGAAAATCGCTGGATACGCTCACCAAGCAGGAAAAGCGGTTATTATTGTGATGAATAAATGGGATACCGTTGAAAAAGATGAAAAAACAATGAATGAAAAAACAAAAGAAATAAGAGAACAATTTCAATTTTTAGAATATGCACCAATTGTATTTGTTTCAGCAAAAACGAAAAAACGTGTGCATTCACTTTTACCAGTTATTAATCGTGTTAGTGAAAATCATGCAATGCGTATTCAATCTAGCATATTAAATGAAGTAATCTCAGACGCAGTTGCTCGTAATCCTGCACCAACAGATAAGGGGCGCCGCTTACGTATTTACTACGTAACACAAGTAGCTATTAAACCACCAACATTTGTGGTATTTGTAAATGATCCAGAGTTGATGCATTTCTCATATGAACGCTTCTTAGAAAACCGTATACGTGAAACATTTGATTTTGAAGGTACACCAATAAAATTAATCACTCGGGCTCGTGATTAATCATAAAAGAGGCCACTGAAAAAGTAAAAAAAGCTAGATTTTTATCATAAAAATCTTGTATTGCCATCTTAGTTGAAGTGGAACTAATTCCACTTCATTCAGGTAGAAGATATAAACTATAAATAATCGTATAACTATACTTTTTCAATGGCTTAATCATTAAAGAATATGTAGTCGAAGGGGGATTTCAACATGAATCGTGTAGCTGTCTTAGGAGCAGGTTCTTGGGGAACATCTTTAGCCATTGTCTTAGCAGAGAATGGCCATAATACTTTACTTTGGTCACATCGTAAAGAGCAAGCAAATGAAATTAATATCCAACATACAAATGCAAAATATTTACCAAGTACTATTTTGCCGAATAATTTAAAGGCTACTTCAGATATTGCTGAAGCTGTAGAACATGCAGAAATTATTGTAATGGCAGTGCCGACAAAGGGTATTCGAGAAACATGCCAAAAAATGTTACAAACATTAGATAAAGAAATTTTATTTGTACATGTTTCAAAAGGGATTGAACCAAATACATTATTGCGAATTTCAGAAATTATGCGTGAAGAAATTCCTGCAAAATATATTGAAGATATCGTCGTTCTGTCAGGTCCAAGCCACGCTGAAGAAGTTGTACAACATCATCCAACGACTGTTGCAGCAGCATGTGAAAATATAGAGAGTGCTGAAAAAATTCAAGATCTTTTCATGAATCAATACTTCCGAGTATATACAAACCAAGATGTAGTCGGCGTTGAAATTGGTGGAGCATTGAAAAACGTTATTGCATTAGCAGCAGGGGCTGTTGATGGTTTAGGATTTGGCGATAATGCCAAAGCTGCACTTATTACTCGTGGATTAGCGGAAATTTCACGTCTAGGCGTGAAAATGGGTGCTAACCCTTTAACATTTGCAGGACTAGCTGGTATGGGCGATTTAATCGTTACATGTACAAGTGTCCATTCCCGTAACTGGAGAGCCGGTAATATGTTGGGAAAAGGGTTAACTCTAGATGAGATTCTAGAGCAAATGGGTATGGTTGTAGAAGGTGTTCGAACAACGAAAGCAGCACATCAACTATCAGAAAAATACGATGTTTCTATGCCTATTTCTGAAGCTTTATATAGCGTATTATTTAATGGTGAAGATCCTCATGAAAGTGTAGAAAAACTTATGCTTCGTGAGAAAAAAGAAGAATTGGATGCGACTTACGAATAAAAAATGTCACAAAATTGTACGAATATTAGAAGGGCATTCTAGAATTAGCCAATTACTATACTAGTGCTCTATTAGAAAACAAGAGGTGAGCACGAGTCATCTCTTGTTTTTTTATGTTATACTGTCATCTGTGAGAAACGATCCTCGCTGTACATATGAAAGGTGGTTGTACTGTTGACAGATTTAGTGCTACTTGCAGGCACAGGTATATCGCCAATGGATATGATGTGGATATCCTTTTATTCTATCGGCTTTTTGCTGATTGCTTCAGGGTTGATATATTTAAGCAGACAAAAAATTAATAATAGGTTTTTAAGTACAATAGTGGCATTAATCGCCTATATTTTCCTCATCATTGGATTTTTAACCATGGTGTTTGTTGTTATGACTTTTTAATCATCAAATAAATGAGGGTAGTACATGAAAAAAATTAAATTATTATTATTTTTATCCATGATTACGATGTTACTGTCAGGTTGTATGTATCCTGATAAAGAAAAAGTGGAAAATCAGGTGCCAGATGAGGCACAATTATTAATCGTTCAAAAAGCAGTTGATCAATTTAGAAAAGATACGGGTGGCTTATTACCTATCCAAAACCGTGATCAAGATGTAGATCAATATATCAAGTACCCGATAAATTTTGAAAAGTTAACACAGGGATACATTGCCAAAGCGCCGGGGAATTCATTTGAAAAAGGCGGTATTTATCAATATGTAATCTGGAATGCAGAAAGCAAGAATCCAGAAGTTAAATTAGTAGATTTACGTGGTTCTGAAATGATTCGTGAATTGAATATTAAAAAAGGTGTTAATGGATTTGTGCCAATTTCAAGACAAATCAAAGATGATGTCTATCAATTAGATTATAAAAAAATGGGTTATAAACAAGCACCAACTGTTCCAAGTCCATATTCTAATACACAATTACCTTTAGTTGTTAAAGGCAGTGGTGAAATTTGTATCGATTATTCTATTGAATTACAGAGAATTCTTGATGAAGGAAAGGTTAAAGTAAAGAAAGGTGAAGATATCCGTTTTTTACTTTCGGATAAATATCCTATTCTACCAGCCTATTCTTTGCCATATACTGTAAATGATAAAAATGAAGTAGAATTTTTAACAAAATCGGATAAGAAATAGTCGATGCCCCTGTATTGCAATTTTTTGAAGTGGAATCAACGAAGACTCCTATAAAACAAGTTTTGAATAAAGTTTTACTTTATTCTTTAAAAGCGTTTCATGTCTTGTGCATGAAACGCTTTTTTTGTGCATAGGATATAGTGCTGAAAAAAAGGGGGAAGGATTATGTCACAAGAAGTGTACGAGCAAATGGCGACACGCACAAACGGTGATATCTATATCGGTGTTGTTGGGCCGGTAAGAGTAGGAAAATCAACGTTTACTAAACGTGTAATGGATATTATGGTATTACCTAACATGCATGATGAAAAGGAACGCCAACGGGCACAAGATGAACTACCTCAAAGCTCTCCAGGACCGGTTATTATGACGACAGAGCCTAAATTTGTACCAGCTAATGGTGCACAAATTTCAATTGGTGATCAAGAAATGCCGTTTAAAATTCGATTTGCAGATTGTGTTGGCTATATAATTGATGGGGTAAAAGGCTATGAGGATGAAAATGGTCCAAAATTGGTACATACCCCTTGGCATAATGAACCAATTCCATTCGAAGAAGCAGCTAAAATTGGAACAGATAAAATTATTAGAGAGCATGCTAATATCGGTGTAGTTATGACGACAGATGGTACAGTTAATGGTATCCCAAGAGAAGCTGTTCGCAAAGCTGAAGAAGAAATTATTGAACAATTACAGGAAATTGGTAAGCCATTTGTCATTGTTGTAAATAGTAAAATGCCTGCACATAATACTGCTAAAGAATTATGTCATGAATTACATGAACGATATAATGCACCCGTTATTTCAACTTCAGTTGACCAAATGTCTCTAAATGAAGTTCGACATATTCTAGAAGAAGCACTTTATGAATTTCCAATTGCGAAACTTGAAATGGATAAACCAGATTGGTTAGATGTTTTAGAGAGCAATCACGAATTAAACAAATTAATTAATCAATCGATTGATAATTGGAAGACTTCGGTTAAAAAAATTCGAGATATTGAACGCCTGACAAAGGAACTTTTACAAGAAGATTTTATTGCTTCTGCACAAGTAAAAAGTGTTGATGCAGGAATAGGCCATGCAGTTATTAGTCTGCAACTAAAAAATGAAATCTTCAAGAAAATCTGTGAAGAATGGTTAGAAGAACCAATCCTAAGTAAGAAAGATTGGTTATTATTTATTAAAGAATCGCAACAAGCGAGAAAATCCTACCAACGATTCCATAAAGCAATTGAGGAAGCTCACAAAGAGGGATACGGTGTTACTTTGCCAACGCTGCAAGAATTTGAGCCTACTAGACCGGAAATTATTAAACAAAATAATTTCTTTGGCGTTAAAATGGAAGTTAAGGCACCATCTTATCATATTTTGCGTATTGATATGGAAGCAGAGTTTGCTCCACTCATTGGATCAGAGTTTTATAGCCAGCAATTATTAAAAGATTTAACATACGCATATTTGCATGACCGCGATAAACTATGGGATACCCAAATATTCGGTACACCATTATTTGAAGTGATGAAAGAAAGTATCGCTTATAAAACGGATGCGGTACCTAAACATGCAAAAGCAAGAATGCGTCAAACTGTTGAAAAAATGGTAAATAAAGGTGAAATCGGAATGGTAACTTTTATCTTATAAACAAAAAAATATTTAATTTTAAGGTCTATTACCTATGGGTAAATAGACCTTTTTTTGTGGAATTTAGTTTTTATTTGCTTAAAGTTGGTAAAAGGAGTATAAATATTGTTGCACAGCGAAAAGGGTTGTGATAATCTTTTTACATGATTTAGTCCAGGCCCTTTGAGAGGAGGTGAATGGTGTGAATAAAACAGAATTAGTTAACTCTGTTGCAGAAACTGCAGATCTTTCTAAAAAAGACGCTTCTAAAGCAGTTGAAGCAGTATTTGAAACTATCCAAGAAGCTCTTGCGAAGGGTGATAAAGTTCAATTAATCGGTTTTGGTAACTTCGAAGTACGTGAACGTGCGGCTCGTAAAGGTCGTAACCCACAAACAGGTAAAGAAATCGAAATTGCTGCAAGCAAAGTACCTGCTTTCAAACCAGGTAAAGCGCTTAAAGATGCTGTAAAATAATACAAGCATCTGTTTTACATAGAGTAGCCAATTAGGCTACTCTTTTTTTGTTCTGTTAGGGTGTTCACAGAATTTTGTGAAATATAGTTGTAAAGTGGAGGTAAATGTCCCCGACACTTTTTCTGAAAAAACGTCGGATAATTCCACACAGAGAAAATATTTATAACTTATTTTATGAATGTGTCGTTGGATAGAATCGATGAAATGGAAATTGATAGTGAAAAAGTAATGGGGTCGGAAAAGTAAAATAGTAGCATACCTTACATAAATCAAACATAAGAACCTAGAATAATATTTCTGAGTGAAAACACTCAAAATCGATTTCATATTTTGCGAATGCAATGCTTGTATGGTACTCTCTTTTTAGACTCTTTATAGATATAATGGGGGATTTATGTTGATTGAAAAAAACTTAGAAAAAATAGATAATTCAACTCCGAATGTAGATTTAGAAAAAATAGAAAATGCTATAACGATGATTTTAGAGGCAGTAGGTGAGAATCCACTTCGAGAAGGCCTTTTAGATACACCAAAGAGAGTAGCAAAAATGTATGCGGAAATGTTCCAAGGGTTACATGAAGATCCAAGGCAATATTTTGAAACTGTTTTTCATGAAGGGCATGATGAAGTAGTCTTAGTTAAAGATATACCATTCTTTTCGATGTGCGAACATCATTTAGTACCTTTTTACGGCAAAGCACATATTGCTTATATTCCTCAAAATGGAGTAGTAGCTGGGCTAAGTAAATTAGCGCGAACTGTTGAAACTATTTCGCATCGTCCTCAATTACAAGAACGTATAACAGCCACTATTGTAGAAACGCTAATGGAAATGCTTAATCCACAAGGGGTTTATGTGGTTGTAGAAGCAGAACATATGTGTATGACAATGCGAGGAATTAAAAAGCCTGGAGCTAAAACTGTTACATCAGTCGCAAAAGGTATTTTTGAAAATGATGAAGTAAAACGTTCGGAAATATTATCGTTCATTCAAATGTCTTAAATCTCATGCCTTTTTATGATATGATGGATGGAGAAAAGTCGAAAAAAGGAGAAACTTCAAATGTCTCAAAATGATTATATTGTAATTCGTGCAAAAGAAGATGGAGTTCATGTTATTGGCTTAACTCGAGGAAATGATACAAAATTCCACCATTCTGAAAAGTTAGACGATGGCGAAGTGATGATTGCACAATTTACTGAGCATACTTCTGCAATGAAAATTCGTGGCAAAGCAGAAATCCAAACAGCTTTCGGGGTTGTTGAAAGCGATTCAAAAAAATAAAATAAAAAATATTTGAGATAAATAGATATTGTAAAATTAGACAACAGGAAACAAACTGAATGGAGAAAAGTTTATGAATGCAACGACTATTGAAGAGCAAGTATCGCAACTAAAAAATAATATTTTCACGCAATTGCATCATAGAACGCTCCTTCAATTTACGGGTCAGCCAGTTGTTGAAGATGATCTCCTGCTATATTTATTGTTACCAAAGATAAATGGTGAACAATGGTCCGAACAGCTAGATCAATCAGCGAGTGCAGTTGCAATGATTTATGCGGCTTTACATGGGCATGAACTAATCGACGAACAAGATGCCACATCTAAAAGTCAACAGCTTACAGTACTTGCTGGAGATTATTATAGCGGTATGTATTACACAACACTTGCTGCAATTCCAGATATTCAGCTGATCCGTTCTTTATCGGGAGCAGTCGTTAAAATTAGTGAATGTAAGACTGCTATTTATGAACCGGAAAAACGTAGCCTTGAAGAATGGCTTGAAGTTCTTCGGGTTATTGAAGCAATGGCTACCCAACAATTTATGAAACGTTATCATTTTGATTGTTATATTGAGATTGCAGAACTTGGTTTGGTTCTAGCAAGATTTAATCGAGAATTAAAGCACTGGCAAGAAACACATCAAAAGACACGTTTTATGAAAATTTTGGAGCAACAAGAAGAGTATGCTAGCAAGTCGTATGAGCAAATTCTTCAACATCAAATTTCTGATCTTTCATCTAAATTAATTCGAAGTATTACATCTTCTCCAATTCTACTAGATGAAGTGAAAACAATAATGTTGCAGCATGTTAAAAGTGATATGCGTGAACATCAAACGATGAGAGAAGGTTGACATAAGTGACACCAGAATCGAAAGAAGAACGTGTACATGAAGTTTTTGAAAACATTTCCGATAGTTACGACAAGATGAATTCTGTTATTAGTTTCCAAATGCATAAAAATTGGCGCAAAGATACGATGAACCGTATGGCAGTTAAACCAGGTTCTAAAGCTCTTGATGTTTGCTGTGGAACGGCAGATTGGACAATTGCATTAGCAGAAGCTGTAGGGGAAAATGGTCAAGTAGTAGGTCTAGACTTTAGTCAAAATATGTTGAATGTCGGAATAGAAAAAACAAAATCAATGAAACAAATTAAATTAATACATGGAAATGCGATGGAATTACCATTTCCGGATAATACTTTTGACTATGTAACAATTGGTTTTGGACTACGAAATGTTCCTGATTATATACAAGTACTTCGAGAAATGCATCGTGTTGTAAAACCAGGTGGTAAAGTGGTATGCCTTGAAACTTCACAATCAGAAATTCCAGGTTATCGACAATTATTTCGTTTCTATTTTCGTTATATTATGCCGATATTCGGCAAAATCTTTGCTAAAAGCTTTAAAGAATACTCATGGTTGCAAGAATCAGCAAATGACTTTCCAGGTATGAAAAAGTTAAAGAAAATGTTTGAAGAGGCTGGTTTGCAAAGAGTAACATATAAATCTTATAGCGGTGGAGCAGCTGCTATGCATATGGGCTTTAAGAAAGAAATCTAGTGTGGGAGAAGGTTTATACGCGTGGAAAAGATGAAGTTAAAACTTCTTTATGCTGATTTACAATCAGACATAAGAATCATCGAAAAAGAATTAGAAACAGCGTTGGATTCATCTTCACACTATTTGAAAGATGCCTCTTTTCATTTGCTGAAAGCTGGTGGGAAACGTATTCGTCCAGTTTTTGTTCTGCTAGGTGCAAAATTTGGTCAATATGATATTCAACAAATGAAAAGTGTAGCGGTACCGCTAGAGTTAATCCATATGGCTTCTCTTGTACATGATGACGTAATTGATGATTCAGAACTTCGAAGAGGACGGCCAACGGTAAAATCTCAATGGAATAATCGTGTTGCTATGTATACCGGTGATTTTATCTTTGCAAAAGCTTTAGAATACATGACCAAAATCGAGAATCCAAAGGCGCATGAAATTTTATCAAAAACAATGGTTGAAATTTGCCTTGGTGAAATTATTCAAATTGAAGATAAAATGCATTTGGATCAAAATATTAGAGATTATTTCCGTCGAATTAAACGGAAAACTGCTTTATTGATTTCGTCAAGTTGCCATTTAGGTGCGGTTGCTTCTGGGGCAGAAGACGAAGTTGCAAATCATTTAAAACGGTTTGGTTATTATGTTGGAATGTCCTTCCAAATTATTGATGATATTCTTGATTTAATAGCAACAGATAAACAATTAGGTAAACCAGCTGGCAGTGACCTTATGCAAGGAAATATCACTCTACCGGTTTTGTTAGTAAAAGATAATGATGAAATTCGCCCGTTAATTGATAAGGCATTAGATGGCACCATGAAAGAAGATGAAAGACAAGCTTTCTTGAAAAAAATTCGAAAATCAGATGCTATTGAGGAATCATACCGTATTAGCAATTTATACTTACAAAAAGCCCTAAAAGAAATAGATGCATTACCAAATAATTCTGTTAAGAAATCATTAAGAGATATTGCATTATATATGGGAAAACGTAAATTTTAACAGTAAATCTTGAACATTATGTCGTTCAATGATAATATTTTCAAGTGAGGGTTTAAACCCTAGATAATCTTAAGGAGTTGTAATTTTACAATGGCTATCCAAAAAACATTTTTAATGGTAAAACCAGACGGTGTTAAACGCCAATTAGTTGGTGACATCGTAGATCGTTTCGAACGTAAAGGTTTCGTACTTAAAGGTGCTAAACTTATGACAATCTCTCAAGAACTTGCTGAAAAACACTACGCTGAACACGCAGAACGTCCATTCTTTGGTGAATTAGTAGAATTCATCACATCAGGTCCAGTATTTGCAATGGTATGGGAAGGCGAAAATGTAATCGCTACTGCACGTCTTATGATGGGCGCTACAAACCCAGCTGAATCTGCACCAGGAACTATCCGTGGTGACTATGCAACTACTGTTTCAGAAAACGTTATCCACGGTTCTGATTCTCTAGCTTCAGCAGAACGCGAAATCGGTTTATTCTTCAAAGAAGAAGAATTACACTAGTCTTATATAAGAAAACTGTTCATCTTTTTGATGAGCAGTTTTTTTTTATAGGATATTTATTTGAATCAATTTCATAAAAATACATATAAAATAGTCGAACATTTCATGATATCCAATTATTCATTGCAACACATTCGACGACGCCCCCTCGAAAATGCATTCGTATTTCTTTCATACAATGTTAATTCAGTAAGGTTCATTCATAGCCTTACGGGAAAAGCTTGAGCTGAAAGCACGAAGAAGCGTAGTAAGGGTACTGAAAAAGTGTTTAAATACGAATATTAATAGTTATTAATCTGGTTTCTGCATGATGTGGAATTAGCTTCGCTTTCCGCGGGCGAACTGACGAGCCTCCTCGCTACGCTGTGGGGTCTCGTTTAGCTCGCTTTCCCGCAGGAGTCTTCGCTAATTCCACATCAAAAAGGATAGCTATACAAGATTTTTATATTATCTTTCATAATTTTTTACTTTTTCAACGCCCTCAACGTAGTGCTACTAAGTCGAAGTGTACTGCGAGATGCAGACTTTAATGAGGAGATTCGTGGAAAGTTCCATCTGTAGCGGAACATCTAAATCTAAATATGGAAAAGTAAAATGTATTGAAATGTACCTATTCAATAACCGAAAATGGATTTATGAGTTTGATTCATTTAGATACTCTAAGATTAATGCCATATACTAATGAATAGTTATCAATTGAGCGAAAGACAGGCGACTCCTGCGGGAAGAGCAAGCGAATCAAGACCCCGCACGAACGATTTTAAGGGACAAAGCCTAAGAACGCCACGTCCTGTGGCAACGGCTTCGTGACCAACATCGTGTTGGCCCGAGGAGGCTTGATGCTTGCCCGCGGAAAGCGCCTGTCTGTAGTGGAACAACCAAACTGAATAGTGAAAAGTTAATATGTTGAAATGTTCGTATTTAAAAATCGAAAATGGATTTATAAAATTTATTCATTTTAATAATCTCTCACCTGATGTTAGTGAGAAGCAGTAGAAAAGTACTCCTACACACCTGCTGAAAAAACAACTACCTTGACCCAGATTGAGTGAAAAGGGTACAGGTTTTTGAAGACATATCCCACATTTAATAATAAACCTCAATTTCTTCTATTTATGAATGATCATCTATTCGGTATAATAGATATAGGACTAAAGAGAGGGAAGAGACTCATATGACTGATTACGAAGAATTTATTACAAATATTAAACGTAAAACGGGCATTGACTTAAGCTTATATAAAGAAGCACAAATGAAAAGACGATTGACGTCTCTTTATGAAAAAAGAGGGTTCAAAAGCTTTAGTGAATTTTTTAATGGAATTGAAAAAGATCGTGAACTTCTCAATGAATTTTTAGATCGTATGACGATTAATGTGTCGGAATTTTATCGTAATGGTAAACGCTGGGAAGTGCTGAAAGACAAAATATTTCCTAGACTTCTACAAAGTAATAAAAAACTTAAAATTTGGAGTGCGGCATGTTCTACTGGTGAAGAGCCTTATTCTTTAGCGATGGTATTATCAAATTATTTGCCTTTATCACAAATTTCGATATTGGCAACAGATTTAGATGATAATGCAATAGCAAAAGCAAAAGCGGGCGTCTATCCAGAACGTTCTTTAGCTGAAGTTCCAGCTAATATTAAATCTAAGTATTTTGATCAAGAAGGCTCGTTTTATAAAGTTAAAGATGAGATTAAGCGAACTGTAACGTTCAAAAAGCATAATCTGTTAAAGGATTCTTATGATCAAAATTATGATTTAATTGTTTGCAGAAATGTTATGATTTATTTCACAGAAGAAGCCAAAGATCAAATTTATCACAGTTTTAGTAATTCTCTCCGTACAGGTGGAGTACTATTTGTTGGAAGTACTGAGCAAATCTTTAATCCATCAAGATATTCATTTGATATAGAAGATACATTCTTTTATAAAAAAATGTGAAAACTACATAGTATCAATACAAAATATTAAAGTCGCTTTTCGAATACTAACCGAAAAGCGACTTTAATATTAATTGTACGATTATTTTAAAAATTTCCGTTAACATACTGCTTTTTTACGGTAAAATATGTTATAGTGAAAAACATATACTTTAGCGAGTTGAAGGGAGAAAGTGTTATGCGATATTTAACAGCAGGAGAATCACATGGGCCACAACTAACAACCATTATTGAAGGGTTACCCGCTCAGTTACCAATAACAGCTGAAATGATTAATAAAGAGCTAAAACGACGTCAAGGTGGTCATGGTAGAGGACGCCGTATGCAAATTGAAACAGATACAGTAGAAATTACTTCTGGTGTTCGTCATGGCAAAACATTAGGCTCTCCAGTTGCTTTAGTTGTTAAGAATGATGATTGGACACATTGGACGAAAATTATGGGAGCAGAACCTCTTCCAGAGGATGTCGATCCAGATGATATAAAAAGAAAAATTACAAGACCACGTCCTGGCCATGCTGATTTAGTTGGT
This sequence comes from Rummeliibacillus pycnus, assembly GCF_050459865.1. GTDB lineage: Bacteria > Bacillota > Bacilli > Bacillales_A > Planococcaceae > Rummeliibacillus > Rummeliibacillus pycnus_B. Next base: position 84,390 of record NZ_JBCMNM010000015.1, read on the forward strand.
GGAATGAAATATGGACATCGTGATTTACGAAACGTTCTTGAACGATCTTCAGCTAGAGAGACTACTGTACGTGTAGCTATTGGTGCGGTGGCAAAGGCATTATTAAGTGAACTAGGAATAAGAATCGTATCTCACGTTACAGAAATAGGTGGGGTTATTGCAGATAGAGAAACAACTATTGGTAAATCAGCAGACGAAATTCGTGAAATTATAGAAGTAGATTCATGTTATTGCGCTGATCCAGTAGCATCAGCAAAAATGGTAGAAGCAATTGATGCAGCGAAAAAAGCAGGTGATTCAATAGGTGGTGTTGTAGAAGTAATCGTAGAAGGCTTACCGGCTGGGATTGGCTCATACGTACAATATGACCACAAATTAGATGCTAAATTAGCTGCTGCAATGTTAAGTATCAATGCTTTTAAAGGTGTAGAATTTGGCTTAGGTTTTGAAATGGCACACTTAAAAGGTAGTGAAGTTCATGATGAAATTCTTTGGTCTGAAGAAAATGGCTATACTCGCCGCACCAATCGACTAGGTGGACTTGAAGGTGGTATGTCTACAGGGATGCCAATTGTCGTTCGTGGCGTGATGAAACCCATTCCTACATTGTATAAACCATTACAAAGTGTAGATATCGATACAAAAGAACCGTTTAAAGCAAGTGTTGAACGATCAGATAGCTGTGCTGTTCCTGCAGCATCTGTTGTTGCTGAACATGTAATTGCATTTGAAATTGCAAAAGCAATCGTTGAGCAATTCCATAGTGATCAACTATCACAACTAAAAGCACAAATTGATGCAATGAAGCAATACACGAAGGAGTTTTAAAATGAATATTCCTGTAAAAGCAAAATCACATGCTTACGAAGTTCAAATTGGAAGTGGTAACTTAACGGAAGCTTTACAGACATTTGATAACATTATTGCTAAAGCAGATCGTTTAATTGTTTTTACAGATGAACATATTTGGCAAATTCATAAAGAGAAATTTACAAATGAGTTTCCATTTCCATTTGAAATTTATGTTTTACCAGGTGGAGAAGCTTGTAAAACATTTGAAAATTACTTTGCCGCCCAATCATTTCTACTTGAACAAAAATGTACACGTAAATCATTACTTTTTGCTTTTGGTGGTGGGGCTGTTGGCGATTTAACAGGATTTGTGGCAGCGACATTTATGAGGGGTGTTCCATTTATTCAAATTCCAACGACTATTCTTGCTCATGATAGTGCGGTAGGTGGTAAAACAGCTATAAACCATCCATTAGGAAAAAATATGATTGGTGCTTTTTATCAACCAGAAGGTGTCATATTTGATATTGATTATTTGGAAAGCCTACCGGAACGAGAAGTTCGTTCAGGTATGGCAGAAGTAATCAAACATGCTTTGATTTCTGACGAAGAATGGTTAAAACTGCTGATGGATTCTTCATCAATTCTTACTTTATCGAAAGAGAAGTTAGAGAAAAATTTGGAACAAGGTGTTCGTGTCAAAGCTAATATTGTGGAACAAGATGAGGAAGAGCACTCTGTTCGGAAATACTTAAACTTTGGTCATACATATGGTCATGCAATAGAGGCAGCATCCGGCTTTGGAACGTTAGCTCATGGTGAAGCGGTCATGATAGGAATGGTGTATGCTTTGCTTCTTAGCGAACGGTATGGTCAAATCAAACATGAATTCACAAAGCAATTTTTGAAATTTGCATTACGAAATGGCTATCCATTTGAAGCAGTAGCAAAATTCAATTTTGATGAACTATTAAGTTATTTGATGAAAGATAAAAAGGCAGAATATGGTGAACTACAATTTGTATTATTACAACAAGTAGGCCAACCATTTGTACAAAAGATTACTCAAGAGGAATGTCGTGAAATGGATCTTCTTTTAAGAGAATTGTTAGAGGGGGTAGCTTATGATTAGAGGTGTTAGAGGCGCCGTTACAATTAAGCGAGATGAAGCAACGCAAGTTTTACAAGAAACAACCAAATTAATGCAGGAAATTATAGCTGCAAATCATATAGATCCAGAAAATGTTGCTTCAGTTGTAATTTCTACAACACCAGATATCGTTTCTGCATTCCCCGCAAAAGCAGTTCGTACATTACCAAATTGGAGTTATGTACCTGTAATGTGTATGCATGAAATGAATGTTCCTGGCGCATTACCACTGTGTATTCGTATATTAGTACATCTAAATACTGAAATTACTCAAAAGGATATTCAACATATTTATTTAAATGAGGCCGTTAAATTACGACCAGATTTAGTAAAATAACTGATTTAAGATAGAGGAGGTATTCTAATGAAATGGAAAGAACAAATTAATGATATGAAGGCTTACCAACCAGGTAAGTCAATAGATGAAGTAAAACAGGAGTTCGGATTAGATGAAATAGTAAAATTAGCTTCTAACGAAAATCCATTTGGCTGTTCTCCAAAGGTACATGAATTTGTTGCGAAAGAATCCATTAACTTCGCGCTATACCCAGATGGTTATGCTACTGATATGCGAGCAACGATTGCAAAACACCTTGGCGTTTCAGGAGATGAACTCATTTTCGGTAATGGATCTGATGAGTTGATTAGTATCATTACTCGAGCTTTACTGCATCCTGGTGTAAATACAGTAATGGGTAACCCAACATTTTCTCAATATGCCTTAAATGCAAGAATTGAAGGTGCTGAAATTCGTGAAGTTCCATTAAAAAATGGTAACCATGATTTGGATGCGATGCTTGAAGCCATTGACAAAAATACTGCAGTAGTGTGGGTATGTAGTCCAAATAATCCAACGGGTGTTGTAGTAGAAGATGCACCATTAAAAGCATTCTTAGATCAAGTCCCACATGATGTCTTAGTTGTATTAGATGAGGCTTATTTTGAATATGTAACGAATAACAATCATAAAGACACTATTTCCTATATTCAAGAGTACCCAAATATCATTATTTTACGTACTTTTTCAAAAGCATACGGCTTAGCAGCATTCCGAGTTGGTTATGGTATTGCCAATAAAGATTTAATTGCTAAATTGGACCCAGTTCGTGGACCATTCAATAATACTGTATTAAGCCAAGCAGTTGTCCAAGTAGCATTACAAGACCAAGCGTATATTAAAAAATGTTGTGAGGAAAATATAAAAGGCAAAAAGCAATTTGAAGCATTTTGTGATGAACACGGATTACACTACTATCCAACCGACACAAATTTTATTTTAATGGAAGTTAAGACTGACAGTAATCTTGTATTCCAAAAACTTATGGAACGTGGATTTATTATTAGAAGTGGTAATGCATTAGGAACTCCTGGCTATATTCGTGTCACAATCGGTACACAAGCACAAAACGAAGGCTTACTAGCACAATTGAAAGCAATCTTAGAAAAAGAAGGCGTCTTAGCTTGAAGCAAACAGTCCTTGTTGTAGGGCTCGGTTTAATAGGCGGTTCAATTGCCTTAGCTCTTCAAAAATCACCGAATATCCGAGTAGTTGGATATGATGCAAATGATAAAACGCTTCAAAGTGCTAAAGTGTTAGGTGTTGTGCAAGATGTCACGAAACAACCAGAGGTCGCAGTGAAAAATGTAGATATCCTAATTTTTGCGACTCCTGTAAATGCCACAATTGAGTGGATGGAGAAATTGAAAACCTGGGATATACCTAAGAATTTGATTGTTACAGATACTGGAAGTACAAAATCACTGATCATGCAAAAAGCAGTTGAATTAAAAGAGTTAGGTATTACATTTATTGGAGGGCATCCAATGGCAGGATCCCATAAAAGTGGGGTACTAGCTGCAAAGCCATATCTTTTTGAAAATGCTTATTATATGCTGACACCACATGAAGATGAGGACAACAGAAAAGTTCAGCAATTAATAGATGTACTACAATATACCAGTGCAAAACTTATGACTGTTTCTGCGGATAATCATGATCAAATGACATCTGTAGTTAGCCATTTTCCACACATTGTCGCAGCTTCTTTAGTTCATCAATTAGCTCAAGAAAGCAAGGATAATTCATTGACAAAATTGTTAGCAGCTGGTGGTTTTAGAGATATTACAAGGGTCGCATCATCAAATCCGCTATTATGGCGCGATATAACACTACAAAATCGAAAACAAATTGCAACCCAACTTGCAAATTGGCAACAAGAAATGTTGAGAGTTCAAACATTAATAGAAAAAGGGAATGTTGAACAAATTGAATCTTTTTTTGCAGATGCAAAGAACTTCAGAGATGACCTTCCAGTGACTGCACAAGGGGCTCTTTATTCGACATATGATTTGTATATTGATGTACCTGACTACCCTGGTAGTATTGCTGAAATCACAGCATATCTGGCAGATGAACGAATTAGTATTACGAATATCCGAATTGTAGAAACGCGAGAAGATGTATTTGGTATATTAGTAGTAAGTTTCCAAAATGCAGAAGACAGAGAAAAGGCGGCTGCTTGTATCGAGCGACGCAGTCCATATGAGGTATATATATCATAAAGGAGGTTGCGTATAACTTGGCAGAAGTAAGATTAAATTATAAGAAGCCTACTTTGCATGGCAATATTACAGTTCCGGGTGATAAATCTATTTCTCACCGTTCCATTATGTTCGGAAGCATAGCAGAAGGACGTACTACAGTAAGTGGCTTTTTATTAGGTGATGATTGTTTAAGTACGATTGATTGCTTTAGAAAGCTTGGTGTTGAAATCGAGTTGGATGGAACAAATGTGGAAATCAATAGTAACGGAATGGGAAATTGGAAAGAACCAATCGATGTTCTGTATACAGGAAACTCTGGTACAACTACTCGATTAATGTTGGGGCTACTTGCTGGATCTAAAATACATTCCATCCTAAACGGAGATGCTTCTATCGGAAAAAGACCTATGAAACGTGTTATTACACCACTTCGTGAAATGGGTGCACAGATTACGGGAAGAATGGATGGCCAATATACACCTTTAGCTATAAAAGGTAGTCCATTATCTGCAATTGAATACACAATGCCTGTAGCTAGCGCGCAAGTAAAATCAGCTATTTTACTTGCAGGATTACAAGCAGAAGGAAACACTATTATTCATGAAAAAGATGTTTCTAGAGATCATACCGAAAGAATGCTACGGCAATTTGGAGCTGAGGTAATTGTAGAAGATGGTACGGTATCTTATAAAGGTGGACAAACTCTACAGGCAACACATGTAGATGTACCTGGGGATATATCTTCTGCAGCATTCTTTTTGGTAGCCGGTGCAATGGCAGAAGATAGCGAAATCACTTTGCATAATGTTGGTCTTAATCCTACACGAACAGGAATCATTGATGTGTTAACTGCAATGGGCGCTAATATGGAAATCATAGTAGATAATGAGGAAGCTGCTGAACCTACAGGTACAATTATGATTAGAACATCAGATTTAGAAGGTGTACAAATAAATGGTGATTTAATTCCTCGCTTAATCGATGAAATTCCCATTATTGCTTTACTCGCTACAAAAGCGAACGGAACAACAGTTATTCGAGATGCGGCAGAACTAAAAGTAAAAGAAACGGATCGTATTACAGCAGTCGTCGATGAATTGAAAAAATTAGGTGCAAATATTGAAGCAACTGATGATGGCATGATTATTCATGGAGGTTCTGAACTTCAGGGTGCATCACTCAAAACATATGGGGATCATCGAATTGGTATGATGGGAGCAATTGCTTCATTGGTATCAAATGGTGCTGTTGAATTAGATGATCCAGATTGTATTGCAGTATCATATCCAACATTCTTTGAAGACATTCAAAAGATAATAAAATAGTAAGTTCTAAAGAAGCTCTCCTATATTAGGAGAGTTTTTCCTTGTGTATAAAGCATTCGTCATGTAGCATAATGTTAAAAGCGTAGGCGGCTAATAATAGAGGAAGATAGCCTAAGTACGTTCACTGTGTTTGAACCCTCGAGGATCTAGTCTTAGAGCTAGATAATTTAAAAGCGGAACGTACCCGTTATGTAGTATAAATAGAAGAATCAGGTGACAAAATGGATATACAGAAAAAAATGATTGATGCAATTCAAAATGGTGACTTGGAAGGCATCCAAAATCTTCTCGAAGATTTTAAAATACAGGTAGACCCAGACATTCAGTATGAAGTAGTAGGTTTCCTTATGAACTTCGGCTTTTTAGAAGAAGCTGATGAATTATTAGAACATTTACTGTACTTGTTCCCAGATGAAGCACAACTTAAAATTGATCGTGCTACATTATTAATGGAGCGAGAACAGGAAGATCAAGCATTAAATTTATTAATGTCGATTAACCATGATGCACCAGAGTATCCTCAAGTTCTATTGGCTTTAGCTGATTATTATCAAATGCAAGGGTTATATGAAGTTTCAGAACAGCGTATAAATGAAGCATTAGAATTATTACCAGATGAACTATTGTTACATTTTGCAAAAGCAGAATTATTAATGGAAATGGGACGTTTTACTGAAGCTGCTCGCATATATCATGAATTATACGAAGAACAAACTGAAATAGCGGGAGTACGGTTAGTAGAGCGATTAGCAGAAGTACATCGTGCAGGTGCAGCATTTGAAGAGGCTTTGACTTTTTATATAAAAGCACTTGAGGAAAATACATCACCTGATTTACTATTTGGCGCAGCATATTCTGCATTTCAATCACAAATGTATGAAACAACCATCCGATATGCTGAAGATTTAAAAACATTAGATCCTGATTATTTCTCTGCATATCTACTGTTAGCACAAAGTTATGCAATGCTTGAGAACAATATAAAAGCTCTTGAAGTAATCAAAGAAGGTATAACTCGTGATGAATACGATAAAGAGCTATATTTATTTGCAGGGAAAATGGCTCTTAAAAACAGCCTACCTAAAGAAGCTGAACATTATTTGCGACAAGCAATAGCATTAGACAGTGAATATATGGAAGCAATCATTACGCTTGTTTCAATCCTTTCGAAAGAAGAAAGAGACGAAGAAATTGTTGAGTTAATAGAACAACTGGAACAAGAAAGTTTTGACTGGTCTACTTTATCTGCATTCGCTGCGATATCATATGACCGATTAGAAAATTATGAACGTGCATACGATTTTTATCAGTTAGCATATAATGATCATAAGGAAGATCCATTGTTCCTTGAAAAATATGCTTATTTCTTAATTGAAGATGGTAAACGCAAAGAAGCACAGGTAGTAGTCAATCAGTTAATCACATTGCAACCAGATGAACCGACTTGGCAAGACCTTTTACAAACGTTCGAATGAGAGGAGGCTCATTTAATATGACCGCATCCGTTTCTGTCTTGGACAAAAAAGAATTTGTCCGCTGGTTTTTAAAAAAATACCAAATGAAACGACGTGAGTGTGTATGGATTTTAAATTATCTGCTTGGTCATGATGAATTATTGGAACATATTCATTTTGTGGAAGAAGCACATTACTGCCCACGAGCAATGGTCATGTCAACAACAGATTCATCGGGCATACCATTTCGCTTCTATCGAGGTAATATTATGACAGCAGATGCGGAAAAATCCTTCCATGATTTAAGGCTTCATCCTGATGAGGAAATGTTCATACAATTGAATTTCCCCAAAGTACCACCTAGTCGTGAATACTTAACTGTATTAGAAGAAAATCCATACATGCCTAACTATTTACAAATTAGCGAATCAGATCGCCAATTAGCAGAGGAAATTTTACAAGACAGTATGAAAACATTCCAAGAGGAAGCAATTCTAAAACAAATTGATGAAGCCCTTGATCAAAATGACAAAGAGAAGTTTTACAAGTTGTCTGCATTATTAAATGTTATAAAAAATGTGGAAAAATAAAAACTTCATCCATCATTGGATGAAGTTTTACTTTTAGGAGGAATTTGGATGTTTTGGACAAGCAAAGATATTGAGGAGTTTATTAAACAAAAAGAATTTATTGACACAGCTATAGTTCCATTAGTAATGATAGAAGGGACAAATTTAGGTATAAAACAGAGTGCTTCTGGGGCAGAATTCTTAATGTCACTTACTAATTTTATTGAGCTACAATTCAAAGGACGAATTGTTTTATCTCCTCCAATTACATATACCAAGTCAATGTCAAGAAAAGAATTAATCACTGCTATTCGTGATGAATTTATAGCTGCTGGTTTTAAATATACTTTCTTTGTTACATCAGACCATGAATGGAATATAATTGTGCCAGATTTCGACATAATCTGGTTGCCATCTATTCCATTAGGTGATATGGATCAGAAGGTTAGACAATCAGTCCTAAGTGATCAGTTAAGACAGGTAATACCTATGTTATCTTCAAAATGGTCAGAACAGTAACTTTTTCTTTCAATAAATGTTCACAAATCTGCATAAAACAGTTGAATGCGTTATTGACCTAACATTTTACATGATATATCATAGATATGTCCTAGTATTACTATTTTGTATAAGTTTGTCTGTTGGACTTACCTGAAGTTAGAGGGGGGAAAAGGATGAGTAACAATCGTGTCTCAAGACGTCAATTTTTGAACTACACATTAACAGGTGTTGGTGGTTTCATGGCAGCTGGTATGTTAATGCCAATGGCTCGCTTCGCAGTCGACCCAATTCTACAAAAGAAAGCAGGCGGCGGCTTCATACTTACTGATAAAAAAGTTTCGGAACTTTCTGAAACTCCTGTAAAAGTAGATTTTTCATTCGAACAAGTTGACGCTTGGTACAAATCAGATGTTACAAACACAGCGTGGGTTTATAAAAATGGCGATGAAATTATCGCACTTTCACCTGTATGTAAACATTTAGGTTGTACAGTTAACTGGAATGGTACTCCAGAATTTAAAGACCAATTCTATTGCCCATGTCATGGTGGCCGTTATGAGAAAAATGGTAAAAACGTGCCAGGTACACCACCACTTGGTCCACTAGATGAGTATGAAGTAAAAGAAAAAGACGGTCTAGTTATGATCGGAAAAGTAAGAGCAAACACTTTAGTATAATTGTAAGGGGGTACGACAACAGTGCTTAATAAAATCTATGATTGGGTCGATGAACGACTTGATATTACACCTATTTGGCGTGATATTGCCGACCATGAAGTTCCAGAGCACGTAAACCCTGCACATCATTTCTCTGCATTCGTATATTGTTTCGGAGGGTTAACGTTCTTCGTTACTGTTATTCAAATCTTATCAGGTATGTTCTTAACAATGTACTATGTACCAGATATTGAAAATGCATGGAAATCAGTTTACTACCTACAAAATGAGGTAGCATTCGGTGAAATCGTGCGTGGTATGCACCACTGGGGCGCTTCCCTCGTAATTGTTATGATGTTCCTTCATACATTACGTGTATTCTTTACAGGTTCTTATAAAAAACCTCGTGAATTAAACTGGATTGTTGGGGTTCTAATCTTCTGTGTAATGTTAGGCCTTGGCTTTACAGGTTACCTACTTCCTTGGGATATGAAAGCATTGTTTGCTACAAAAGTAGGTATTCAAATTGCAGCATCCGTACCATTCATTGGTGAAGCAATCAAAATATTATTAGCAGGTGATTCTACAATCATCGGTGCACAAACATTAACAAGATTCTTTGCGATTCATGTATTCTTCTTACCAGCTTGCTTACTTGCTTTGCTTGCTGCACACTTTGTCATGATTCGAAGACAAGGGATATCTGGCCCATTGTAGAACTTACAATCTAGCCATTAATATTTCCTTAAGGAGGGGACAAAATGCATAAAGGAAAAGGAATGAAATTCGTAGGAGATACGCGCGTTCCTCAGAAGGACAACAAAAACGTATATCCACCAGATTATTCCGAATATCCTGGCAAAACAGAACCATTCTGGCCAGACTTCTTATTAAAAGAATGGATGGTTGGTGCGGTATTCTTAGTTGGTTATTTAATTTTAACAGTTGCTCATCCATCTCCATTAGAAGGACAAGCAGATCCAACAAACACAGGTTATATTCCAATGCCGGACTGGTATTTCTTATTCTTATATCAATTACTTAAATATGAATATGCTTCAGGTCCTTATAATACTATCGGTGCAATCGTTGTTCCAGCTATTGCAATTGGAGCATTAATGTTAGCACCATTCTTGGATAGAGGTCCAGAACGTAAACCAATTAAACGCCCGCTTCCAGTAGCATTTATGTTATTAGCACTTGCTTCTATGGTATTCTTAACTTGGGAATCAGTTGTAAATCATGACTGGGCTGCTGCTAAGAAACAAGGGCAAATCGTTAAAGCGGTTGAAATTAACCAAGAAGATCCAGGATACAAGGTATATGCTAAGCAATCTTGTATCAATTGTCATGGTGACAAACTTCAAGGTGGAGCAGGTCCTAATTTAACTAATACAGGCTTGTCTCCGGAAGAAATAGCTAAAATTGCTCATGAAGGTAAAGGCGGTATGCCAGCTGGGCAATACAAAGGATCAGATGAAGATCTTAAAAAATTAGCTACATTTATTTCAGGCTTAAAAGCTGAATAATAAATCGAAAGAAGAGTCAGGAGACTGGCTCTTTTTTTCTATCTTATTGTTAAATACTTATATATATAGTATGAAGAATCGTTTCATAATATATGTTAGATGCTCACACAATTTTGCGAATTACAGTAGTTAAGTGAAGGTGTCTACTCCGGTACTCTTGCCGAAAAAGGGCAGTTAAGACTTTCAGTGAACATTAGCGAGGGCACTGAAAAAGTAAAAAAATGAAAATCTATAATAAAAATCTGGTATAGCTATCTTTGTTGATGTGGAATTAGCGAAGACTCCTGCGGGAAAGCGAGAAAGATGAGACCCCGCAGTGAACGAAGTGAGCGAGGAGGCTCAACGCTCGCCCGCGGAAAGCGAAGCTAATTCCACATCATGTAGAAAACAGATTAATACTATCAATAATTGAGTTTAAACACTTTTTCAGTACCCCAAGCATTAGCGACTGGGCGGCTCGTCGATCAGTCGGCGGAAAAAGTGGAATAGGCACCGTAACGAGTTAGATAGTTGCTTTTGATGTTTTACCCCGATATTTAATATATAGCGTAAAACAACATAAAAAATATCAGCATTTTATTATACATATATATAGACGCACAATATTAAAAAAGGTTATAACATATTTAATAATAATTTTTTAAGGGGTTTGTGATGAATAATTTATTCTCATTTATTTGGAAGATATTATCGCATAAAGTTTTTCTTTGGATATTATTGATCGTCAATATTTTAGGGACAATCGGTGGGTATCTTTGGTATGGTGGGCAATTATCAATTACGGAACCTATTTTCTATATATTTGTTCCGGATAGTCCAACAGCAACTTTGTTTTTCTCTATTGCACTGATAGGTTGGATATTCGGTAAAAATTGGCGTCTAATAGAAGCATTGGCGCTCATTACATTAGTTAAATACGGTCTTTGGGCAGTAGTGATGAATCTATTAGCATTATTAGAGATGGGCTCTATTGGTTACCTTGGATGGATGCTTGTTATTTCCCATTTCGCGATGGCTGTACAAGCAATTTTATATATCCCAATGTATGATATTAAAATTACTCATGTTGCTCTTGCAGCAATTTGGACATTGCATAATGATGTAATTGACTATGTATTTGGTCAAATGCCTATTTATAGTATGCTTGCTCAGTATATGGCGGAGATTGGATATTTCACATTTTGGCTATCTATTGCTTGTATCACACTAGCATATTTTGTTTCACAAAAAAGGTTTTCATTTGCGACTCAAAATAATTACCTTTAAAATAAAATTAAGTTAGTAATAGGAGGTTGGTATTTTTGTCAGCAGCGATGTATATCATATATTTTCTTGTATTGATGTTGTTACCACTTTATGCTCAGCGTAAAGTGATGAAAACTTATCAACGTTATGCAGAAGTTCGTTCCACATCTGGTATGACAGGTGCAGAGGTTGCAAGAACTATTTTAGATAATAATGGGTTAAGTAATGTTCGAGTTGTAGAAACTTCAGGAGTTTTATCAGATCATTATGATCCCACTAGCCAAACAGTAGCACTATCTTCAAGTAATTACCATAATGCTTCAGTAGCTGGAACAGCGGTAGCAGCACATGAATGTGGTCACGCCATTCAACATAAGGAAGCTTACGCGTTCTTAACACTTCGTTCTAAATTAGTACCTGCAGCGAATATTTCATCAAATGCATCATGGATCTTTATTATGATCGGTATGATTGGTACAATAAAACCATTAATGCTTGTTGGTATTGTATTATTAGCAATCGGTGTACTATTCCAAATAGTAACTTTACCAGTCGAGTTTGATGCATCGAAACGAGCTCTTAACCAAGTTGTTAGTCTCGGTATCATTCGAAATGAAGAAGAACCTCACGCTAGAAAAGTATTAAGTGCAGCAGCATTGACATATGTAGCAGCCGCAGCAACAGCTGTTATGGAATTGTTACGCTTAGTGTTAATGTATACAGGTATGAATAACGATGAAGATTAGATTTTTCTAACATATAAAAGCCTCTATGATCAATAGCGTTGATCGTAGAGGTTTTTTGTTATGTGGGAATTTTTAGATCTATATAATGGGTTCTTTACATTTGAATAGGTATCTACATCAGTGAAGGTGAATGCATTCAACACTCTAATAGCTTTATAATTTATTCCAGTCCAAATAAAGATTCGGGAGGAAAAACAGGTAAAATAATAATGCATTTACTAAACATTTAATTGAAAGAAGCTCTCTGTACTGAAAATAAAGTACAGAGAGCTTCTATTATATAAGAGAGTCGTCCAATTAATTGGGGTTTTATTCATCTCTTATTATTTGATAATAAAAACCAATTCGCCGAATGGAATTTCATACTATTCAATTGGTTGTTTTTGATCATCTAGAGTAAATCCTTCACCACTTACATCATGGACTTCAGATAGAGATATGAAAGCATGGGGATCTACAGATAGTACAATACTTTTTAACTTAAACATTTCATTTTTTGCAACTACACAATAAATAACCTCACGATCTTCTTTCGTGTAATAACCATAGCCTCTCAAAAAGGTAACACCACGGTCCATTTGTTTTGCGATACGTTCTGCAATTTCATGGTTATTGTTTGAAATAATAATGGCTCCTCTTGCTGCATAGGCACCTTCTTGGACAAAATCAATTACTTGTGCAGTTACAAAGACACAGACTAGAGTATACATTACTGAACGAGCGTCTAGGAAGGTTATCCATGATAATAAAATGACAATTGCATCAAATATGAACATTGTCTTACCCATTGGCCAACCAAAGAATTTGTTGACAAGACGGGCAATGATATCTACTCCACCTGTTGTTCCACCTACACGGAAAATAATACCGAGACCTACACCAAGGAATACGCCTGCAAATAAAGAGACAAGGAACATATCATTGTGTAAATCAATATTAAACGTGTAAATTTGGAATATTTTCAAAAAAACAGATACGGAAACAGTGCCAATAATGGTATAGATAAAAGTTTTTTTACCTAGAATGCGCCACCCTATAATAAACATAGGTATATTTAAAACTAAGTTCAAAATAGCTGGATCCCACTGAAATAGGTTATATAAGATTAATGTGATACCGTTGAATCCGCCTTCACCTAAATGGTTTTGTATATTAAAATGAACAAAACCAAAACTAAAAATAGCAGCACCTAATATGATTAACAAAGTATTTTTAATTTTAATATTTGGCATACAAATTCACCCCAATTTTATGTTGTAGAGTATAATAACGATAAATGTGTAGAAAAATGAATGCATTTATCGAAATCATCAAGGATTAATGATACAGTAATAGTTAAAAGAGATTCCGTGTTTTTACATGGTTTGGGCATTTTTATTAACTTTACACAAGAATATATTATCATGTATTTTATGGGATTTGACAACTACTTCGTTGAAGGTTATATTCCTCCATTTGAGTTATAAGCACGATTAACAGAGGAATTAGGCGAATTATCTCGCGAAGTCCTAAATTTATATGGAACGATAAAGAAAAGCCGACAGAAGCTGTTAAATCTTTGGAAGAAGAGTTTGAATACATTTTATTTGTTTTAATTTGTTTTGCATACGGTAAAGATATTGATATGTCAAAAGCTTTACAAACTGTATTACTAAAATTTGAAACACGTGATCAAGATCGTTGGATTAGAAAGGAAGAAGAGTAATGACAATTCGAGTTGTAATTGCAGGGCCAAGAGGGAAAATGGGAAAAGAAGCAGTACACACAGTTATGAACGCTGAAAATATGGATTTAGTAGCAGTATTAGATCATAAAGATTTAGCGCCAAACTTAGCTCAATACGAACTATTTCCTGAACAATATGATGTACCTGTTTATACCGACTTACATACATTATTTGATGCAGTACAAGCAGATGTTTTTGTAGATTTAACAACACCTGTAGCAGGTTACGAGCATACGAAAACTGCACTTTTTGCAGGTGTTCGTCCTGTAATTGGAACAACAGGATTTACAGATGGTCAATTAGAAGAGATTAAGAATCTTGCAAAGACTTCAGAAGTAGGATGTATTATTGCACCTAATTTTGCCATTGGAGCCGTTTTAATGATGAAATTTGCCCAAATGGCCGCTGACTATTTCCCGGATATTGAAATTATCGAAATGCATCATGACAGAAAATTAGATGCCCCATCTGGAACAGCGGTAAAAACAGCACAATTGATGGCAGAAAATCGTCCTTCACATAAACAAGGACATCCAGAAGAGCATGAAACCATTGCGGGAGCAAGAGGCGCAGATTTTGATGGTATGCGAATCCATAGTGTACGATTACCAGGCCTTGTTGCACATCAACAAGTGCTATTTGGTGGTACTGGAGAGTTATTAACAGTACGTCACGATTCATTTGATCGAAAATCCTTTATGACTGGTGTAAAATTATCTATTGAAAAAGTAATGGATATAAAAGAATTAGTTTATGGTTTAGAAAACATTTTATAGAAGGTGAGTTTGATCCTTATGAAAATCGCATTAATTGCGCATGACAAGAAAAAAGATGATTTGGTGCAATTTGTGACAGCATATCGTGACATTCTAGCACAGCATGAGTTATTTGCTACAGGTACAACTGGACAAAGAGTAATTGATGCAACTGGCTTAGATGTGACGCGATTCCGTTCAGGTCCATTAGGCGGGGACCAACAAATTGGAAGTATGATTGCCAATAATGACATGGATATGGTCATTTTCTTCCGCGATCCATTAACTGCACAACCTCATGAACCAGATGTATCTGCATTAATCCGTTTAAGTGATGTTTATCAAATTCCATTGGCTACTAATATGGGCACGGCAGAAGTGTTATTAAAAGGATTACAAGAAGGATTTATCGATTGGCGTTTAATACAAGAACGCAGAAAATAGAAAGGGAGTGGTCGGATGAAAAAATTAAAAATCGGTATCACATGTTATCCGACCGTTGGAGGCTCTGGGGTTATGGCAACAGAGCTAGGTAAAATGTTGGCGGAAAGAGGTCACGAAATTCATTTCATTACTTCTAGTATGCCTTTTCGTTTAAATAAAATTTATCCAAATATTTTTTATCATGAAGTTCAAGTAAATAATTATTCCGTTTTTCAATATCCACCATACGATATTGCACTAGCGAGTAAAATGGCAGACGTGATTCAAAGTGAAGAGCTAGATGTATTGCATGTACATTATGCGATACCTCACGCGGTATGTGCAGCATTAGCACGTGATATGTCTGGACAAAATATTGGAATTGTCACTACTTTACATGGAACAGATATAACAGTTTTAGGATATGACTCTTCCTTAACAAGTGCAATTCGATATGGTATTGAAAAGTCAGATATAGTAACAGCGGTATCCGACTCATTGAAACAACAGACATATGATCTAATCGAAACAGCAAAACCGATTGAAACCATTTATAATTTTGTAGATGAACGTGAATATACACCAAAAGATGGAACTCAGTTAAAAAAGGATTTTGACATACTAGAAAACGAAAAAGTGTTAATACATGTTTCAAACTTTAGAAAAGTAAAACACGTACCGGATATCATTCGAACATTTATAAAAGTACGTGAAACTATGCCTGCTAAATTATTATTAGTTGGCGATGGTCCAGAGAAAAATCAAATCATGCATGAAGTGAAAAAGTGTGAATTTGCTTCAGATATTTTATTTTTAGGTAAGCAAGAAAATCTATCGGAGCTTTATGCAATGAGTGACTTAAAGCTATTAATGTCTGAAAAAGAAGCATTCGGGCTAGTTTTGTTAGAAGCGATGGCGTGTGGAGTACCAGGGATTGGGACGAATATTGGTGGAATTCCCGAAGTAATCGAGCATGGTGAAAATGGTTATATTGTGGAACTCGGCGATTATGAGAAGGCCGCACAATTTGCAATTGAATTGCTACAAGATGACAAAAAGTTACAGCAATTTAGAGAATCAGCTATTTATACTGCAAATCATAGATTCCATTCATCCAATATTGTTGAACAATATGAAGCGCTTTATGAAAAGGTGGCACGAAAACATGATTGAGCAAAAGGCATGGAAGGCTGCTTTTGAAGTAATTGCTTCACTTGAGGAAAACGGCTATGAGGCATTCATAGTAGGTGGTGCTGTTCGTGATTCATTACGAGGTCACACAGCGAATGATGTTGATGTTGCGACAAATGCAGTACCGGAAGAAGTGAAGACAGTTTTTTCTAGAACTGCAGATGTAGGTATTTCTCACGGTACTGTGCTCGTTATTCATCCTCTAAGTCCTGTTGAAGTAACGACGTACCGTACAGAGGGTACTTATCAAGACCATCGTCGTCCTGATGAAGTATATTTTGTTTCATCTTTAGCAGAGGATTTAAAGAGAAGAGACTTTACTATCAATGCAATGGCGATGTCAGGAAAACAAGAAATTATCGATTTATTTGGTGGTAAAGAAGATTTACAAAATGGTGTAATTCGAGCTGTTGGACAACCATTAGAGCGATTTAAAGAGGATGCTTTACGTATGCTTCGAGCTATTCGCTTTAGTGCACAACTAGGTTTTCGTATCGAGGAATCAACATTTAAAGCTATTTCAAAACAAGCACAAGATATTCACTTTATTGCTAAAGAACGTATTAAAGCTGAATTTGACAAAATTTTTGTTAGTGAACATCCAATAAAAGCAATGCAAAATATTCAACAATCAGGTTTAGCTGAATTTTTGCCAGGTGACTATGATCAAATAGATCGTTGGAAGAAATTCAAAGCTTGTACAGATGCATGGAAAGGTTGGGCGTATTTCTGTCTACTCCAACCAAATCAAGACATTGAAATTATGCGAGCTTTTAAATGCTCTAACAACGAGAAAAAACAAGTACAAGATATTATCGATGCACATCAATTGTTAATTTCTAATGGTTGGACAAAGAAACAGTATTTTGAATTTGACTTAGTCGTATTAAAAACGGCTCATGAATTTGCAAACAATCTGGGAAAAAATCCTGTACAACCGGAATCGATGGAAAATATTGAACAGATTAAAATGAATTTAGCGATTCAAAAGAAAACAGATTTAGCGGTATCAGGACATGATTTAATTAAATGGAGTGGTCAAAAAAGCGGACCATGGTTAAAAGAATCTCTTGAAAAAATACTAACAGAAATTCTTGAAAATCGGCTGCTAAATGACCAACAACAAATAAAGGAATGGTTTTTAAGTGAACGTACCTATTAATTATGAACTAGTAAAGCGTTTATCTGCCGCGAATGGCAAACCAATTTCTGGTCAACAATTAGCAGATGATTTAAATATTTCAAGAACGGCAATATGGAAACATATGAAACAGTTAGAAGACGAAGGATATAAATTTGAATCCATTCGAAAAAAGGGGTACATCATGATTTCAACACCAGATACATTAGACCCTGCTAAAATAACGGCAGCACTTGAAACAGAGGAATTCGGGAAAAAAATTATTTATGAAAAAACCCTTACGTCTACTCAAACAATTGCGCACCAACAAGCACAAGAGGGTGCACCGAATGGAACAGTGGTTATTTGTGAGGAACAAACAGAAGGTAGGGGGCGCTTAATGCGTCCATGGAAATCACAAACGGGGAAAGGTATTTCTATGAGTATTATCTTGCGCCCCGATGTTCCGCCTTACCAAGCACCACAGTTTACCTTAGTAGGAGCTGTAGCGGTAACATGTGCTATCCGAGATGTGACAGGGGTACGTCCAGATATTAAATGGCCTAATGATTTATTGATTAAAGGCTTGAAATGTACAGGAATCCTAACCGAAATGCAAGCAGATCCAGATCGCGTAAATGCGATTATCATGGGAATTGGCATTAATGTGAATCATGAATATGAAGATTTTGATGATGAGATAGCAAATCTAGCAACATCATTAAAAATGACTACAGGTAAGCAGATTGATCGTGCTGAACTTGTTGCGAAGATTCTTTATTATTTAGAAAAGCTCAGCAATCAGTATATTGAAGAAGGTTTTGAAAATATTAAAGGATTATGGGAAGAATATTCTTGTACAATTGGCAGCCGAATTAAAGCGACAACTATACGTAATGTTTTTGTTGGAAAAGCAATCGGCATTACGAATGATGGTATTTTACAATTACAGCTTGACGATGGATCGATTGAAAACATTTATTCTGCAGATATTGAACTTCAAAAATAAATATTGTTTATCGTTTTAAATATTGATATAGTGTTATCACAGGACAGTATCCATTTGGAATTGTACCTCAATTAATCATTTTTAACACTATAACAAAAAATATCTGCCTTGATCTTTTTTAGACAGGGACGGAAGAAAACGATTTAATGTCAATGATTACACCACCCTTCTGTCCATTTTTAGACAGAGGGGTTTTCTTGTTTTCTTCCTCAAAAATGGAGGAGATAGAATGAAAAGTACAACTGAATTTCGAAAGATGAAAGAGCGTAACGAAAAAATAGTAATGTTAACAGCTTATGATTATCCTTCTGCGATGCTTGCTGAAAATGCTGGCGTTGATATGATTCTAGTTGGCGATTCGCTTGGAATGGTCGTTTTAGGCTATGATTCGACAGTTAAAGTAACATTGGATGATATGATTCATCATGGGAAAGCTACTAGAAGAGGCGCTCAGGATACTTTCATTGTTGTGGATATGCCATTTGGGAGCTACCATGGTGATGCTACAGAGGCACTAAAAAATGCAGTTCAATTATTTCAACAAACAGGTGCAAATGCTTTAAAAGTAGAAGGTGCTGGTCCTTTACTTAATTCCATTAAAACAATGATTTCAGCTGGTATACCAATTGTAGGTCATTTAGGATTGCAACCACAGTCTGCGGAGGTACTTGGTGGCTATAAAGTACAAGGAAAAACAGCTGAAACAGCAGAACAGTTATTAGAGGATGCATTAGCACTTGAAGAAGCAGGTGTTTGCGCAATTGTTTTAGAATGTGTACCTCATCAATTAGCTGGATTAGTATCGGCAAAATTGAATATTCCTATTATTGGAATTGGTGCAGGGCAAGAAGTTGACGGACAAGTATTAGTATTCCATGATGTGTTAGCATATGGGAACCATCATGTACCAAAATTCGTAAAAACTTTTGCGAAAGCGGGAACGGTTATAGAACAAGGGATTGCATCATACCTAGATGAAGTAAAACAAGGTTTATTCCCTACAACACAACATCAATTTTCAATGTCAGAAGACGTGCTTGATCAATTATATGGGGGCATTAAAAGATGAAAGTGATCACAACCATCAATGAACTTCAACAAGAGCTGGAAAAACATCGCGTATTAAATAAAAAAATTGCATTGGTTCCTACTATGGGCTATTTACATGAAGGACATATGACATTAGCGAAAGCTGCAAGACAAGAAAATGATCTTGTTGTGATGAGTGATTTTGTAAATCCAACACAATTTGGGCCAAATGAAGATTTTGAAAGTTATCCTAGAGATTTAGATAGGGATGAAAAAATCGCAACAGAAGTGGGTGTAGATTATTTATTTGCCCCAACCGTAGATGAAATGTATCCAGATGATGGAGGAATTCGAATTGAAGCAGGTCCAGCTTCTAAAATTCTTTGTGGCGCAACAAGACCAGGGCATTTTAACGGAGTTTTACAGGTAGTTTCAAAGCTATTTCATATCGTTCAACCGACGAATGCTTATTTTGGACAAAAAGATGCACAACAATTAGCATTAATCCAACTTATGGTTAGAGATTACAATTTTCCGGTAACAATTTGTAGCGTTCCAATTGTTCGAGAAGAGGATGGGCTTGCGAAAAGTTCTCGAAATGTCTTTTTAACAGATGCAGAAAGAGAGCAAGCACCCGTAATACAGCAAGCATTACAACAAGCAAAAGCTGATTTCCTAAAACATCATGATAAAGAACAAGCCATTCAAATTGCGATTACTATGATAGAAAATCAAACATCTGGACATGTTGATTATTTAGAATTACGTAGCTATCCAAATTTACAAGAGATACATCCTGAAACAAATCAGTTTTTACTTGCGACAGCAGTGTATTTTTCAAACGTAAGATTAATCGATAATATACTTTTTTCTAATGAGGAGATAAGATAATGCTAAAAATGATGATGACTTCGAAACTCCATCGTGCTACTGTAACACAAGCCGATCTGAATTATGTTGGTAGCATTACAATTGATGCTGATTTATTAGATACAGTTGGAATTTTGCCAAACGAAAAAGTTCAAATCGTCAATAACAATAATGGTGCACGATTTGAAACATATACGATTGCAGGTGAACGTGGCTCGGGCGTTATTTGCCTAAATGGAGCGGCTGCTCGATTAGTTCAGCCAGGTGATATAGTGATTATTATCGGTTATGGGTATATGACGGTAGAAGAGGCAAAAAATCATCAGCCTACTGTTGCAATCCTAGATGAAAATAATAAAATAAAGCAATTGATTAATTATGAACCTGAAGCAACTGTGATGATATAGTTGAATAAATGAAAGAAGCTTAGTGTCGTTCGGATACTAAGCTTTTTTATTTCTTTATTTAATTAAATCAAGATTATCAAAAAAAGTAGAAAAGTGGAGTTGAATCCCCGATACTCCGGCTGAAAAAACGATTGCCGAGACCTCAAAGAGAATATTTTCTGCAACGAAGCTAGCAAAGCAGGAGTAAGCACCTGAACTAGATCATTCATTACCAAACAATTTTGATAGGACTATTAAATTATTTATGGATGGTTTTGTGCTCAAATTACATGAAATTTTATTCTTGATAAATGATCTTTTCTCAAACTCAGCTATTCCTCTCAAAATATGATAAAATCTTCATTATAACAAGTACGGAAAGTTGTGAAGAAAAAATGGAAAGTCAAACTTACGCCATTGTCGATTTAGAAACAACGGGTCATTCCTCACAACAAGGAGACCGGATTATTCAAATCGCCGTAGTCTTGATGAAAGATTGGAGAGTTATCTCAACATACTCTTCTTTTGTGAATCCAGGTAAGAAAATACCTTACTTCATTCAAGATTTAACGCATATTACAGACAAAGATGTTCAAAATGCTCTTCCTTTTGAAGAACAAGCTGAGCAAATATATGAAATTCTGCAAGATACAGTTTTTGTTGCGCATAATACAGATTTTGACTTACCATTTCTACAGGCAGAATTTAAACGAGTAGGTTTACCGAAATGGTTCGGAAAACATATGGATACTGTTGAGTTATCGAAAATTCTTTTTCCGTCTGCATATAGTTTTAAATTACAAGATATCTCGATGGAACTAGGTATCCAATTAACAAATGCTCATCGTGCAGATGATGATGCATTAGCTACAGCTCATTTATTAAAAGCGTGTTGGGAAAAGCTTTTATCATTACCAAAAGCTACGATTGAGCAACTACATCAGAGATCATTTAACTTAAAATCCGATTTATCTCAACTGTTTTTAGATGCAATTCATATAAAAAGAAATCGGCCTAACGACACAGAAAGTCATTTATATTATCGTGATATTGCTTTAAGACAACCTAAAGTAACAGATAAAACAGATAGCGAAAATCTTTATTATCCTTCTACTTTTCAAGAAAAGGAAAAATTATTTGAAGCAGCATTCGATAGATTTGAAGTACGTCCAGACCAATTCAAAATGATGGATGCAGTGTGGCAATCACTCGTTACAAAACAAGAAATAATGACGGAAGCTTCGACTGGGATTGGCAAGACACTTGCTTATTTGATTCCATCTATTATTTATGCTAAAAAGAATCGTTGTACTGTGGGAATTAGTACGTATACCTCGCATTTATTGGATCAATTATTACAAGAAGAATTACCGAAAGCAGAAGCTATATTAAGAACTAAGGTTTCTATAGCTGTTGTGAAAGGTATGGAACACTATGTTGATGTTGACCGTTTTTGTGATCTTCTACAAGTAAGGGATGATTCTTATGATGAAAACTTTACGAAGATGCAAATGATTGTTTGGTTACAAGGTACAGAAACAGGTGATCTTGGTGAAATAACATTATCTGGAGGCGGACAGTATTTTATCGATAAAATTCGCCGAACTCAAACAACGGTTGAAACTCATCATAAGAATGCATTCGATTTCTATATGCAAGCACTTTCGTATTGTAAAGAAGCAGACTTAGTTATAACGAATCATGCAATGATATTAGCAGATCTAGGTAGGGAAAATCCTGTATTAAAGCACTTGAATGGTTGGATATTAGATGAAGGTCATCAATTTTTACAGGCAGCAACATTAAAAGACGAGAAGATTTTCTCCTATACACAATGGAAGTATTTATTTGGTCAAATAGGATCTGCGGAAACACATAACATTGAACATCCATTTTATCTTGGTATGAAAGAAGAAGATAAGATTCCTTTTAGACAATTAACAGCTTTAGAAGCACAATTTCAAGATATGGTTAATCTGTTTGATCGTGCAATTAATCAACTAATACAGAAGTTTCAATTACAAAAAAATAAAAGTCGACAACATAAGCAAAGTTTTTTATTATCAAACATCGAATTAACGCAACCTTTTAGTGAAGAATTTAGTCGTAAAATTACACACTGGCTAAAACTTGCTGATTCTATAACAACAACCTATTTGAGGTATCCAGATGAATTGTCAATAAAACATAAAGCAAATCTAACGGATTGGCAATATCAGCTAAGAGAACTAAAAATACGTTCTGCAGAATGGGATGCTATTTTCTTACGACACCAAGTAAACGATAGTGCTTGGCTGGAAATAGATACCAGAAGTTTACCAGGAAGTCTTCATATATATAAAAGACCGGTTCGAGTAGAAGATTCAGTTACGAATGTCTTACAATCTTTCCGTCATAAGACAGGGATTGTTTGGACTTCTGGTACATTGACAGTACCCAATGACATGCGTTTTATCGCGCAACAACTAGGATTATCAGATCATGTCCCTCTTTATCAATTTCAAGCACCAAAATCTTATTATGATGGTGCAAATGTATATATAGTGGATGATATGCCTGATATAAAGAAGGTAACACAGACCGCATATATTGAAGCAGTAGCAGAAGCCATCGTACAAACTGTAATAGCAACTGAAGGTCGATGTTTTGTATTATTTACAGCTCAAGATATGCTCCGTAAAACAGTCGAATTAATTCAAGAAACAGGTACATTAGACGACTATATGCTTTTTGCTCAAGGAATATCCTCAGGTAGCCGTATGCGTTTGTTGAAAATGTTTCAACGATTTGAACATTCTGTTTTGTTTGGCACGAATAGTTTTTGGGAAGGTGTAGATGTACCAGGTGATGCATTATCAGCTGTCATTGTTGTACGTTTACCATTTTCTTCACCAGAAGATCCGTTTTTTAAGGCAAGATCCGAGCGGTTAACAAGCAGAGGTTTGAATTCATTTTACAAGTTATCTTTACCAGAAGCTATTTTACGATTTAAACAAGGTTTTGGTAGATTAATCCGTTCTTCACATGATAAAGGAGTGTTTATAGTCCTTGATCGACGCATTGAAACGAAGTCATATGGACCGGAATTTATCAAGGCATTACCTGACATTCCAGTAAAAAAAGTATCACTTGAACATATGGTCTTCGAATTAGAAGATTGGTATAATAAAAAATAAAAGCGGAACGTATCAAGCCCTCGACTAGCGGTGGTAGACTCGAATTGAAAGCGTCTTATTAGCTTTCGACCGAGAGAGTGTTTCAAGAAAGATAACGTAAACCGTCGAGTCCTTCGACAAAAGCTATAGAGATGGTTCACTACATGTGAACCATCAAGGGGCTTGTGTTTGTAACTAGATAAGAATAAAAGCGGTAAAGGCTCGTTTATACGGGATAAACGAAACATAAGGTGATATAATGAAAAACTGGATAAAGTTCTTCTCTATTTTTTTACTAATATTATCATTAGTACTTATTGGTATAGTAGGGTGGAAATCTTTTGCACCGATTTACAGTACAGAAAAGACTGCAAAAGCGGCTGTTTTGCAAAATCAGCAGTTAAAATCGGTGAGTGATACTTATGTGTATCATGGTAAAGATTCATATGTAACGGTTATTGGTGAAGATAGTAGTGGTAAGGAAAAAGCTGTTTTTGTTCCACAAGATAATCGTAAAGAAAAGCCAACGGAAGTTTTCATGAAAGACGGAATTTCAAAAAAAGAAGCTGTTGCCGAAGCATCCAAAAACGGTGATGTGAAGAAGATTCTTCATACAAAACTTGGTATAGAAAAACCAGGAGTCGTGTGGGAGATTACTTATATTAATAAACAAGATAAACTCAATTATGTTTACATTATGTTCGATGATGGACGTTGGTGGAAACGAATTTCGAATTTATAAAATTTATAAGTATAATAAGGTTAGTCAATAACCTAACTTTAAAACTACTTACGAAATAACACCAGGCTAAGTAACATCGTTATGTCAGTTCTATCTTAAATTATATGAAATTTAACTAGTAATTTAACTCGTTTGTTTTATGTAAATAAGATTTATTTGAAATGGCAAAATTTTATGTTGGAATGATATTCTAATCATTTTACACGAAATTTATGGAAAACTTGTATATAATGGTGTTAAGAACTTATCAATTGCAGCTACTTATTTAAGAGTACATAGCAATTGAAATTAGCGGAACTCAAGATACCGTAGAACAAATGAGAGATACAAGGAATCGTGTTTAATTTATAAGTTTTACAAAAAATAATTTAAATTCTGTTTTTCCTTTTTTCGAGTGACATAGTTTATGAAATCTCATTGTCTAAAATAACTTGAATACACATTATTGGGCTACCTAATAGATGTTTGAAATACTGGAGGATAATATGAAAAAAATTACAATTCAAGATATGCCAAAACATGTCGGCGAAACTGTAAAAATTGGCGCTTGGTTAGCAAATAAGCGCTCAAGCGGTAAAATCGCATTCTTACAATTACGTGATGGATCAGGCTTTGTTCAAAGTGTTGTCGTAAAAGCAGATGTTTCAGAAGAGACTTTCTCTACTGCAAAATCAATTCATCAAGAAACTTCTCTATATATTGTAGGTGAAGTAACAGAAGATTCTCGTTCATCATTTGGTTATGAACTCCAAGTTAAAGAAATCGAAGTTATTTCGGAAGCTAATGATTATCCAATCACACCGAAAGAACATGGTGTCGAATTTTTAATGGATAATCGCCATTTATGGTTACGTTCTAAAAAACAACATGCTAATATGACAGTACGTAACGAAATTATTCGCGCAACTTATGAATTCTTTAACGACAATGGCTTCAAAAAAGTAGATCCACCAATCTTAACTGGTTCGGCTCCTGAAGGAACTTCTGAATTATTCCATACAAAGTATTTTGATCAAGATGCATTTCTTTCTCAATCTGGTCAACTTTACATGGAAGCAGCAGCTATGGCAATGGGGAAAGTATTCTCATTTGGTCCAACATTCCGTGCTGAAAAATCTAAAACTCGTCGTCACTTGATCGAATTCTGGATGATTGAACCAGAAATGGCATTTGTTGAACATGATGAATCTCTTGAAGTTCAAGAACAATTTGTATCATACATCGTTCAATCAGTTCTAAAAAATTGCAAATTAGAATTAGAAATACTTGGTCGTGATACGTCTAAACTTGAAAAAGTACAAGCTCCATTCCCACGTATTTCTTATGATGATGCGATTGAATTATTACATGAAAAAGGCTTTAATGATATTAAATGGGGAGAAGACTTCGGTGCGCCACATGAAACAGCAATTGCTGAACATTTTGACAAACCAGTTTTCATCACTTGCTACCCAGTAGGTATTAAACCATTCTACATGCAACCACATCCTGATCGAGATGATGTTGTTCTTTGTGCAGATTTAATCGCTCCTGAGGGATATGGTGAAATTATTGGTGGTTCTGAACGTATTTGGAACTATGATTTAATGAAAGAACGTATTGCAGCACATGGCCTAGATGAACAAGCATATGCATGGTATCTTGATTTACGTAAATATGGATCAGTGCCACACTCTGGCTTTGGTTTAGGACTAGAACGTACAGTTGCTTGGATTACAGGTGCAGAACATGTACGTGAAACAATTCCATTCCCACGTTTATTGAACAGAATTTATCCATAAGTACAAAAAAATATGTTATCTTTAAAACATTAACAAAAAACAAGAAGGATTGCTTAAGCAATTCTTCTTGTTCAATTTAAAATAAAGGGGAGTTCGACGATGATGAATGAAGCAGAGCGGCTCCAAACTTGGATTGAGCGGGGAAGTGTCAATATTTCTCAGCTTTTTTTTCAGTTTTATAAGGAGTTGCAAATTTCAGATACTGAAGCCATGCTAATTATGCATTTGAATGCTTTTCTTGAAGATGGAAATGAATTCCCTACGCCTGCTAATATTACACAACGTATGAATTTGACTGAAGATAGGATTTCCGAAAATTTGCAACGTCTAATGCAAAAAGGATTTATGGAAATTCACCAAAAGTTAGATGATCAAGGTGTGCTATACGAAGTCATTAATTTAATGCCACTGTGGAGAAGACTTCTTGATTGTGTAGTAGTTAAAAATGAAAAAAATGAAAAAGAAATGACAAAGTTAAAAGAAGGAAACTTATTCCAACTTTTTGAACAAGAGTTTGGACGTTTTTTATCTCCAATGGAAACTGAAATGATTTCTATGTGGTTAGATCAAGATGAACATTCTCCAGAAGTCATCCGCAAAGCATTAATGGAAGCAGTTTTATCACAAAAGCTTAGTTTACGTTATATTGATCGAATTCTTTTTGAATGGAAAAAGAATAATGTTAAAACAACAAAAGACGCAGATAACGTATCAAAGCAATTTCGTAAAAATACTATACAAAAAAATACAGCTCAACCTGAGAAAAAAGGAACAGATCAAAAACCACCATCGAGTAACGTCCCTTTTTACAATTGGTTAGATCGTCATCAGTAAAAGGAGGATTGTAAATGTTATCGAAAAAGCAATGGGAATTTTGTTTAGATGAAATGGAAAAAATGTTCCCTGAAGCACACTGTGAATTAATACATGACAATCCGTTTGAACTGACAATCGCAACATTACTTTCAGCACAATGTACAGATGTATTAGTTAATAAAGTAACTGCTACCTTATTTAAAAAATATAAAAAGCCTGAAGACTATTTAGCTGTTCCATTAGAAGAACTTGAACAAGATATTCGTTCAATTGGATTATATCGAAGTAAGGCTAAAAATATTCAAAAACTGTGTCAACGATTACTTGATGAATATAATGGTGTTATTCCAAATTCACGTGAAGAGCTAGTTACATTACCTGGGGTAGGGCGTAAAACTGCCAATGTTGTATTATCTGTTGCTTTTAATCAGCCGGCTTTGGCAGTTGATACGCATGTAGAGCGTGTTACAAAACGTTTAGGGCTTTGTAAATGGAAGGATAGCGTTTTAGAAGTCGAACAAACTGTAATGAACAAGACTCCAATGGAAAAATGGTCTAAAACGCATCATCAGTTGATTTTCTTTGGTCGCTATCATTGTAAAGCACAAAACCCCAATTGTAACGCATGCCCATTATTTGATATTTGTCGAGAAGGGCAAAAGAGAGCAAAGAAAGGTCTTGTGAATAGATGATTGAATGTAAGAAAGAGGCCATTACAAAAGAAATTGTGGATGCTTGGATGAATCAGTGGGAAACATTTCGTCAATCCATACATCAATCTCATTCAGCAAGAGATGGCAATGCGAAAGAAATCATGTTAAAAGCTATTCAATTATATGAATCTTTCGTGGTAAGCGCATCTGTTGGACACGATGTGTTTCAAGAAAATGAGCAATATGAAATTTTACCAATTAATGCAGTAGAGCGATTATCTTTTATTAAGACACGTCCGGGACAATATGCATGTTATCGTCAATTGGATGAGTTATTTCTCGAAACGAAAAAAAGATGTGCAAGATTGCGTTTGAAACTGTAATAAAAGAATGAGAAAAGTTAGAACCAACGAAATTTGTTTCGTTGGTTCTTTTCGTAATATGGTATTAGATATTTACAAGAAGCTGTTTTCGCAATTTTAAGCGCTTGTTAATCGTGAAATCACAAGTGTATTTCAAGAAATTTCAAATTACCTTCCAATTATATGAAAGTGAAAAAAGGGGCTACCCAATAATCGGTCAACACCGATTCTTTGGGTAAGCCCCTTTCTTATTGTTGTTTTTGAGTTTGATCAGTTGGAGTATACCCATTCAAACTGTTTGTATTAGCTTTATTCTTTCCATTGCCATTTGCGTTTCCGTTTCCATTTCCTCTTCCATTGCCGTTACCTTGATTTTGTTGCCCTGGTGGATTATTTTGGTCTGGATTCGTATTGTCACCATTACTATCTGTATTACCCTGATTGTTACCATCTGTTGGTGGATTAGGGTTTTCTGATTGATCAGGAGGCGTTGGAGTCTCTGATTGATCAGGTGGCGTTGGATCAGGTTCAGGAGTTGGTGCTTGTATCTGTATAGATGTCGTTGCAGCATCACTTGTTTTGTCTCCAGCAACAGCTACGACAGAGAATAAATAGGTTTTGCCATCTTCTGCTCCATTATACGTAAACGAATTAGAAGAAGTTTCAGTAAGTGCTTGAGAACCTCCACCATCGACTGAAACAGAGACTTTGAATTTTGGTGCTTGGTCTCCTGAAGCTTTATGAGACCAAGTTAAATTAATAGCTTTAGAATTGGCATCATAACTGGCTTTCAAACCAGTTGGTGCATTTAGCTTTTGATTATCTTTATTTTCAACTGGAGGAGTATATGATACAGGTTGTTGCCCTTTTACATATAACTCATTACCTACTCGAACAACAGAATTTGGTTGTTGGAAATTAGGAGTTTGCGTATATGCTGAAATTTGTGACATAACGGTTCTAAATAATTGCTGAGGAAGAACACGTTCTGCGCTGGTAGTAATTGGGACTTTGTAATCTGCATATCCACTCCAAACAGCAATAGAGTATTTGGATGTATATCCAGCAAACCATGAATCTGGAACAGCTGAGTCAGGAAGTCCATAATCACTGAATTGTTGAGAACTATAGTTAGTTGTACCAGTTTTACCTGCAACATCTAAACCAGGAATTCCAGCAGCAGTACCGGATGCACCGTATTTATAACCTACTACATCACGTAACATATCTGTCACCATATAAGCTGTATAATCGCTCATTGCAGGTACAGGGTCTGGTGTGTAGGATTTAGCTGTTTTTCCATCACGATAGACAATTTTCTTAATAGCATGTGGTTTTGTATAAATACCATTATTACCAAATGCAGCATAAGCACCTGCCATTTCAATTGGAGATAGGGTAATTTTACCACCACCGATTGCATCAGATTCCGTAATGTTATTCGCATCAATACCAAGATTTTTTACAAATGCTTTCGTTTTATCCGTACCGACTTCTTTGAACGTTTTAACAGCAGGGATATTACGAGAATTATATAAAGCTTGTCGAATCGTTATTGTACCTTTGTATTGATGGTCAAAGTTATTAATTTGTTGATCAGTACCTGTATAGGTCATTGGTTCATCCACAATTGTTTTACCTGTAGACCATTTTAGATTTTCAATTGCTGGGCCATAATCGATTAATGGTTTCATGGTAGAACCAGGTTGTCGATTAGTTAATGCTTCCGCATAGTTAAATCCACGTTCAGGACCGTAATCACGTCCACCACCAACTGCAACAATTGCGCCAGTTTGCGTATCAATAACTGAAAGACCTGCTTGTATATCTTTTGTAGGGAAGTTGGCAGCATTATTCATCGTTTTTTCGACGATTTTTTGAGCATTAGGATCTAATGTTGTATAAACATTAACACCTTCTTCTAATGCTTTCTCATCACCATTCTCCGCTAATTCTTTTAATACGACATCGATATAGGCATCATATTTGGATGTAGAAGCGGTTTTTCGTTTGCTTTCAGGAAGAAGCCCTTTTTTAACATCCACTTTTTGTGCAGCTTCCATTTGTTCTTTGGTAATTTTTTTATGTTGGTACATTAAACCTAAAACAATATTACGTCGTTTTTCTGCACGTTCAGGATTTTTAAAAGGATTGTATGCGTTTGGTGCTTGTGGCATACCAGCTAAAAGTGCTTCTTCATCTAAGGTTAAGTCTTTTAAATCTTTACCATAGAAGTATTTTGCTGCAGTACCGAAACCATAAATACGACCAGACATTAAGACTTTGTTAAAGTACATTTCAAAAATTTCTTCTTTTGAATATTCACGTTCAAGCTGAACTGATAAATAAGCTTCTTGTGCCTTACGTTTTAATGTCTTCTCACCAGTTAAAAATGAGTTCTTAATTACTTGCTGGGTTAATGTACTACCGCCTTGTGCGCCAAATCCATATCGGAAGTTGGCTAAAACTGAGCCGCCTAAGCGAATAAAGTCTATCCCATGGTGTTCGAAGAAACGAGAATCTTCTGTTGCGATAATCGCATCTCTCATTCCAACTGGGATATCTTCATAATTGACATGTTCCCGTTGTTGATCACCCATAGTATAGAATACTTTGCCATTTGCATCATAGAATTTTGATGATACTGGGTCTTTTAATAATTCTTCATCTAATTTTGGTGCTTGTGCAGCATAAATTGCAAAAACAGTTGCACCTATTGCAAATATTGCAATGAATAAAGCCAAAATGGCTATGATTATCTTTTTAATCAAAGAACGTTTTGGTCCTTTGGGGCCTTTTGGTTCTCTTGGTCCTTTATTCTTTGTATGTCGTCTTCTCTGTTGTTCTTCTAGTTGCTTTCGTTGTTGCCGAGAATTAACTTCTTGATCCACAACATTCTCCTCACTTTCTCATAACTACGATCAAGTTATGGTAGCAATTGTGTTATTGCTTTTAAATAATCTAGTCTAGGAACATAGCCTGGCTGAATTTCAATTGCCTGTCCCTCAAACTCACTTAGTGGAATAGACTTTCTTCCACCCTTTAACATTCTATTCCATGCTGATAACAGCATTTCTAAAGGTACTACAAAATATCGCTCTAAGGAAGAGAAACGTACAATTATAAAACAAATTCCCTTCTGTTTAGCAGATGATTCCATATGTGCGACTTGGTGCGGATGAACATTTTTCAATGGAAAAGATGTTTTGTTTTCTGTTTCTTTTGCATCAAAATCAATGTAGTAACCATTAAAGACACCATTGTAGTCGGTTGTTGATGGTGTTCGGAAATACGCCTCGCGAATTACAGCAGCACTTCTTGATGGGTACTCTACTTTGACGATTTGAATTGGAACAGGTTTCTTATGAATAACTGCAATTCCTCTTTGTAGATAAAATTCATTTGTCCCATCGATTTCTTCTTCAAGGGTTTTCCCACGATTACTATAAGATAAATCTTTCTTTTTTAAAAGATTGGTCTCATTTTTTGATGTGGGCGTGTATTTTTTTCCATTAGGATAACGAATAGTCATTATAACACCTCATCTGCATTTTATAATACCATAAATCGAGCAAGTTTTTTGATGAGAAATTCATGAGAAATAAGCAGAAAAATTAAACTATTATCGTCGAATCAGCACTTGTTTTGTCCTCTATAAAGGATTTGTTATTAGAACCTTGAAAAAGTATAGCAGGAGGCGATATTATGCGAAAAATAAACAAGCTTATTACTTTAATTGAAATGGTAGACGAACTTTTACAAAACAGAGTGAACCATGAAGAAGAAATGTATAGTAAGACACTTGAAAAGAATATTACAACTGTAGCAAACCGCCTTGATTTAATAGAACAACAAAAGGAATATTTGTTCGCTTTAAAGTAGTGAAATGATATCTTTTTTGATACACTTATAAATAAGTAAAAGAAGTAAATGAAAAATGGAGATGTGTGTAATGTTACAAACTTTAACAGAAGAATTATTAGAAGAGTGCATAGAATGTTGGCAGCGATTTCTGAAAATGAGAGAAACTGACACATCTCCAGATTTTTTTAATGAAGTAAAGCCACACGCTGATGTATACCATGAAAAACTTCTTACTTGGCAAAACGAAGTGGAATACTGGATAGAAGCTAACAAACCAAAGCATATGCATAAAATTCAGATCGTAAATGCTGTAGATGCAATGGATCAGTTTATTGTACAATCTTTTTATCAAAAAACGAGTAAAAAACGATTATATCAATCGATTCAATCGGTGACATATACGCTAGAAACATTGCAACGTATTTTACAAAAGGATGAATCAAATGTTGAGTAAAAGACTATCTATCGAAGAATTATTGCAAGAATGGCAATCTAGCTCTGAAATGCAAGACCGTATAGAATACGTGCATACAATTCCATCTCAACCAGCTAAATTAGTCGATTTCCCTGCTAACTTACATCCGTCTCTTATTAAGGCATTACACAAGAGAGGCATCAATCAACTGTACTCTCATCAAAGGGAAGCGTACGAATATGCTACAAATGGTCAATCTTTTACTGCTGTAACACCAACTGCTTCTGGTAAATCACTATGCTATCATTTACCAGTTTTACAAGCCATATTAGAAAATAGTTCATCTAGAGCATTATATTTGTTTCCAACAAAAGCCCTTGCTCAAGATCAAAAAAGTGATTTAAATAAATTAATTGAGGAAAGTGGAGAAGAAATTTTAAGTTATACATATGATGGAGATACTGCACCTGGTATTCGACAAAAAGTTCGTAAAGCAGGACATATAGTGATGACCAATCCAGATATGCTACATTCAGGAATATTGCCACATCATACAAAATGGGTTTCACTTTTTGAAAATTTACAGTATATTGTCATAGATGAATTGCATACGTATAAAGGGGTATTTGGTTCACATGTAGCACATGTTCTAAGACGTCTTTTACGAATTTGCGATTTTTATGGAAGCCATCCTGTTATTGTATGCACATCAGCTACAATAAAAAATCCAAAAGAATTAGCAGAAAACCTAACAAATACAAAACATCAATTAATCACTGAGAATGGAGCTCCAACTGGAAAGAAAACATTTCTATTTTATAATCCTCCGATCATCCATCCTACTTTTGGCGTTAGAAGAAGTGCCATTTTAGAAGTAAGGGATTTAGCGAAAGAATTATATAATTCGAAAATCCAAACCATAATTTTTGCTAAAAGTAGAGTACGTGTTGAAATGCTTGTCACTTATATGAAGTCACTTACAGCGAAGAAAATTCAGGATGAGACCATTCGAGGGTATCGAGGCGGTTATTTACCATCTGAACGACGTGTTATAGAAAAAGGATTACGTGATAGCACTATACAATGTGTTGTTTCAACGAATGCGTTAGAATTGGGTGTTGATATCGGCCAATTACAAGCATGTATTATGACGGGCTACCCTGGTAATATAGCAAGTGCATGGCAACAAGCAGGACGTGCAGGTAGAAGACAAGATGATGCGTTGATCATTTACGTTGCTCAATCTACAGCATTAGACCAATATATAATCAAACATCCACAGTATCTATTTGAAAGTTCACCTGAAGAGGCAAGAGTATATCCAGAAAATATGTTAATCCTTATGGACCATTTAAAATGTGCCTCGTTTGAATTACCATTTGGGGTAGAGGATACGTATGCAGAATTTGAAGTACAAGATTTCTTGGAATATTTACAAGAAGAAGGCGTACTATTAAAAACATCAGATAAATGGCATTGGATGAGTGATAGTTTTCCTGCACATAACATTAGCCTAAGATCAGCATCCCAAGAAAATGTAGTGATTATTGATCAATCCATTCCAGCAAATACAAAAGTAATTGGTGAAATGGATCGTTATAGTGCCTTAACATTACTTCATGAGGAAGCTATCTATTTACATCAGGGAATACAATTTCAAGTGGAGAAATTAGATTGGGATGAAAAAAAGGCCTTTGTACGTGAAGTAGATGTTGATTATTTTACAGATGCCAATCTAGCAGTAGAACTGAAAGTAATTAGTGAAGATAAAAGTAGAAAAATTGGACATGCAGAAGTAGCATTCGGTGATATTATGACACTCGCTACAGCTACAATTTTCAAAAAAATACGATTTGGAACACATGACAATATTGGAAGCGGTCCAATCCATTTGCCTCCAGAAGAACTTCATACAAGTGGGACTTGGCTATCATTTGACCAACCAGAGCATTGGAAGGAAGACGATTTAACAGCGGCTATGACAGGGGTTGCTTATGCAATGAATAGTTTTATACCACTATTTATCCAAAGCGATCGTAGCGATGTCCATGTTGTACCACAAGTGAAAGCGACACATTCAGAAAAGCCAACCTTTTTTGTATATGATCGTTATCCAGGTGGAATTGGCTTAAGTGAACGTGTGTATGATTTATGGGAGGATCTACTACATCATGTCTTTGAACATGTTGTTAGTTGTTCATGTCAAAATGGCTGCCCATCATGTATAGGAGCACAAGATTTGATTGGTGATGGAAAAAAACAAGTATTAACCTTTTTAAAATCAATTTTATTAGCAGAGTTGGATGATTAAATGTCATATGAAAATAAAATCCTTCAAATGAAGAAGATGTTAAAAAAGGCACCAAAAACGGAACAAGACGAAAAAAAGATGTTTAAAAAGCCCGCAGTACCAATATATGCGAAACAATGGGAAGAAGCAGGGTTGAAAAGAATCGATAACGATTATGGGACAGTCTTTTTGATTGAAAAACACTATTCCGTAGACTATCAGCATGGAGATTTTCGCTTAGGTGAACTTTATGATGCATTTCAATTATGGAAAAGCTGTAATGATCAGCATCCAATTGCATTAACGAATGCTACCAATTTAGTGTTTTATGATACTGAAACTACCGGCTTAAAGGGTGTTGGTACTCAGATTTTTTTAAACGGGATATTAGAAGCAGGACAAAGTGGGTTTGTCTTAAAACAATATGTATTAGCAGACCCAAGCCATGAAGTTGCATTTTTGTGGGAATCAAAACTTTGGCAGGAAAATAAAACGATTGTTACCTATAATGGTAAAAGTTTTGATTGGCCACAATTACAAACTCGCTGGACTTTGCATAAAAAAGATTTGCCTAAGCTGCCTGAACAAAAACAAATCGACTTGCTACATGGCTCAAAGCGGATATGGAAAAATGATTTATCTCGTATGAAACTTTCACAAGTGGAAGAAGAAAAACTGGGATTTCACCGTGTAGGAGATGTTCCAGGTTATCTTGCACCGATTATCTATTTAGATGCAGTAAAAAGCGGTGAGCCTAGTGCTTTGTTAAAAGTACTTGAACACAATGAATATGATTTATTATCTCTGATTACCTTGTACATTCAGGCAACAAAATTATTATGTGAAGGAATACAAGAAGAGTCTGCTACAACTTATACAAATATCGGGAAATGGTATGGAGATTTATCTAATACTGTAAAAAGTGGGGAACTACTAGAACAAATAACACGTCAATATAATAACAATGAGACAGGATATGCATATTATCACTTAGCATTTCATCAAAAAAAGCAGCAAAACTTTGAGAAAGCGTATTATTCATTTAATCATGCTATTCCTTATATTGAAGAACGTCAGCAAATTATTGCTTATATAGAATTAGCTAAAATTGACGAACACCGTAATCAAAATTATGAACAAGCGATTTATTATACGAATCAGGCATATCTACTTGTACAAAAAAGCTTTTTATGGAAAGCTGAACAAAAACATAAAAAGTTGATTGAATTAGAAAAAAGACGTGTGCGAAACGAAAAAAAACAAATATTGCACGGGAAATAATGAGAATAAATTTGCTAATCAATGGAAGTATCTTCGATAAATTCGACAAAAATGTGTTATAATTATAAGACCTATGTATATATGGAAGGAAGATGAATATGGAGATTAAATTATCTGCTAAAACGATTTTAGATAAAGATTTTAAAACAGGTATAAGAGGATATAGTCAAGATGAAGTCGATCAATTTTTAGATGTCATCATCCAAGACTATGAATCTTTTGAAAAAGAATTAGCAAAAAAACAACAAGAAATAGATATGTTAAAAAGTGAGCTGAAAACGGCACAATCACAAACACCATCACAAGAAACAAGACGTCAAGTTCAATCTTCAGCTTATGCTAGCAATACAAATTTTGATATTTTAAAACGCATTGCCAATTTAGAAAAGCATGTTTTTGGCGATAAACTGTATGATTAATCTTTGTTTCACAATTTCTTCACGAAACGCTTGAAAAGAAAAAAAAATAGATATATAATAGTCAAGTCATCATAAAAGAACAGGTAATCGCTGCAACGCTTGACGTTGTTGAGGAAAGTCCATGCTCGCACGGATCTGAGATGACCGTAGTGATCGTGCTTAGCGAATAAATAAGCTAAGGCAGTCTAATGGCTGACGGCGGGAGGAAAACCTAAGTCCTTTGGATATGGTTGAAACTCTCTGAAAGTGCCACAGTGACGAAGCTGTTATGGAAACGTAACAGGTGGAACGAGGTAAACCCCACGAGTGAGCAACCCAAATTATGGTAGGGGCGTTCTCCTGAAGGAAATGAATGGATGGAGAGACGAAAGTATTATTATTTTCGTAGATAGATGATTACTACCCAATCGTACAAGGCGTGAGCCGTTATAGTACTTGGGCACAAAACATGGCTTATGGTCTTTTAATGATGCTTAACATGAATAGTCAGGCTCTCCAGTAAATGGAGAGCCTTTCTTTTAGGATATGGTGATAATAACGATGATGAAACAGGAATTGCAAGTTACATTAAGCCTAGCCAATAATTCCGACAATTGTAAATACATAACACCTAAGATCATCGAGGCAATTTCAGAAGGAGTCATGATTACAGACGTGAATAGTCGGATCGTTGACGTAAATCCGGCTTTTGAATTTGTGACAGGATATAAAAAAGAAGAAGTGATCGGAAAAAAACCAGATGTTTTGCAATCTGGGGTTCATGGAAAAGATTTTTATCAACGGATGTGGAATGATATCCGTGACAAAGGTGAATGGCAAGGAGAAATATGGAATCGTCGAAAAACAGGAGACGTTTACCCAGAATGGTTAAAAATCATGGAAGTACATAGTC
Source organism: Rummeliibacillus pycnus (assembly GCF_050459865.1). Taxonomy (GTDB): domain Bacteria; phylum Bacillota; class Bacilli; order Bacillales_A; family Planococcaceae; genus Rummeliibacillus; species Rummeliibacillus pycnus_B. The sequence continues at coordinate 122,080 of NZ_JBCMNM010000015.1, forward strand.
ATGATGGAAGTGTTTTAGGGTATTGCGGAGTTTTTTCAGATTTGTCAGATGAGAAAATGGTTGAGAGTGAACTAAAAAAACGTGCTATGACAGATTCCTTAACAGGTGTTTCAAACCGTTTTGCTTATAATGAACGAATGGATGTTTTATTAAATTCATCTAGAAAACATAATTATCAGCATGCAGTTTTGTTTTTAGATCTTGATCGATTTAAACAAGTCAATGATACATTAGGCCATTCTGTAGGTGATCAGTTATTAGTGGAAGTGACAAAACGTATCCAAACATTGCTGAAAAACAAAGATATATTGGCACGCTATGGCGGCGATGAATTTGTAATTACTTTTACTGATATTCACCATCCACGTGAGGCAATACATTTAGGTGAAAAAATTATCCATCTATTAGAAGAACCTTTCAATATTGACAATCAAAATTTATATATTTCCTCTAGTATTGGTATAAGTATTTATCCTCATGATGGTACTGATACAGAAATTCTATTAAACAAAGCTGATAAAGCAATGTACTTTGCAAAAGAAAATGGTAAAAATCAGTTTGCATTTTATTTTGACGAATTACATACGGATGCTAAGCGGTCTTTACTTTTAGATGCTGAGCTCAGAAAAGCGATTGAGCAAAAGAGTTTTGATCTATTCTATCAACCCAAAATAGATTTAAAAAAACATCAAGTCATTGGTGTCGAAGCACTTGTGCGTTGGAATAATGAGAAGTTAGGGAATGTATCACCTGCAGAATTTATTCCTTATGCAGAAGAAACCGGTTTAATCATTCCTATAAGTGAATGTATTATTGAGCGTGCTTGTTTAGATGCACAAATACTTGCTCATGAAGGTTTCAAAAAAGTACCAATTGCAATAAATATTTCAAGTATTCATTTCCATCAGCAAGGTTTTATCCATTCATTAGAACAAATTTTAGAGAAAAATAATTTACCTGCAAGGCAATTTGAATTAGAACTAACAGAACGTACCATAATGAATAATGAAAGAGAAACGATTCGGAAATTAGTAAAGCTAAAACAAATGGGATTTAAATTATCAATTGATGATTTTGGTACAGGTTATTCTTCACTTAGTTATTTAGTGCAATTCCCATTAGATTATTTGAAAATTGACCGAAGTTTTATTCAGCACATTTGTTCATTAAATGATAAACAGGCTGTTGTTGATGCAATTATTCAAATGGCACACCGTTTACATATGAAAGTGATTGCAGAAGGTGTAGAACAGAGTGATCAAGTTAAATTGCTGGATGAAATGGATTGTGATATGATTCAAGGATATTATTATTCAAAACCACTTCCATTAGATCAACTAATGGAATTCCTAGAATTTTGGGAATTAGAGTTAGAAGGGAAGTAAGTATGACGAAATATCAATTAGTAGCAACAGCAGCAATGGGTCTAGAGTCAATTGTTGCTGATGAACTAAAAGCTTTAGGATATACAACAATTACAGATAACGGTAAAGTATATTTTGAAGGCGATGAAAAGGATATCGCTAAAACAAATTTATGGTTACGTGTAGCAGACCGTGTAAAGATTGTAGCAGGTAAATTTCCTGCCAAGACGTTTGAACAATTATTCGAAGGTGTAAGAGCGATCGAATGGGAAAAGTATTTACCAGTTGATGCAGAATTCCCTGTATCAGGTAAATCTGTTAAATCTAAATTATTCAGTGTTCCAGATTGTCAAGCAATTACGAAAAAGGCAATCGTTGAACGTATGAAATATCATTATAAACGACTTGGTTTTTTAGAAGAAACAGGCCCTAAATATAAAATTGAAGTTTCTATCTTAAAAGATGAAGCGACTTTGACCATTGATACGAGTGGAGCAGGTTTGCATAAACGAGGTTACCGCCTGGATCAAGGGGAAGCACCGTTAAAAGAAACATTAGCTGCAGCTCTTGTCTATATTTCGAAATGGCATCCTAATCGTCCATTTGTAGATCCTTTCTGTGGCTCAGGAACAATTGCATTAGAAGCTGCAATGATTGGACAAAATATGGCCCCTGGCTACAATCGTGATTTTATCAGTGAGGACTGGCCATGGATGAAGCAAAAAATATGGGATGAAGTTCGCTTGGAAGTTGAAGATGTTGCAAATTATGATCAACCTCTTCAAATTTTCGGATCAGATATCGATCATCGAATGGTGGAAATCGCCAAATCAAATGCTAGTGAAGCTGGTTTTGCTGATTTAATTTCTTGGAAACAAATGCAAGTAACAGATTTCACAACGCATCTTACGGATGGCGTTATGATTGGAAACCCACCTTATGGTGAACGTATTGGAGATAAAGAAGCACTTGAGGGAATGATTCATGATATGGGGACTATGATGAACAAATATCCATCATGGTCAGTTTATATGCTATCTTCTATGGAAAACTTTGAAGCATTATATGGAAAAAAAGCAACGAAGAAACGTAAATTATTTAATGGATTTATCAAGACAGATTATTATCAATTTTGGGGTAAACGTACACCATTTCAAGATTAATGATAAAAGATGAAAAATAAATTACTATTCAGAGTAGCGAAATCATATTTTATTACTACATGAACTTGTCTATAATATTGTAGACTTATTTTGTGAATATGTATTTGACGGGAGGGGGAGACCCCTTCCGTTTCGTTGTCTGTACGAGAGGGGAATTTGAATGAGACAATCTTTACCTTTTGCCTTATCCAAAGACAAGTCTTTCTTTGATTCACTAGGAGACTGGATTGGCGATATTTTATACGACGAACTACCCGAGAAAGGGTTAGAATGTCGTGATGAACAAATTTTTATGGCCTATCAAATTGAAAAAGTTTTACGTGAAAAGTCCGTTCTTTTCGCAGAAGCAGGAGTAGGAACTGGAAAAACAATCGCATATCTTTTGCCTGCGATTGCATATGCACGTTATACAGGAAAACCCGCTTTAATAGCGTGTGCGGATGAAACACTTATCGACCAACTCGTGAAAGAGGGAGGCGATATTTATAAATTGCAACAATATTTAGATTTGACAATTGATGTTCGTTTAGCGAAATCTCGTGATCAATATCTATGTTTAAAACGCTATGAGGAAGCTGAAAAATTTTCAGATGGCGAATATTTAGATGATATTGCAGAAACGATTCCAGATGGTGTATTTGGACAAGGACAGCTAGGTTTGTATGGACAACATAGTGACTATCCAAATATTAGTGATGAAGAATGGAATTTAGTCAATTACAATTCAATACAACAATGTTCTGTTTGTGATTTGCGAAATCGCTGTGGCCAAACATTACACCGTGCACACTATCGTGAATCAACAGACCTTATTATTTGTTCTCAAGATTTTTTAATGGAAAATATTGCGACTAAAGAATCTCGTGAACGTGAAGGTCAATTAGCATTATTGCCTGAAGTTTCTATGATTGTATTAGATGAAGGGCATTTATTGGAATATGCAGCTCAAAAAGCGATGACCTATAAAGTACAGGATTATACAATTGTGCAACTTATCGACCGATTGATGGTTGATGGATTACGTGAAAAAACATTGTATACAATGGAACAATTGCAAGATGGACATGAATTATTCTTTGATCAATTACGAGACGATGTCATTAGTTCAGATGAGGATCGTAAACGAATTAAGAAATCTCCATTGCTTTTGAAATTAGGTAAAAAAGTAATTGATACTGTTGAAACATTGTTAGAGGAATTTGTTTTTGAATCAGAGCTTTATGTTATTCCTGAATATGAATTACGAATGGCAGAAGAATTTTTGGAACAATATGAAGCAGCGATGAGAATCTTTATTGCACAAGGGGACGCTGTTGACTGGTTAGAAGAAACAGATGGGGAAGAAACACTTGTTATTATGCCACGTCTCATTACAGAAGTATTAGAAGAAAAAGTATTCTCGAAAAAAATACCTTACATCTTCTCATCAGCAACATTGTCAATAAATAAAGATTTCAGTTATATTGCAGGCAGTTTAGGAATTAAAGATTATCAATCATTCTCAGTAGCCTCACCATTTGATTATGAAGAAGTCATGCAAATTGTATTACATCATTTAAATCAAGAAGAAAAAGTACGTAGAGTTGAGGAATTATTAGAAGAAGGTAATCAGACATTAATACTGTTTAAATCAAAACAAGCGATGACAAGTTTCAAAGCACAAATTGACGCACGATTTGTAGCTAAGGTTGGCTTTGAAGGGGATCGTGAACTTTCTTCTATAGTACGTGATTTTCAAGAAGGTAAATTACAAGTATTATGTTCATATCATTTATGGGAAGGTTTAGATTTACCAGAAGAAGCATTAACTCGTGTTATTATTTTTGACTTACCATTCCCACCACATGATCCATTATTTGATGCGAAACGTGCATTTACTGATGATCCATTCCGTGACGTTGAACTTCCATTCATGCTATTACGATTACAACAAGGGATGGGACGACTTATCCGAACTTCAAATGATCATGGTGATATTCATATACTATTGAATGAAGAAGAATCACAATACAAAGAGCAAATAGCACCTATTTTTGCCGTTCCAGCAATTGAAAGTTAATATTGGCTCTGAGTGAAAAAATAAAAAAATCCGCCTTCTCAATTAAGAAATAATCTGCCTCGTAAATGTTAGACATCAACTAACATTTACGGGGTGTTTTTATGTCTAAATATACAGTAGAAATAAAATTAAACGCAGTAAAACGTTATTTAAGTGGATCAGAAAGTTATAAAGAGGTTGCAGATAGTATTGGTTCAACTAGGCGCTTCTAATAGAGAAATCACAAATGATTGAAGGCAAAATTAAAAGACCTAAGTCCGGTAGAATACCGAACTCAGGCCTTAGATGCTGACTAAATTATTTGTCTAACTTAATTGGGCCTTATGATTACCAAAGTTTATAACCTTTAGAACCTAATGGCGCATTTTGGATAATATCATAGATTGGGAATGTATAAGCGATTAAAATTAATGCTACTAAAATAACAATCCAAACTTTAAAGTTTTCAAATATAGCTGGAGTTTTTTCTGCATTTGGTGCAACTGTTCCAATAGGGAATTCTTGTTCACCTTTTGGAGCAAACCAGCAAAGTTTTACGAAGATAATTAGGAATATGATAATCCCGATAAATAGTAGTGTACCACCAACGGCTTGAGCGATTTGATAAGAAGCCCAAGTTTTTGCAATTTCAGCACCACCGTAATCAGAGAATGCTGAACGACGAGGAGCACCAAGTAAACCTTCAATATGCATTGAGCTAGACATGATTGCCATACCAACAGCCCAAATAATTGTTTGAATAATACCAAGACGATTTAATTCTTTAGTTAATGTACGACCTGTAAGATGAGGTACTAACCAATAAGCTGCGCCGAAGAATGTTAAAACAACGGCAGTAGCAACTGTTAAGTGGAAGTGACCTGTTACCCAAATTGTGTTGTGAATTAATTGGTTCATTTGGTGAGATGCATTAACGATACCGCCAGCACCACCAGGAATGAAGATTAACATACCCATGAATGGTGCGAAGAAACGAACATCACCCCAAGGCAATTTTTTTAGCCAACCAAAAATTCCTTTACCGCCAAGTTCGCGGCCACGAGTTTCAAATGTCGCAAACAGGGAGAAAGCTGTTAATAGTGATGGAATAACAACCATCATTGTTAAAACAACTTGCAAGAACTTCCAAGATCCATCTACACCTGGTTCAGTTAATTGATGGTGAAGACCAACTGGAACTGAGAATAGAACGAACAAGATAAATGATAAACGAGCTAAAGCATCAGAGAAGATCTTACCACCGATTACTTTTGGAACAACGACATACCAAACCATGTAGGCAGGTAATAACCAGAAATATACAAGTGCGTGACCGAATGACCAGAATAGTGTACGTGATAACAAGATATCAACACGTTCTACAAGACCAAGTGACCAAGGTAATAATTGGAATAATACTTCAATAGCAACGCCAATGGTTGCAACAAACCACATTAAGTTATTACATACTACCATGAAAGAAAGCAATGGTGATGATTGATTAGGATTTTCTTTACGCCATTGCATCCAACGAAGTGCTTGAGCGAGACCCCCAATCCAAGAACCTACCACAACAAGAGCTAAACCTAAATAAAAAATCCAGTGTGCTTGCAATGGAGCATAGAAGGTATATAGTACAGTTGCTTGATTTAAAAGAACCATTGCTGCTGCCATTGCAGTACCGATTGTCATCGTCCAGAAGCCAATCCAGCCAAGTAATCTTTGCTTAGAGGATAGAGTACCAGATGTTCGACTTACTCCTGCAATTTGGAATCCATAGATAAAGAATGTTGTTAAGATTAATCCAAGTAATACACCGTGGACCGTTAATACTTGATAATAACCAATTCCCGATGGCAATTCAAAATGACCTGAACGTACTAAAACTTGTAATAGACCTGCAGTACCACCTAAGAATAGGGCGATAAATGCAACATAAATATGAGCCATTGAAAGTTTGGCATCTTTAGGATCTACTTTTAATAGTTCAGTAGTTTTTGATTTTACTCTTCTTGAAATAGTTGTTTCTTTTTCGTTTACTTTAGCTTGATCGATTACTGTTTGACTCATTTTTTATCCACCACCTTAAGCATAGAATGCATTTGAGCATGACCTACACCGCAATATTCATTACATACGATTAGGTAGTCACCAGCTTTATCAACTGTAGTTGTATATTCAGAAACGTAACCAGGTTCTAGCATCATGTTGACATTTGTACCTGAAATTTCAAAACCATGAACTACATCTTTTGAAGTGGCGATAAATTTAACTTTCGATCCGACTGGCACTTTTAATTCTGGTGGATTGTAGTAAAAAGCAGAGGCTACAACTACTACTTCGTAATCCCAGTCCTTGCCGGATACTTTATGTACCCCAGGTTTGTTAAATGGTGCGATTTCATCAACTTTTTCATGGTTAATTGTGTTTTTTGCACTTGGTGGGTGACTCCCGTTGTGAAATGCCATAATACCAGTAATCATTAAAAATACGATTAGGGACCCAATACCAAATGTTAGCCAATATTTTTCATATTTATGAAGATGCATCGTTTTCCCTTCTTTCCTTGTGATTAAAAGCGATCAAGAAATAGACCAAAGCATGCAGCCCAAACAGCCACGATAATTCCACCTAGTGCTAATACTAGATAGAAAGTACCTTTTAGGTTTTCTTCGGGTTCATTTTTATTAGCCATATTGACCCCTCCTTTATAGTTTCGATAATACTTTTACTGCTCGACCTCATGATATAAAAAAATAAATCCATACGATGTGATAAATATCACACCACAAGCTTTGAAATGTGAATGAAGTGTGAAAAAGAAATGATAATAAGGTGAAAAGACGAATTTATGATGTATTTAGTTGTATACAATTTCATTTTTATGGAAAAGTTATAGTTGTATTTTTAAATGTCATAGTGTAATATACAACTAGTACACTATGACAATAACTGAGGTGGAAGTATGAAAAGGTTGTTAGGATTATTAAAAAAAGAATGGCAAGTACAATATAAATGGCTTTTTACCACAGGTATTTTAAGTATTTTGCTAACAGTAGTCATTCCATTTTTAATCGATAAATATGTGGATTCAACTATCAATCAAGCAAATGCAATTTTCGCAATAGCATCCATTCTATCGTTTTTAACATTTCTAATAGTTTGTATTCAATTTGTAAAAAATCTAAATCAGGAGTTAAGACATACAGATATCTGGTTACATAGCACAGCACCTTTCTATCAATTAATAGGTGCTAAATTATTATTTAGTATATTTTCAAATTTGATATTAGTATTCGTAATGACAATTGTCATGGTAATAACTGTAATGAGTAAAAGTCAATTGACATTTCTCCAAGATATAAAATTTATGGTTGCCATAAATTACATAGCATTTATATCAATCATATTTGTGTTACCCCTTGCATTAGTGCTATATACATGTTTTTTAAAATTGAAAAAAAGACTTGGGAAATTCGCAATAATTTTGGTGTTTATTTTACTAACATTCATTTCATATCTTTTTGTAAAAATATCAACTTCTGATCTTTATGATAAATTTTTCTTACAAGGCCCTACGACAAGTGAATGGATAGTTAATTCTATTCAACCTATTAGTAAAATTTTTGACACAGTTTTTATAATGGATGATATCTATTTACGAGAAGATATATTAAGCTTGCTAGTCACTTTATTCATAATAATCTTTGGTATTAAATGGTATGAAAAGGTGGTTAAGGAATGACAATTGATTTTTCGAGAGATAAGCCTATTTACACGCAGCTTGTTGAAAAGATTTGTGGAGATATTATAAGAGGAAATCGTCATTTAGGTGAAAAAATACCATCTGTACGCGAATACGCAGTTGAAGTTGGTGTCAATGTAAATACAGTTCAACGAGTATATAAGGAGTTGGAACAGATGAAATTAACTGAAACTAAAAGGGGACAAGGTACGTATATAACAAGTGATGAGGGAATTATATCAACATTGCGAGAGCATATGAAAGAAAAAATTGTAGAACAATTCTTCTATAGTATTGAAGAATATGGTTTTACTAAACAAGAAATAATAGAACAACTTCAAAAGCAAGGAGGTGAGGGGGATTGATTTGTGCTCAACATTTAGCTTATAGCTATGGTAAGAAGAAAGTTTTAGAAGATGTAACGTTTCAACTACCTCTTGGTAAAATTATCGGTTTAGTAGGAGAAAATGGGAGTGGGAAATCGACGCTGCTCAGACTATTAGCAGGTGTTAAAACGCCATCTAAAGGTATTATTCAAATGGATGGTTCTAAGATTACACATCAAAGTGCTAGCAATATAGCTTATTTACCGGATATTGATGAATTTTATCCGTATTTAACTGGAAGCGAACTATTTGAATTTTATACATCACAGTTTGATGATTTTTCTATGGAAAAAGCTATAGAAGTTTCGGAATTTATGCAAGTAGAGATTCATCAAAAAATGAAAAAATTATCAAAGGGTCAAAGAGGACGTATCAAAATGGCTGCAACACTTGGTCGAAATGTTTCCTATTATTTTATGGATGAACCGTTTTCAGGATTAGATCCTATGGTTAGAGAATCCTTAATAAAAGGCCTGATAAAATTTTTAGATGAGAAAAATCAAACAATCTTTTTATCAACACATGAGCTACATGAAGTTGAGCCAATACTAGATGCAATATTGTTGTTAAAGGATGGAAGGGTTGACTCATTCGAAACACTGGAAGATGTTAGGGAAGAATGGCAAGAAGATGCTGTTCAGTGGATGAAAAAACAGTATAGGAAGGGATGATTTGATGAAACCAATCGTTGAATTAAAGCATTTATCAAAAACAATTAAGGGAAAAGAAATTATCAAAGATTTGAATATTGAACTTTATCCTGGACAAATTACAGGATTCCTAGGTCCAAATGGAGCTGGTAAAACAACTACCATACGTATGATGACTGGATTAATGAATCCTACAGAAGGTGAAGTTATTATCGATGGAATTTCACTATCACAAAACTTTGAAAAGGCAATTAGCAAAGTAGGTGTTATTGTAGAAAACCCTGAGATGTATAAATTTATGTCAGGATATAAAAACTTACTTCATTTTGCTAGAATGCACGACAATGTTACAAAAGAAAGAATTGCTGAAGTTGTACGATTAGTTGGACTTGAAAACCGTATAAATGAAAAAGTATCGACTTATTCACTAGGTATGCGACAAAGACTAGGATTAGCTCAAGCATTATTACATCATCCGAAATTTTTAATTTTAGATGAGCCAACGAATGGACTAGATCCTGCAGGAATTCGAGAATTTAGGGAACATCTTCGAACAATTGCTAAGCAAGAAAATGTTTCAATTTTTGTATCGAGTCACTTACTTGCGGAAATCGAGTTAGTCTGTGATCGTATTGCCGTTATCAAAAGTGGAGAGCTAATTGATATTCGCGAAATGAGTGTTGAACAGCAATCTACATATTATATTGAAGTTGAACAGCCTCTAGATGAAATTCTTAAGGAACAAGATTATAAATATGAAAAACATTCAAAAGGGTATTTGGTAGTAATCGAAAGAAAAGAAGTACCAAAGCTGATTACAAGTTTAATAAACAAAGGAATTGATATTTATTCTGTACAACAGCATCATGAATCACTTGAAGATCAATTCTTAGAAATGACAGGAGGTGGCCAAATTGCTAAAACTATTGCAAAATGAGTGGATGAAATTATGGCATAAAAAAGGAACCTGGGTGATGCTCATTATATTAGTCATATCAATAATAACAATGGCTGGTGTTCATAAATGGGTAAGTAACAAGGATATAGAAAATAAAGGCGATTGGAAAACGGCTGAACAACAATCTATTAAGCAACAACAATCGATGATTAAAAGTGGAGATCTTTCGAAAAAACAAATACAAAATGCGGAAGATTCAATTCAAATTTCCGAATATCGTTTAAAAAACAATGTACAGCCTGTTGATACGGAAAGTGCTCAATCTTATGTTGAGGGTAGTTCTATGCTATTATCGCTAATCAGTCTATTCGCGACTATTATCGCTGCAGGTATTGTTTCAAGTGAATTTGCAACAGGGACAATTAAGATGCTTCTTACACGTCCAGTTAATCGTGCAAAAATATTAACTTCAAAACTACTAACAGTCATTATTTTTGCAATATCAATGGCAATATTAACATGGATATTAAACTTAATTGTAGGAGCAGTATTATATGGTTTCTCCTCAGGGACAAACTTAATTGTTGAAGGGAATAAAGTAGTTGAATCTTCATTACTTGCGCATTCAATGTATATGTATTTGTTAACATTTGGAGACATTCTTATGTCCATTGTTTTCGCTTTCATGATTGGAAGTATTTTCCGTTCAAGTTCTTTAGCAATTGGACTTACATTATTTATTAATTTCTCAGGATCTAGTATTGTAGTATTATTGAGTAAGTATGAATTTATAAAATATTTATGGATTCCAAATATGGACCTAACTCAATTTGAGACTGGTTTTTCTATTGTAGATGGCTTGACAATGCCATTTTCTCTAACAATATTAGCAATTTATACAGTACTTTTCCTATTTGCAAGCTTTATTTCATTTGTAAAACGGGATGTAACTGCTTAAAGTTAAAGGAAATTGATGGTCAATTTACATGGGTGGCTAATAAGTCCCTAAAAAGAAAAGAGACAACGAAAATCGAATTGTTTTCGTTGTCTCTTTTATCATTTTAAAAATAGGTTTTTGGACAGCACTAACTAATTCAAAAATCCACTGGAATAAAGATAGAACAAGTAGTTTTTCATAAAATGTAACATATATATTACATTAAGTAATTTATATGTTACATTTTATTTATTAGAGGTGGTAGAGTGAAAAATATGGTAAAGGTTGCAAGGGTTAAAGCTGGTTTAACGCAACAACAATTAGCTGATGCTGTTGGGATAACTCGGCAAACTATTAGTTTAATTGAAAAAGGAAAATATAATCCATCTTTAAAGTTGTGTCTACAGATTTGTTATGCAGTAAATACAACTTTAGATGAACTATTTTGGATTGAGGGGGATGACTTTGTATGAAGAAGATAACAGACGAGCGATTAGTTCTTAGAAATTTACAAAATATCAGGGTTGTTTATATTGTTCAAACGTTTGGTATTCTTTGTATTTTAGGATATGAACTATTTATGAATGGATTTAAAGCAATGAATGAAAATCCTGTTTGGTTTGTATTTATTATTTCAGGTGCTGTATCTGCTTATTTATCAATGAGTATTAGTGTTGAGCACGAAAAAGAAATTCGTAATACCTTAAAATCATTTATTATTTCTATTGTAATATTTTTTAGCATTTCAGTATTAGTTGCTTATTTTGTTACGATTACTTCTAATTCAGGCTTGTCACTAGGAGTTTTAATGGGCGTCATTTTATTTATTTGTTTCTTATTCCCAATATTTATATCTATCGTTTGAGAATGAAAAAACTAACAGATGTAGAAGATGATGAATAAGGTAAGAATTCTTTATATCTAGCTATTTCAGCCCAACTACAGGTTAAAGATGTATCCTTAACTTAAAAAAATCAAGCAAATGTAAAGTAATACATTCCATATTAAAAAAAATGTCCATTTTTGTCATGAACATTTTTTCGAATACATATGCTATTCAGGTAGGGTCAATTGTCAATAGAATGGTTAAATCACCGAGCCCGTCAGCATTCACAGGTAACTTAAATGCTTGTCTAAAGCCAAAAAGTTTTGTATGCCCGACCATTACAGTTGGGGGAGTAATATCAAGTTCCAAATTTTGCTCTGCAACATATGTACAAAGATTACCCGCGACCATATTCCCAAATTCACCAGTAAAAGATTCTAACATTTCACCTTCAAGTTGCATCCCATACATAGCTTCACCGATCGCACTAAAAGTTTTTGGAGTGGAATCAATGATAATACGTCCTTTCAAATCTCCAACCATCCCGATTAACACACCGATTTCAGATTGTTCGTAAGGATCTGAAGTAATGGAAGGAGATGAAACATGAACTTCTTTAGGCAAAACAGATTTGAGCGAAAGTATTGTACTATTTAAAATAGCTTGGACTTGCGTCGATGTGCTCATTATTATCTCCTTTAAATATGACCTTTTTATTATATATTATCATGCAAACAAAGAATTTAATAGCAAACCTTGACGAAAAATAGATTTTTTATTATGATTAAATCATCAAATGAGAATGATTTTCATGTTCAGTAATGAAACTTATATAATAATAATTATAAAAGGGAGCGGTCAAGTTGGTTTATGCAATTATAGGTGCAACACTTATTATTTATGGAGCAATAGGGAAATATGTTTTTAATCAGACAACCGCACATTTAAAATAATTTATTAAATCCTTCTATATAAATAGGAGGATTTTTTTTGCGTTATCGTGGTAGAATGAATTTATTATTTATTAAAAGGGGTAAAAGATTTTCATGAAAGAATTCGAACAGCAATTACAAAAACTCTTAAAACAAACTGCAGTACAATATTTAATCTACCAGAAAAATGAAGATGAAGAACGTTTACAAAAAACAAAATTATTTGCTGAAAAGCTTTTAAATAAAGAATATATGATTGCCTTTGCAGGACACTTTTCTGCAGGGAAATCTAGCATGATTAACGCTTTAACAGGAGATGAACTTTTGCCATCAAGCCCTATTCCGACAAGTGCAAATGTAGTGAAAGTACATAAATCAGATCAAAATTATGCAATCGCATATTTAATGGATCAAGATCCTGTAATATTTGATGATAATTATGATATACGTACGGTGAAGGAATTTGCCAAAAATGGTGCACTTGTTTCACAAATCGAAATTGGGCATCAAGATTCTGTCTTGCCAGAAGGAATCACTGTAATGGACACTCCGGGAGTTGATTCAACAGATGATGCTCATAGAATGTCGACTGAATCTGCTTTACACTTAGCGGATATTGTGTTTTATGTGATGGATTATAATCATGTTCAATCGGAATTAAATTTCCAATTCACTAAAAATTTAATGAAATATAATCCAAATCTTTATCTAATTGTCAATCAAATTGACAAACATAAAGAAAATGAACTTTCATTTGAAGATTTTTCAAGCTCTGTTTATACCTCTTTTGCAAACTGGGGTGTAAAACCAAAGGGCATTTTCTTTACATCATTACGTGATGCAACTAATCCTCACAATGATTTCAAAAAAGTAAAAGAAATTGTTTTGAATAGTATGGATGGTTGGCAAGATAACTTGCTTGCGGGAGCTGAAAAGACATTACAGCAGCTACACAAAGAGCATGAACAATATCTAACTTCAAATAAACAAGAATTATTAGTAAATAATGAAGAAATATTATCTAAAGAAGAATGGGAAATTCGTGATGAAATTACATCGGATTATCAAACAGTCTTACATCAATTAGAGTTATATTCAGCTACTAACTGGCAAAAGAGTTTTGATGATCGACGTGATGAACTGCTAGAAAACGCTGCTATAATGCCATTTGAATTACGTGAGAGTTTAAAACTTTATCTAGAAAGTATTCAACCTAATTTTAAAATGGGCATGTTTTTTGCTGCGAAGAAAACACAGGCAGAAAAACAAGCACGTAAAGAGGCTTTATATGAAAAATATAATGAAATTTCATCTTCACAAATTTCAGGTCATTTAAAAGCGTTAATGAAGCAATCTTTAAAGGAAGTAAATGCATTAACAGACGAAATGTCTCATGAAATTGATGATTTAACCTTAAAGCTACCAATGAGTGTAATTGAAGAACAAGTAAAATTGGACTCCGGTATTGAGGGAGATGCTTTATTAAATTTTGCAAATCGGGTAGCAAACGCCACAAAGAGATGGTATAAGCAAAACACAGATGATTGGAAATTTGAAAAAGCTTCATATATTGAAGAGCTATCGTTTACAACTATTGCACCGTTAAAGAAAAAAGGTGCAGTATTACAAAAAAAAGTTGAAATTATTGAAGCGGTTGAAGTAATTGAACAACAAGAAAAGTATTTTGAAGTGCAAAAATCAGTTTCAAATGAAACAGTAAATAAAGAAGCAGATCAATTTGTGTCTACATGGTCAAAAGATCACGAAGAAGCATTTGAAAAAATACGTCATTTTGATCCATCAATGCTTGTAAAAGAAGAACAATTGGATATTGATGAAATAGTTGATGAGCAGACAAATGAAGGAGTTTCTATTCATACAGCAACAGCTCTTCAAAATGCTTTAAAGACGGCAGATTCTGTAGCACCAATTCATGGTTTCTCAGAAGTTGCAAATTATTTAAAAAATAAAGTGAAACGTTTAGAGAAAAAAGATTTTACAATTGCATTATTTGGTGCATTTAGCGCAGGGAAATCTTCTTTTTCCAATGCACTAATGGGCCAAAAAGTATTACCTGTTTCACCAAATCCAACTACTGCTGCAATTAATAAAATTCGTCCTGTTACACCAGATCATCCACATGAAACGGCAGATGTACATTTAAAAACGATTGATCAGTTACAGGAAGATATTATTGCAAGCTTTGGTGCAATAGGAGTTCGTGTTTCTTCATTAGAGGATGCGTACAGTAAAATTGAAGAGGCATTAACAAAAGAATTAGAAGATGAACGCTTACATGTTCATAAATCATTTATTCGTGCTTTCAAGGAAGGGTATTCTGAATTTAAAGAGAATCTTGGTAGTACAGTTCGTACTAATCGCGAAGAATTTGAAAAATTTGTAGCTCAAGAAAGTAGAAGCTGTTTCGTTGATACAATTGATTTTTATTATGATTGCGAGTTAACACGATTAGGTGTGACGTTAGTTGATACACCGGGAGCGGATTCAATCAATGCTAGACATACAGGAGTGGCATTTGAATACATTCGAAATGCAGATGCTATTCTATTTATCACTTATTACAACCATGCATTTGCAAAGGCGGATCGCGAATTTTTAATTCAATTAGGTCGAGTAAAAGATGCCTTTGAATTAGATAAAATGTTCTTTGTTGTCAACGCTATAGACCTTGCCTCAAATAACGAGGAAGCTGATGATGTTAAAACCTATGTTAGACAAGAATTACAACGTTTTGGTATTCGTAAACCACGACTATTTGGTGTTTCTAGTCTACTTGCCTTACAAGAAAAGGTTGAAAACAATACACTTGATTCTGGTATGGCTCTATTCGAAGAAAATTTCCACCACTTTTTATCAGAAGAACTAACAGCACTAGCTGTACAAGCATTAGTAGAGGAAACGGAGAAAGCTCAAGAACGATTACGCATGCTTATCCACCAAACAGAAGACAATTTGAAGCGAAAAGATGAACGCTTAGCTGAACTGGCTAAATTAGAACAATATATTCATACACGTTTTATGTATTCTGCTGCACAAACAATTGAGAAGGACACTTTACAAGAATTAGATGAACTTTTGTATTTCGTGTTGCAACGTGTGTATTATCGCTATCCAGATTTCTTCAAGGAAGGATATAATCCTACAACTTTTGCAACGAGATCATCAGCAATTGCATTAGATATTGCTTTAAAAGAAGTTTTATCAAGCTTGAGTTTTGATTTTGAACAAGAAATGCGTGTTACAAACTTCCGATTGGTAAAATTCATTTTGAAAAAAATACAAGAACGCTATTTATATGATACAAAGCAACTAATAGACATCAATGCAAGCTTTTCATTTATGCCTTTTGAAGTTGAAGAACCAGGAATATTAGAATATACAGGTCCTTTTTCAAGTACAAAACCTTATGAATCTGTAAAATCTTATTTTAAAAATGGTAAGTCCTTCTTTGAAAAGGGAGATAATTTAAAACTTCGTGTAGCGCTTGAAGAATTAACAAAGCCTGATGCAAAAGTATACCTTGATACACAATCTGAACGCATGAAAAAATGGTTAGAAGATGTAATAACAAAAGAAGCAGAAGAACTACGATTATATATTAGCAGACAGGCAGGCCAACAAATAGATATAGAAAAATCACTACTTCAAGAAAGCAGTAAATTAGAAGAATGGAAAGTAATTTATGAATCTTTAATGGATGGAGTGAAAAATTAATGGGGAATGTTTTTGTTTCAGTTAAAGACTTAGAATTATTAAAGCAACATGAATATAAATGGATTGATGCTCGTTTCAACTTACAAAATCCTACTGAAGGATACGCTTTATATGAAGAAAGTCATATTGAAAACGCCGTGTATTGGGATTTAGAAAAAAATTTATCGGATATGCAAAAGGATGAAGGAAGACATCCAATGCCTGATAAGGAGCAGCTAAAAACTTTATTTGAACAAAGTGGTTTACATCAGGATCAATTTATTTTAGTTTATGATCAAGGGGGAGCACCATTCTCAGCAAGAGCATGGTGGATGTTGCAATATGGTGGCTTCAAAAACGTAAAAGTGATTCAAGAAGGTTATCAAGCTTTAATTCAAGCAGGCTTTAAAACTACTAATGAAAAAACTGTTACCGAAACAACTCATTTAGAAATAAATTGGCAGGATCAACTCTATACTGATCGTGATGGAGTAAAAGCAATCGTTGACGGTAAAGTAAAGCGTACATTACTAGATGCGAGAGCGAACATTCGCTATAGAGGTGAAGAAGAGGCAATTGACAACGTTGCAGGACATATTCCAGGTGCTTTAAATTATGATTGGGAACAGCTAAAAGAAAGAGGATTTTTAGCTCCAAATGATACTTTACTAGATGTTGTAAGTAAAGATGAACCGATTACTGTTTATTGTGGAAGTGGGGTAACTGCATCACCACTATTTGCAGTTCTAAAAGAAATGAATTATGAAAATGTGAAATTATACACAGGAAGCTATAGTGACTGGATTACTAAATATGAAGTAGAAAAAGGGTAATAATGCAGATTTAGTAAGGATAATTTCTATGATACGATTTAGTAGATTTAGGGGAAATACCCTTTTATCATACATAATTAATTCATAGAAAGTAGGCTTACAGTGTTATTAACCCCATCAAGAAAATGCATAAAATTACTTAGCATCACTTATTTAACTTTAACAATTGTAGCAGCTAACTTAGCAGGCATCATAGCACAACCAATCATAACGCAAGCTGCTTCTTCTGAAGAAAAAGTTTCAAATGAATATGTTTTAAAAACAGCGGGAAATGTCCGCTCTGGCGTTGGAACAAACTATAAAGTTTTAACAACATTAAAGAAAGGGACAACCATTAAACCAACTGTTCGAAAAAAAAATTCGACAAAAACATATTGGTACAAAATTAAAATTGGTTCTAAATATGGTTGGATATCAGGTACTCTCTTGACGAAAAAATATATTTATAAATCAAGTGGTGACAAAAAAGCAATTTCACTAGATGTTCCTTATATCAATCAGATGAAGCCATTGTATGCACCGTTTGGTTGTGAAGGAGCAAGTTTGCAACAAGCATTACAATATAAAGGTTACGCCCAAAAGACAAGTTATAAGAAATTCTTAAATAATATGCCTAAAACAAAAAGGAATCCTTATAAGGGCTTTGCTGGATCCCCTTATTATGCTATTGATGGCGTATTTCAATCAATCTTTCCTAAAGCTTTAGCGAATTATGGAAAGAAATATAGTAGTACAGTAAAAGATATTACAGGTGCTTCAACAAAAGACTTGCGAAATGAATTAACAGCAGGCAATCCAATAGTTGTTTACGTTACCTTGGGTTTTTCAAAACCAAAGTGGACGAAATGGGATATGGGTTCAGCAGGGAAAAATGTTAAAATGGTGGATAATTTGCATGTTATGACACTAGCTGGATATAGTAGTAAAACAAAACGTTATAAAGTAGTAGACCCTAATGACAAAGGTGTATACTGGGTAAATAAATATGAATTTGAGCGTGCGTATAATGCATTAAAATATGCAGTGGTAGTACACTAAAAAGTAGACATCTTCTTTATTGTTCTTTTGAACAATGAAGGAGATGTTTTTTAATTTATAATTTTATATACCTAACGAATCAATTTCATAAGTGCTTTTCTAGTTATTAATAATTTTAAAAAAATAAGAGGGATTATTTATTTGTTGTCGAATTGTAGAAAATAAAAGAGGTAAAATATGTAATTTTACTTAAATGCTTTTTCAATTCATCATCAATTTTTTTTATTTTCGAAGATGAGAATATTTAAAACGAGGTGAAATGATGTTTTCTAAAGAAACTCTATTGACAGAGGTTACCTTACAATTAGAACAAGGTTTACGGGAAATGGAAAATATCAATAAAAGACAAATTAAGGCATTATCAATGGAAATTGAAAATCGTGATAACCATATTCAACAGTTAAAAAATGAAATGGAGGAATTACAATTTAGTCTCAAATCTTTGAATAAAATGAATTTTTATTTGAGGAATGAAAGAAAGATATTATTAAAAGAGATTCATACCAAAAACATTAAAATGGATTTTACTGAGGGAATCACTATTTTACTTTGTGATGAAATAACAAATGATGAAAAAGTTAAAATAATAATCTATTTGCTTAAAATAGCTTCTAATGATTCGATGTTTAAGGAATACATTGAAGAATTTATGCAGATATTTAGTGAATCATTGATTAATTTTAATTATTTTCAATGTAGGACGATTAAAAGAGAATATAAAAAGAACTACGAATTCTACCATCAATTATTCATAAAAGCATCAGCTAAGAATATACGAGCATTATTGTACGCTTATCATAAAAATAAAATGTTAGATATGATTAAACATTTACTAAATGAACTTGTACAATCAGGAAGGTTATATTCATATAACGATGAAGATGGTCTAAATATTCTACTATACATAATATATTACAAAAGGTTACCAATTTATCAAAAAGATAATCGATTTCAATTTTTTTATAACAATAGTGGGAATTATTTATCAAAAAAACTTTATAACCTCTATAACCACTATACTGTCAAAAGAGATCAAGTAAATTTTAAAGAATTTGTTGCAGTTCTCGAACAAAATGAATCATGCCTAGACTTACTCAAAACTGAAATGATTCAATATATTTTAAAACGAATTTTTAAGGAAGAAGAAATTGAAAACTATTATAATGTTGAAAAAAAGAACAAAAAGTCTACGCCTAAATCTTATAGGTATCGTCATCCTAGTTATAGCGAGCTTCGAAATTTTGGATACCAAATAACAGGCCGTACAGATGCACAACGTTGGTCAGCTTTACAGGAATTTATCAAAAATTATAGTTTACAAGCAACAGTTTATGAACTTCAAAAAAGAATACGACTTAAAATGGGAAGAGAAGAAGATTGCAAGAGGTACGCAAATGCAATTGAAAAATGGAGTTATGATTTAAACCGCTTAAAGGAAGAGTATTATGAAAATGATTTTCCTTGGCCAGAATATTAATTCATTTGATGAGTAGTTGGTCTGTCTAAACCTTTAATATTATGGCTACAAAAGGATTATCTTATGTGAAAAACCAAGAAGTGGCTACCTAAAAAGTATTAGTTTAAACTGTTTAAAGACAATACTAACTTGCTTTTGAACAAAATTTTAGTTAAACTTTTTTAGAAAGATTCAAGAGGGAATTCTAGTAATTATTATTTTTATATAAAAAAGTGTTGCATTTATAAAATATGTACTATATAATAAATCTTGTCCTTAATGCGGAAGTAGTTCAGTGGTAGAACATCACCTTGCCAAGGTGGGGGTCGCGGGTTCGAACCCCGTCTTCCGCTCCATTAAGAGATGCCGGGGTGGCGGAACTGGCAGACGCACAGGACTTAAAATCCTGCGGTAGGTGACTACCGTACCGGTTCGATTCCGGTCCTCGGCACCATCTTTTATATCTAAGTATAATGAAATGTTATATATATATATGCGCCCATAGCTCAAC
>NZ_JBCMNM010000016.1:0-58299 GCF_050459865.1 Rummeliibacillus pycnus
ACTCCTTTCGCCGGCACCATGTTTTCGGAGGGGTAGCGAAGAGGCTAAACGCGGCGGACTGTAAATCCGCTCCTTCGGGTTCGGCAGTTCGAATCTGCCCCCCTCCACCATTATGGGCCTATAGCTCAGCTGGTTAGAGCGCACGCCTGATAAGCGTGAGGTCGATGGTTCGAGTCCATTTAGGCCCACCATAACATGATTCCGAAGTAGCTCAGTTGGTAGCAGCATCTGACTGTTAATCAGAGGGTCGCAGGTTCGAGTCCTGCCTTCGGAGCCATGGCCCCTTGGTCAAGCGGTTAAGACACCGCCCTTTCACGGCGGTAACACGAGTTCGAATCTCGTAGGGGTCATATTAAAAAATCCTTTAGAACTATTTAGTTCTAAAGGATTTTTTCTTTTTCAATCTAGTTTTAAACTTCAAGGCATTATACAAATATTGAGGCACAGAAACTATTTAGGACATAATTTTCATATTCATTCATTGAATATAGAGTTGAGAAAAATGACCCTTTAATTAAATACTTGCAATGTTTTTCAATTTGAATAAATTTCTTAATTAACAAGCCTCCGATTACTTTCATCGCAACATCATGTTTTCCCGAAAATCCAACATTATATGTGTCATATTATCATTATGACACCGTGTACTATATTTATTATCCAAAATATTGAATAATAAATATAGAAAGAAGGGATTATAGTGGCACATACCGTAAGTATTGAGAATAGTTACAGTAAGAGGGAAGAATTTTGGAATGCTCTCACTCACGCAGTTGCATTTATGCTAACAATTCCTGGGTTGATCTTACTCATTCAAAAGGCGAATGTTTCTGGATCGAAAATCGAAATGTTTAGCTACATAATATTTGGAATTTCGATGATGCTTTTATTCTTAAGTTCAACACTTTATCATAGTGTTCCTATGCGTAAAAGTTTTTTCAAAAAGATGGATCATTGTTCCATTTTCTTGTTAATTGCGGGTACATATACACCGATTGCGCTTGTAGCAGTGGGTGGTTCTACAGGCTGGACTATTTTCTGGATTGAGTGGATTTTGACCATCATAGGTATTGTCATGAAGATGTTCTTTGTATATCGATTCAAAACATTATCTTTAATTGTTTATATTGGCATGGGTTGGCTTATTGTCTTCGTCTACAAGCCACTTGTCGCTCACATCACCATTAAAGGCTTTTTAGTGCTTTTACTCGGGGGTATCATATACACAGCGGGCACATATTTTTACAAGAATAATCGTATTTCGTATAATCACGCAATTTGGCACATCTTTGTCATGGGAGGCTGTGTGGCAATGTTTGCAAGTATTTATTTTTATATTTAATTTACCCGAAATCTTAAAGCAGCGTCTTTTAGAAATGATTTCGTTAGACATAAAAAAGCACTGAACAAAAAGTCAGTGCCTTTTTACTATTAAAAATTAGTAAAGGTATTATTAGATTAACTTTCAAAGTGCTTTTAACTTTATTCTGAAGGCTCTTGCTCATTCTGCTTCTCTACAAGCATTTTTAGTAGTTCTCTTGTTGCAAAAGAGTGATAGGCGTCTTTTTTAGTGATTATGCCAAGTCTCCAGAGAAAAACATAACCTTTTATAGGAATCATTTTGACATTAGGATGGTTTTGTTTATAAAAGACTGACTTTGGCAAGAGGGCAATGCCCATTCTAGCTGAGATGAGTTCTGTGATTAAATCCCATTGAGAGGTCTTGTATGAAACATTTGGTTCAAATCCATTTTCTTTACAAGCATTTATGACAGAATCATGTAATGTAAAATCATCTGAAAATAGGATGAAATTTTCATTTTTTAATTCACTAATATACAATGCCTCTTTACTAGCAAGTGGATGGTCATCATAAATAATCACTACAAATTCTTCTGAAATAAACGGGTAAACATTTAGTTTTTCCTCATCGACAGGCAATACACTAATCCCCAAATCAACTTTGCCATCTTCAACAAGATGGACAATTCGTTTAGCACCTAATTCGACAAGCTGAAGCCAAACTTTTGGATATTTTGAATGAAACTGAAGAGCCATATTAGGGAAAACGACCGTACCTACAAATGGGGGTATGCCTATTTTTATTTTTCCTGTTTTAACATTTCTAAGTTCATCTAATAGCATCTTTAGCTCAGAAAGGGATTCTAACGACTTTTGACCTTGTTGATATACTATTTTTCCGGAATCTGTAAGATTAAGGTGTCGTGTAGAGCGATCAAACAGCTCTACCTGTAATTCTTCCTCAAGTTTTTTGACAACTTTACTTAGTGACGGCTGCGATAAGTAAGTATGTTCAGCAGCTTTTGTAAAACTTTGATGGTCCGCTACTTTCATAAATAACTGTATCTCGCGTAAATTCATATATTCCCCTCCGATTTATTCACTATATTCATGCTATTTATTCTAATTATGAATTTTACTTATAAAAATACAGATTGTAAACTAAAATTATGTAGTAATCAGAATTTTAGAAACATTGCAAAGGGGTAGTTATATGAAGAAAAGTAAAGTGATGAATTCATTTTTGGAAGCGGTTTCTGACATTGAAGATGGCTCTACTTTAATTGTTGGGGGCTTCGGGCTTTCTGGAATTCCTGAATATTCTATACAAGCACTTAAAGAACAAGGAACAAAAGATTTGACCATTGTTAGCAATAATTGCGGAGTGGATGATTGGGGATTGGGATTATTACTAGCAAATCATCAAATTAAGAAAATGATCGCCTCATATGTAGGTGAAAATAAAATATTCGAACAACAATTTTTAAGCGGTGAATTAGAAGTTGAATTGGTTCCACAAGGTACTCTTGCAGAAAGAATTCGTGCTGGTGGTGCAGGAATTCCAGGGTTCTATACTGCAACAGGAGTTGGTACCCCAATAGCTGAAGGTAAAGAAACAAAGGATTTTGAAGGAAAAACATATCTTCTTGAACATGGGATTGTTGGAGATTTTGCACTTGTTAAGGCTTGGAAAGCAGATACACTTGGAAATTTAGTATTCCGAAAAACTGCTCGTAATTTTAATCCAATTGCAGCTATGGCAGGGAAAATAACAATTGCAGAAGTAGAGGAAATTGTTGAACCAGGTGAATTAGATCCTGATGAAATTCATTTACCAGGTATTTATGTACAACGACTATTACTTGGAACTGGTTATCATAAACGTATTGAGAAGCTCACAGTTGTAAAAGCTTAATATTTTTATAGAATGGAGTGTCGAAGATGAATGATACACATCTTAAAATTGTGAAAAGAGCCGTTATGGAAGTAGAAGATGGTATGAATGTAAATCTTGGTATTGGTATACCAACACTTGTTGCGAATGAAATTCCGACTAATTTCAATGTTTTACTTCAATCTGAAAATGGTCTTCTCGGCATTGGTCCCTATCCAATTGAAGGAATGGAAGATCCTGATTTAATCAACGCTGGCAAAGAAACAGTTACAGCTGTGCCAGGTGCTTCTTTTTTTGATAGTGCAGAATCATTTGCCATGATCCGAGGAGGACACATAGATTTAGCCATTCTAGGTGGAATGGAAGTATCTGAACAAGGGGATTTAGCTAATTGGATGATCCCTGGAAAAATGGTGAAAGGGATGGGCGGGGCAATGGACCTTGTGAACGGTGCGAAAAAGGTAATTGTCATAATGGAGCACGTAAATAAGCATGGTGAGTCAAAAGTTAAAAAAGAATGTACATTACCTCTAACTGGGAAACAAGTTGTACAGCGATTAATTACTGATTTAGCCGTTTTCGACTTTACTCCGAATGGGATGATTCTAGTCGAAACACAAGAAGGAGTTTCTATTGAAGAAGTAAAGGAAAAGACAGAAGCTTCTTTTACAATATCTTCTGAGTTAATTGTCGCACGATGATTTTTATATAAAAGAACTATAGATTGAGGATGTTGATTAAAGCTATTCGGATAAAGTTTTGTTAGGTTTTCTTTTTAGAAGAGAACAATTATAACTTTTGAAAATGACATTATTAATCTTATTAAATTTCTAATTTTTGTATGAATTAAGTTTGAACAAAGGGGATAGACATATGCGAGATGTTGTTATTGTAAGTGCTGTTAGAACTGCCCTCGGTAGCTTTATGGGGGCTTTACATAATACACCTGCTACAGAATTAGGGGCAATTGTAATAAAAGAAGCTATAAATCGTGCAGGGATTCAAGGAGAACAAGTGGACGAAGTAATCATGGGGAATGTTCTTCAGGCTGGTCTTGGTCAAGGACCTGCTCGACAAGCTGCACTTAAAGCGGGGTTACCTATTGAAGTGACTTCTATGGCGATTAATAAATTATGTGGATCTGGGTTGAAAGCTGTACATCTTGCTACGCAAGCTATTCAAACAGGTGATGCTGACGTTGTAGTAGCAGGTGGAATGGAAAATATGAGCATGGCACCTTACCTACTAACAAAAGGTCGCTCAGGTTATCGTATGGGCGATGGGAAAATCCATGACAGTATGATTTTAGATGGTTTACAATGCTCTGTTAATTCTTATCACATGGGGATCACTGCTGAAAATATAGCAGAAAAATACAATATAAGTAAAGAAGAGCAAGATGAATTTGCTGCTTGGAGCCAACAAAAAACGGAGAAATCAATCAAAGCTGGAAAATTTAAAGCTGAGATTGTACCGATTGAGATTCCGCAACGTAAGGGAAATCCAATTATTTTTGATACAGATGAATTCCCTCGTGAAGGTGTAACTATTGATACACTTTCTAAATTAAAACCAGCCTTTAAAAAAGAAGGTACTGTAACGGCAGGCAATGCATCAGGTATTAATGATGGAGCGGCAGCATTAGTATTAATGAGTCGAGAAAAAGCAGATGAACTAGGTATTAAACCAATGGCTGTAATTCGTGGTAATGGATCTGCAGGTGTAGACCCAAAAATTATGGGGATTGGACCAGTACCAGCTACAAACAAGGCACTAAAAAAAGCAAGACTAACAATTGATGAAATAGATCTTGTTGAAGCAAACGAAGCATTTGCTGCACAATCGCTTGCAGTAGGGAGAGAGTTGAATATTCCAAGCGAAATATTGAATGTTAATGGTGGTGCAGTTGCTCTAGGTCACCCGATTGGTGCTAGCGGTGCTCGTATACTGGTCACTCTATTGTATGAAATGCAACGCCGTAATTCCCACTATGGATTAGCTACACTATGTATTGGTGGTGGTCAAGGAGTTGCGACGATTGTTGAAATGGAGAAATAACATCAGAGGAAATTTTCAGTGAAATGATTTTGTTTCTGGGCAATATTGTTCAGCATAGCAAAAACATTATACAAGAAATTAGCACAAAAAAAATGATTTTCCAAAATGGAGGAATAATATGGTAGGATCTATTACTAACTTTTTTTCAAAAATGGTTGAGCGCTATTTACCAGATCCACTCGTTTTTGCTATGATTTTAACCATTCTTATTTTTTTCCTTGGTGTTTTCATTACTCCAAGCACACCGATGGATATGGTACAAATGTGGGGAGACGGTTTCTGGGGTCTTCTTGCTTTCTCAATGCAAATGGCATTAGTACTTGTGACGGGACATGCATTAGCAAGTTCACCATTATTACGAAAATGGATGGGGAAAATTGCTTCTCTTGCGAAAACACCTGTACAAGGGGTAATGCTTGTTACGTTCATGTCTTCCTTATGCAGTATTATTAACTGGGGATTTGGATTAGTTGTAGGTGCATTATTTGCACGTGAAGTAGCACGACGTATTCCAAAAGTAGATTATCGATTATTGATTGCTAGTGCATATATAGGTTTCTTAACGTGGCATGGTGGTTTATCTGGCTCTGTTCCATTGACAGCTGCCACACCAGGAAATCCAATGGAGAAGACAGCTGGACTTATTCCGATTTCTGACACTTTGTTAACACCTTTTAATATCTTTATAACAGTAGCATTACTAATTACTTTACCGTTTTTAACTAAATTAATGATGAAGCCAGAAAACGAAATAGTAGCTATTGACCCTGAACTATTAAAAGAAGAACCACCTACAGCTAGAAAATTACCCTCTAATGCAACTATTGCTGAAAAATTAGAAGAGAGTAGAATACTAGCTTATGTAATTGGGTTATTAGGGATAGTCTATATTGTTTATTATTTCATGAAAAATGGTTTTAACATAAATATTAATATTGTTAACCTTCTTTTCTTTGTTCTTGGTATTATTCTACACGGGACACCAATGTCCTATATGCGTGCAGTTAAAGGAGCTATAGGAGGAACAGCGGGTATCTTAGTACAATTTCCGTTTTATGCAGGTATCCAAATGATGATGGAACAATCAGGATTAGGAGGAGCCATTACTAATTTCTTTATTGATATATCAAATAAAGATACATTCCCAATACTAACTTTCTTTAGTTCAGGGATTATTAATTTAGCAGTTCCATCAGGTGGTGGACATTGGGTAGTACAAGCACCGTTTGTTATCCCAGCTGCACAGGCAATGGGCGCTGACTTAGGTAAAGCCGCAATGGCAATTGCCTACGGAGAAGCTTGGATGAATATGGTTCAACCTTTCTGGGCATTACCAGCTCTAGCAATTGCAGGACTTAAAGCTCGAGATATTATGGGCTTCTGTATAACGGCACTGCTTTATTCAGGAGTTATTTTCTTAATAGGGTTATATTTCTTCTAATAGAAAAAGCACTGACCTATAAAATGAACTGATTCCACTGGGGTATACAAAATAAAAAGCATCTTTTAAGGAATTCGGGTAATGGTTACTTAATTATTCCTTTAGAGATGCTTTTTCTAATGGGGACAAGAGTAAGGTATCTGTAAGAAGTAAAAATAAAAGCAATTGAAATGTGTTTTTTACCTAATGACAATAATAATGTAAAAGTAGCGACAAACTAAAAAGCACTTACCATTCGGTAAGTGCTTGAACGTTAAAAACGTTGATAGTAAGCGATTTAATAAGCCGCCTTTGCCGTAATTTAAAATACTGAAAGTTTTAAACCACCACTCCTCAAAGTGGGTGTTCGCAGAGCATTTCATGTTCGTCCGCATTAACGTGGAACGCGGCATACCAGTCCGTACTCAATTAAAACTCCCTATTACAGCTCAAAGGTTAAAACTTTATATTATTACGAACAACGCAGCTTGTATTCTTATATTACTGCATGAATGATTAATCTGCAAGAAAGAACACTTCATATATTACGGGAATAAATGCCACTTATTTAGTGATCTAATGGCAAAAAAAACATTGATTGAATATTTAAAAAATTTTAACAAATGATTATTGTAAAGTGAATACTCTAATGTTAGAATAAACCCTATCAGCATATAGTTTATTATCCTTATAAACTAACTGTGTTTTATTGTATAGCACCTACCATACACATATATTAAGTCATTCAAAAACGGATTAATAGAAAAGATTAAATACAATGTACGCAATGCATCGAAAGGAATAGGGAGGAACTACTGTGACAAAGAGTTTCTATGAAGCAGTAGAGGGTAGACGGTCTATATATGGCTTATCTGATGATTTTGTCATTTCTGATGAACGTTTGCAAGAGGTACTACATATTGCTATAACAAGTGTACCTTCTGCATTTAATTCACAATCAGGCCGATTATTTGTTTCACTTGGGGATTATAATGAAGAATTCTGGAAGTAAGCTTTTGAAGAAATTAAAGATGGGCTAACGGAAGAAAGATATGAGCGTAATAAGAAACGCTTTGAAGGCTTTGCAAATGACCATGGAACCATTTTATTTTTTGAAGATCAGCAAGTAATTGGATCCTTCCAAGATAATTTGCTGATTTGGCAGATCAATTCCCAATTTGGTCTCATCAAGGAGTGGGAATGATTCAATATCTTGTCTGGACTACTCTAGAAAGTGAAGGATTTGGAGCAAGTTTGCAACACTATTATCCTGAATTTTCAACAACACAAAAACAACAATGGGGAATTCAAGATAGTTGGCAACTTATAGCGGAAATGCCATTTGGCTCACCAACTTTATTGCCAAATGAAAAAGAAATTCAACCAGTTGAAGAAAGAGTTATCATCGCAAAATAATTAGAAGGGAAGATGCAAAATGGCTCAACAACAGGAAGAGTTTAAAAAGGCATTAGGAAATTATCCAACAGGTGTAACGGTAGTTACAACTTTTGATAAAGAAAACAAACCAATTGGTCTAACTGTTAATTCATTTGCTTCAGTTTCACTGGATCCATTATTAATTCTGTGGTCTATTGATAAAAAATCAAAGTCGTTAGAGGATTTTATGAGCACAGAAAAATTCGCCGTAAATATTTTAGCCAGTGATCAAGAAAAACTTTGCTTCCTTTTCTCAAGTAGGGTAGTAGATCGCTTCGCACAGTGTGAATGGCAACGTTCAGTGAATAATTTGCCGATATTAGCGAATACAGCTTCAATATTAGAATGTAAAAATGTTCAGCAGATAGAAGCAGGGGATCACGTGATATTGATAGGTCAAGTTATAAATATTCTGAACGCTGACAAAGCACCATTGCTTTATCATCAACGTAGTGTTGGGGAAATTCCTAAAACCTTTTACCAAACAATATAGAACAGTTAAACTGCAAGCAATTACTTGTTAGATTGTTTGCGGTTTATTTTTGGGTAAAATAAAAAAGCATATGCCTTATTATGAAGGCTTAAGCTTCTGATAATACTTCTTCAGTCAGTGCAGTAATATCAACTGGTGTTTTTTCAGTAATGACATCTGCCAAAATAACGTTTTTAAAATAATCAACACTCGATGGTAATGGAATAACTAATAGTTTTTTAAGTCCTTCTTGATACATACTAACGAATTCTTTGTCGGTATTTCCTCGTTTAAGCTCTGCAAATGCCTCATAAAATAGATCCAGCTTATCTGCAAATTCGAGCAATCTACCTTCGACGGTTGCATCTTTTCCTTCTTTCATACGATCAAAGAATACCTCTTGGAACTCTTCTGGAATTTCGTTGAAAATAAATTTTTCCATCATTTTCTCTTCTACATGTGAAATCATTTGTTTTAACTCAGGTGATGCGTGTTTTACCGGCGTTTTAATATCACCAATAAATACTTCAGCAAAATCGTGATTGATGGTCTTTTCATATAATGATTTCCAGTTGATAATTGCACCATTCATTTCTTCAATTGTCCCAAAAAACATGGCGTATTGTGATACTTTCCAAGAATGCGCTGCTACATTATGCTCTTCAAATTTGAAGCGACCTGGGCAACGTATGATACGTTCTAAATCATTTAAACTTGTAAAAAACTTATGGATTCCTATAAAAATCCTCTCCCTTTAAACTTTTATTTATTGTATGCTACTTTACCAAGAATGTGATTAGGATGTCCACTAATTACTTCTTGATACCGTAATTATATAATATTATTCGTACACAATTTAGGTATTTACAAATAACATGGGGTATCTTTACATTGCATTTACAATACGGAAAATGTATGTTCACCTTATTGTTGATTGTTTGTATTTATGAAATACTATATTGTTGAAATAAGAAATAAAATAGAAAAGGAAGCCTATTTATGCTTTATTCAACAGTAATTTATATACATATTATAAGTGCAATTTTATCAATTGGGCCATTTTTTGTTCTCATTCCAATGCTAAAGAAAATGAAACTAGCAAAGTCACATGAAGAGATGACAGCATATGTAACTACGTTCTCACTTGCTATTCAAATAGTGAAGCATTCAGGTCATGTACTTATACTATCAGGGATATACATTTTATGGAGTGGAGGTTATTCACTCACATCCCCATTCATCTTAATGACAATTACTTTGTTAATCCTCTCACTCGTGTTCTTAGCAAGAGCCTTTAAACCAACGATGAGAACATTTAATACACCTCAATATGATCATAAATACTTTATAGATAAATTAACCAAATCGGTTTGGATCTATACAATATTATTATTAATCATGCTTTGGTTTATGGTAACGAAACCAGCTCTATGGTAAATATAAAGGGATGCCTCAAAAATAAATTCTGTGGCATCCCTTTTCAAATTGAGGGCACGGAAAACGATTGTATTACTAATTTCATATACAAACCTGCTATTAGTTATGCAGGCTTGGTGGGTAAGCCAACGAGCCTCCTCGGTCTATTCAAAATTAAAGAAGTTCAAAGCTTACTTTTCTAACTCCTGAATTAATGGTTTTGCAAGTTCTGTAGCTGTTTTTCCTACTTTTTTATGGTCCTCAACAACAGATAATACCAAGAATTCATGGTTTGCTTTCGTATCAAATGCAACGATAAAGCTATTTTCTTGGCCTTCAGTTCCTTGGGTTTGTTTTAATTCGGCTGTCCCTGTTTTAGCTGCCAAAGTAGGGCTAATTCCATTTAAGCTATGTGCCGTACCATTTGCATTTTGTATAACTTGCATCATTGCATTTTTGACGATTTTGGCTGATGTTGCACTGACAGCATCTTTTGTCTTTGTTTTTTGTTCTTTTAATAAATGTGCATAAACAACTTTTCCGTTATTTGCAAAAGCACTATACGTAATAGCTTGTTGAATTGGGGACATCAATACTTGGCCTTGTCCATAGGCTGTATCAGCTAAAAGGATATCGGATTTAAAGGATTCTTTGTTTGAAATTTGGGCGGGATTCATATCAAATGGTAAATCTAATTTTTCACCGAATATAAATTTATTGAATCCTTTTCGTAATACATCTTCGCCCATTTCTAACGCTTCTTGTGCAAAGAAAATATTATCTGAGTAAACCAAGGCTGTTTGCAAATTTACTTTTGGAACATTTGATACACGTGTTACAAAATAATTGCCCCAAGATTTATCCTTTTGCCATTTTAGTCCATTGATTGTACGAACTTTTTTGGTTGTTAAAGTACCTGCATCAAGTGCAACGCTTGCTGTAACAGTTTTCAGCGTAGAGCCAGGTGCAAATCGTTGTGTAAAACGATTCGTAAATGGTTTTTGTTCATCATTTAAATAGGCGTCGTATTCTTTTTGCGAAATGCCTCGAATCATTTTGTTTGGATCATAGGAAGGCTTGCTCACTAGTGCAAGTAGCTCGCCAGTTTTAGGTTGCATGATGACAGAGGCACCCGCAGCGTTCTGAAGTACATCATACGCTTTTAATTGTGTATCAGAATCTATTGTTAA
Source organism: Rummeliibacillus pycnus (assembly GCF_050459865.1). Lineage (GTDB taxonomy): Bacteria > Bacillota > Bacilli > Bacillales_A > Planococcaceae > Rummeliibacillus > Rummeliibacillus pycnus_B. The sequence goes on from NZ_JBCMNM010000016.1 coordinate 11,190, forward strand.
TTGAATATCTTTACCGTCTTCACGATAGGCTTCAAGTAATACTTCTTTGACTTTACCATCTTGATCTATTAAAGAAATTTTACCGCCATTTTTACCACGTAATTCTTTATCATAAGCTCTTTCTAAGCCGCTTTTACCGATAACTGCATTGGCAGAAAGAGTTGCATCTTTTTTAAGATCTTCTTGCGTTACTTTCCCTGTATAACCAATCATTGTTGAAGCCGCTTCTGCAAGGGGATAGTAACGGATATTCACTGCTTGATACTGTACACCCGTCATCTTCTTTATTTTTGCATTATCAATTACTTTTAATGGAACAAATAAATCTTCTTTAACCCATTTTTGATTAAGCCTTGCTTCGATATCTTTAAGGGACATATCAAATTGTTTTGCAATTGCATTTAAATTTTCTTCTTTCTTCGGTCCTTCTCCAAGTTCTTTTGGAATAATTCCAACTTGTCGAAATTGAGCATTTGTTGCGAGTTCATTGCCATGTTTATCAAGAATTTTGCCTCGAATAGCGTCCTCTTCTATATAAGAAATTTTATCGGTTGCTTCCATGTGCGGGAAAATCAGTTCTGGGTTCCAGTCAACAACAAAGTCCTTGCCTTGTTTTATAAGTTTTCCTTTATAAGAAAGAGTAGGCATGTTGCCAAGGGCTGTTGCTAAATTCAATTTATAAGTAAATTCGTATTGACCTCTTTTAATCTTAGAAATAGCGAAGTTACTAGCCCTCACATTTTCTGCACCAATGCCATTAAAAATATTTGCATATTTATTAATCAGTGTTTGCTTGTCATATTTGTATTTGATTAGTGCATCATTGGATACAAGTGAAGGTAATTGTTCAAATTGTTGTTCGGTTATGGTTTTAACAAATTTTTTTGCTTTTTGTTCAGCCTTTTGTTCATCATTTTGCTGTGCCATATAATAAGAGCCACCAAATATAGCAATGATAACTACTACAATAATGCTAATTAGTAGTGATTTTCTTTTCAAGTTTAATCCCCCTCCTTATAGTTATTATCAATTAAGTATAGCTAAAAGTATAATAGAAAGAATTATTAATGGTAAAATGAAAGAAAATGCCAATGTTAACAGTAGAAAGAGGATACTTTATGAGGAAAAACAGAATAGGGCTTATCCTGATAGCGGTTGTGCTCATTGTTTTAGGGTGGACAGCGTATAAAGAAAAAGAGCATAAGCAACAAATAAATGTGATTATTAATGAACAACAAGCCGTCAATCAAATCGAGGTAAAAAATAATATAGACAAAATTGTTTTTTCTACAAAAAAGGAAGCAGATAAATATAAGGAGCAATATCCATTAAGCCATATTGAGAAATTAGAAAAGGTTGACCGTAAATTATTTGCGGATAATCCGGATTATACAATTACTTATAAAAAGGGAGATACCGAACTTTATTCAGTTGAAATATTACGTCTAACAAGCAAAAATCAATCTGTTTCTAAGCAAATACAGCCGTTTTTGTTTGATGTAAAAGGTAAAACCTATATAATCTATTGGCCTGAACAAAATAAAGTTTTTGAGCAATCAGAGAATACACAAAAATTATTAAGCGATTTGAAATGAAAGAACAATTTAAGTAGTTCCCATTCAAACATATAAATGAAAAAGAAAAAGTATGATGCTTGGATAAGATATCCTCAATTGCATCATGCTTTTTCTTTGTTTTTACACTTCAGGAGCTGTAAATGTACGTCCAGCTAATTCAGCATCTAACATAAAGATGGCATTAGAATCATTTACGATCCGTTCGAATTTATGGATAAGTGTATCTATTGTGGCTTCTTCTTCAACTTGTTCGTCGATGAACCATTTTAAGAATGCCATAGTCGCATGTTCGCGTTCATCTAGTGCAATATCAGAAAGTTCATAGATTCGACGAGTTACTTCTTTTTCATGTAAAAGTGCAATTTTAAATGATTCTAAAACAGATGAAAAATCATTTTCTGGACTTTCAAATCCTTGGATTGTGGCACGATAGCCCATATCATTTATAAAGTTATACAATTTCATCGCGTGGAATCGCTCTTCTTCAGCTTGTACTAAAAAGAAGTTTGCAAAACCATCATAGTTTTCACTAGTGCAATACGCTGCCATTGCTAAATAAGTATGTGCTGAATAAAATTCAAAGTTCATTTGATCGTTTAGTGCATTGTGTAGAGTTTCGGATAACATGGATTTTCCTCCTTGGATTAGCTAATTCTATTAATTCATCATGCTTCTAGTATACAACTGATGTAAAAGTTCATTCAAAAAAATATTGAATAGTTATCGAATTTTGTATGATTTTTGTACATTTTCATATATTCTGAAGCCAAATCCCATCAATAATTGCTATTATTTGTATGGATTTTATCAAAAAAAATTTCCTGAGAAATAATTATGTCGATATTAGTCTAATGGAAAAGTTGATGTAAATTCTGATACAAGTTATCTAGGTTGTTTGAATAGGAAGTGCTAGTAATTAAACTTCTTCTCGAGGATTTTTGATGCACGCAGACTTTGCTATAATAGAAACAACTAAAAGGCGGTGAGTAGTAATCGTGACAAAATGGTATAGTGTCTTTCCAAAAAATCCAGTGATGAGTTGGGTAGCATGGATTGCTTTTTGCTTTATCCCGTTTTATTTAATTTTTCATTCATCATCAAAGCTTGAAGGATCTATTGCTCTTGCAGTTTTAATCATGTATTTAATATGCTTCCGCTTTGCCTATAGCGCTACAAATGGGCTTGTATATATGTGGATTGCTTTCGGTATGATGATCAATGCTGTGATGACAGTATTATTTGGATATATATATTTTTCCTTTTTTACAGCATTTTCTATAGGGAAAATCCACCATACAGTAGGATTTTACATTATGTATGGTCTTCATATTGCGATGACTGTTGGCGCAGTTATTGGTGGGTTCTTTATCGAGACAGATTTGTTCGTTCAAGAGCTTCCTTTAATAGTAGTGATTTTGTTTAGTGCAATTTTGGGGCCATTTTATCTTTATAGTGAAAGTAAGAGTAAAAAACTTGAAGGTGCATTAGAAACAGCAAACGCACGAATTTCAGAATTAAGCGTATATGAAGAAAGACAACGAATTGCAAGAGATTTACATGATACGTTAGGACAAAAACTGTCCATGATTGGCCTGAAAAGCGATTTGGCTGTTCGTTTAGTAGAAAAGGATCCAAAAGCGGCTATTCAAGAACTACAAGATATTCGGCAGACCTCAAGTATTGCATTGAAAGAAGTACGTGAAATGGTATCGAATATGAAGAATGTTAAGTTACAAGAAGAACTAATGCATGTGCAGCAAATAATTAACGCAGCCGGTATAAAATTAACCATCGAAGGAAATCCACAGTTTGATAAGTTACCAACAATGCTTAGCAACTCATTGAGTATGTGTTTAAAAGAAGCAGTCAATAATGTAGTGCGTCATAGTCAGGCTACAGAATGTACAATAGCTATTTTGCAAACTGCTGATTTTATAGAAATGATTATTTGGGATAATGGGATTGGGCTATCAAATAACTGTAAAAAGCCCTCGAGCAATGGATTAAACGGTATGAGAGAACGCGTAGAATTTGTAAACGGTGAGTTAGAAGTACAAAGTCATAATGGAACAAAAGTAAGAATTACCGTTCCGATTGTTATTGCTCATAAGAATAATTGATTCTGAATTCTGGGTACTGAAAAAGTGTTTAAATACAAATTTTTATAGTAGTAGTCTGGTTTATACATGATGTGGAATTAGCTTCGCTTTCCGCGGGCGAACTGACGAGCCTCCTCGCTGCGCTGTGGGGTCTCGTCTAGCTCGCTTTCCCGCAGGAGTCTTCGCTAATTCCACATCAATATAGATAGTTATACAAGTTTTTATCTATTTGTACTTTTTAAGTGCCTTCAACATATTGACGAGGAGATTGAAGCAAAGCCCGTGGAAAGCGCCTGTCTGTAGCGGAACATTCAAATCTGATCATTAAAGTGCAACAAATTCGATCATGTCAGCTTTGTTCGTCTATTTAAATAGATCAATATGAATAATCTAAGCAATAACATTTTTTCAGAGCTTACTTTTCGCAGAAAAAAATATAGGCATAGAAGAGGTATCCAAAAGTTTCTTTGAATACCTTTTTTTCTGCTTTAGGATTATGTTTTCTTTTTAAGGTTAAAAATTCACTAAAAAGAAAAGGATTCATTTTGATTGATGTCGAAATGTAAATAGTGTAAAGATTATTTTATACAGAAAGGTTGAATGTGGCATGTATAAGGACGATATTAAAGCAATTCAAGATGATTATGCGGACGATTTTGCTTGGTGTTATGGATGCGGCCGTCTAAATGATGAGGGCATTCATGTTAGAACTGTTTGGGAAAAGGACCAAACAATTTCCTACATTCATCCGGACAAAAAGTTTACTGCAATACCAGGTTTTGTGTATGGAGGTTTTTTAGCCTCTTTTATAGATTGCCACGGTACTGGGTCAGCTTCATTAGCATTGCACCGAAAAAATGGTCACGAACCAGGTGTTGGAGTAGAACCACCACGCTTCGTTACGGCCTCTTTACATGTTGACTATCTAATGCCAACGCCACAAGGGGTGCTTTTAAAGGCGATTGGTAAGGTTGAAGAGATTCATCCTAAGAAATTTAAAGTGATGATTCAAGTTTTTGCAAATGATCTTCATGTAGCAAATGCTGAAGTAGTAGCTGTTGTCATGCCTAAAAGCTTTTTGAAAAGCTAGGTAAAAATTTAGTTTAAAATTAATTCTTGAGCAAGTCATTTTTGAAAATACTATTTCAAAATTTCAGACATAATGAAGCGCTTGACATCAGTCTGATTTAACACAAGGGAGAGATGGCGAATGTTTAATCCACAAGATTTTGGTGAAAAATTAAAAGAGTTACGTATTCAAAATGGGTATTCCATGCTATCGTTAGGAAAAGCAATTGGTACATCTGCAAGCCGTATTAAAAGTTGGGAAATGGGAGAAAGTGTACCATCCGCAAGCTGGATCGTTAAACTTAGCAATATCCTACAAGTATCTGCTGATGAATTGTTACTCAATATGCTAGAAGAAATACCATCAAAAGGGGAAAAGGTGTTTCCTAAAAAGCGCAATGCTATTTTAAATGATTTAAGTGTTTTATTACATGAACTAGATAAAAAAGACTTATGGGAACTTTATACTTTAGCTGAACTAAAAGCAATGCAAAAAGAAGTCTCTTTATAGAAGTAAAATTGATAATTTTAATAGTAAATAGAGCGAAGTTTTTCGTTTCTAATTAGATACTGGACTGATAACGTTATAATAATTTAATCGTGAGGAGTTATACAAAAGGTTTTCTTTTGTATAACTCTTTTTTGTATTTTAAGTGGGGGTGAATGCTCGATACGGAAGAGGTAGATATTTTTGATGTCATATCTCAACTTTGAGAAAGGACTATAAAATTATTTTTGTCTGCTTTTGGGGACATGAATGTATTTTCCATAAAGAAGGAAGTCAAAACTATTACTTCAATGAGATGAAAAACGATAGTTGTATTTTCATAAAATATAAATCCTATAAAATAGAAATTTTCCCAAAATAGAGAAGGTTTTTTGTAATATTTCAAGGTGAAAAAGAGGGTTTTTCACATAATTCCACCCTTTTTTCAGCTTTTTTTAAAAATATTTTAGCGAATAAAATGAAATGACAACCTTCCCTGTAAAAAATATACTAATTATTTTTCGCGAAAAGTTAATATATTCCACGCGTAATTAACTCAGTCATATCAATAGTTTTGAAAATATCTAAAAAAAAATATTAATAGTTATGTATAAGATATCAGAAAATTGGCAAAGAATGTAACACGATTGTCACATGGTGTACATCGATTAGAAATAGTTATGACATGTGACGATGGTAAAGTTAGTCGTGTTAGTACAAAGGAGGTCGTTTTTTAACGATGAAAAAATATTTAATTGCACTAGCAGGTGTTTTTGCACTAAGTACAGCAGCTTTGACATCTCAAGCATCTGCTGCTAGTTACAAAGTGGAAAAAGGTGATACACTTTGGAATATCTCTCAAGATCAAGATGTATCTGTTCAAGATTTGAAAATTTGGAATAAATTAAATTCAGATTTAATCGTTCCTTCACAACAACTAGAAGTTAGCCCTACAAAAGATGATAAGGCTAAAACATATAAAATTAATAAAGGTGATACTTTATATAAGATTTCACTTAAAACAGGAGTTTCTGTACAAGATTTAAAAGCTTATAATAATCTTACTAGTGATTTAATCTATGTAAATCAAACACTTGCTTTAACAGGAGATTCAGATAATGCGAAAGTTGCTTCTGTTTCAAATGATCAAACACCAGCTAAAACGCAAACAACAAATACGCAAACAACAAATACACAAACAACAAATACGCAATCTACTAATGCACAACCATCAACTAATCAGTCTGAACAGCCATCGTCAGGGAAGACAATGACTGTAACAGCAACAGCTTATACACCAAATTGCGCTGGCTGCTCAGGTGTAACTGCAACGGGTATTAATGTAAAAGCAAATCCGAATATGAAAGTAATCGCAGTTGACCCTAGAGTCATTCCATTAGGATCAAAAGTATGGGTTGAAGGCTACGGTACAGCAATCGCTGGCGATACTGGTGGTGCAATCAAAGGAAATAGAATTGATTTGTTAATGGCTACTAATGGCCAAGCTAATAAATGGGGCGTACGCACAGTTACGATTAAAGTATTAGATTAAGTAAATCATATTCTTATGTTTCTAACTCCCCAGATTAATATAAACCACGCTTAATGTGAAAAAACATTAAGCGTGGTTTTTTATTTTATTTCAAAACATATCGGTTAAATATTCATCCTAAAATGAGATATTTTTTAAAAAATTGATAAAAATGAGCAACGTTAACTGCATAAATGTTGTCATCATTGTATAGTAGAATATATAAAGATGAGAAAATCGGGTGGATGTGGATGAAAATCAATAAATCAACGCTTGTTCAATGGCTAAAAGTCATTTTACCAATTTTGTTGATGATTTTTGCGATTCATGAAATCGGTAAGATTTTGGGGAATGTTAATGGTCGCGAAATTGCTAATAAATTTGAATCTTTAGATATCAGAACAGTCACACTAATGGCTGTAATTCCTTTAATTCTTGTATTTCCTATGTTTTTCTACGATTATTTCATCGTGAAAAAATTAAAACTAAAAAGACCATTACGGCAATTGATGAAAGAATCCTTAATTATTAATTCTTTCTCAAACTTGATTGGTTTTGGTGGTCTTGTCGGTGTATTATTACGAACGCATTATTTTAAAAAGAAAGAAGTAGATAGTGCCTCTTTTTTTAAAACTATTACATCTGTTACATTATTTTATCTTGCAGGGATTTCACTATTTACTTGGATTTTACCTATTTTTTATTGGGACTTTCCAATATTTAAAAGTCATAAAATATTAGTTGCTGCAGCAGGACTTATTGGATTATATGTACCATTTCTAATCGTGAAAGCATTGGTACAATTAATGAAGAGATCAACAACGAATCGTCAGGTACTTGATGATGTTGCCTTGTTAGGTGTTTCTATTTTGGAATGGCTGGGTGCATTTACATTTATGACGATATTAGTGTATATGCTACACATTCCGATTAGTATAGAAGAGGTCATTCCAATTTTTATTGTTGCTTCATGTGCCGGGATTGTGAGTATGATTCCTGGTGGCCTTGGTTCCTTTGATTTGGTATTTATATGGGGAGCACAAAGTTTGCAAATTCCTGAAGAATCCATTTTAGTTCTATTACTATTTTATAGAATCGGATACTTTGTAGTGCCATTTTTGGCTGGACTTGTGCTTTTTATCCGCGAATTATGGGGGAAATTTAATGTTAGTCTCAATGCTATTCCTAGATTCTTTTTAGAGAAAACGAGTCATATTTTAGCAACTGCTCTCGTATTTTTGGCTGGTCTAATACTACTCGCATCCTCAGCAGTGCCCGGAGCTATTGAGCGTATTCGATATGCCAAAGAACTGATGTCATTTCCTATTGTTAGTTTTTCACATCAATTAGCCGTTGCGACAGGATTTGTGTTGCTTGCATTATCAAATGGTATTTCATATAAAGATAAAAGTTCCTACCGAATGACTGTATTTGTTTTACTATTTGCATCAGCACTTTTTATTATTAAAGGGATTCAATATAAGCAAGCACTATTCATGCTATTTGTAGCAGGCTTATTATTTTTATCGCGTGGACGATTTTATCGAGAAAGTTATATTGTCACGTGGGGACGTAGTATTTTAAATACAATGATAATTCTAGTTATTTTATTGTTGTATATTATTATTGGTTTATTCACAACTCCATATGCAAAATACTCTATTCCAGAAAAGTTAAAACCATTTTTGGCAACGGATTCTGAGGATCTATTTAAAAGTGCATTTATGGGTCTCATCGTGGTCATAATCGTAGTGATTTTCGAAGTTACTTTGCGCAAACTTACACAATTTACAAAGATCTCTTCATTAGATTACGAAAAGGAAATTTCCCTTCATTTAAATAGATATGGCGGTAAAGAATTATCCCATCTAATCTTCCTTCATGATAAATATGTGTATTGGAATAAGAAAAAAACAGTACTATTCCCGTATCAAGAAATCGCAGATAAACTTGTCATCCTCGGGGATTTAGTAGGGGAAAAGGAAGATTTCAAAGAGGCAATAGAAGAATTTATCACGTTTGCAGATTATTATGGCTATACGCCCGTTTTCTATGAAGTCAGCGATCAGTTTGTACCGTATTTACATGGCTATGGCTATAGGTTCTACAAACTTGGCGAAGAGGGGTATATTGATTTACCAAGACTTCATAATTCAATGGAAGTTGCTCAAGAGACAACTGATGTAAATGAAATCTTTCATAAAGAAGGCTATTCATGTGAAATATTACAACCGCCTTATTCAACTGAAATCATGGAACAATTACGAAGTATTTCAGATGAATGGCTCAATAACCGAAAAGAAAAAGGCTTTTCGCTCGGTTATTTTAACGAGGATTATTTACAATTTACACCTCTTGCCGTGTTGAGAAATCATCATTTTGAAATTGTAGCGTTTGCCAATCTAATTCCTCTTTATGATGAGGAACGAACAGTCACAATTGATCTGATGCGTTCTAAAAAGGTAGAATTACCCGATAAAGCAATGGACTATTTATTCTTAAATATTTTCTCTGCATTCAAAGATCAAGGATTTAATCGGCTAAGTGTTGGCATGACACCTTTGTCTCATGTTGGTGTGTCACGTTTTGCTGGTATAAATGAAAAGATTGCGACACAAATATTTGTCAATGGTCAGGAATATTATAATTTCCGAGATGTCCAAAGCTTTAAAGAAAAATTTGCAAATGACTGGCAACCTAAATATCTTGCTTATCGTAAGCAGGTATTTCTGCCTTTTACAATTTTACAAATCATGATGTTGATCGGTGATAATAAATATTCAACGATGAGAGAACAAGTATTCGAAGCAAAACAATCGAGAAAAAGAACCTAAGAATCTGGGTTCTAATTATTTTAAAGCTATATAAAAGTAATATCATCCATAAATGAAACTCCTGAAAAAGAAGTTTCCAAATGAAAGAGCTCTTTAACTAAGAGCTCTCTTTTTTATGATAAGAAAGATGCTCACACTTATCTATCTAGGTAAACTTTATACATCAATACAAACTGCAATCATTATAAAGTTATGTTAAACTAACAATATATTTAATGAATTGAAAAATATTGAATTTATGTAAATAAAACAAGATCCTAATTCATAGGATTCCTAGAAAACACAAACATTTAATATTTAATGTGCCTCTGTTTGAGGACATGTCCTTTAGATCACTGAAGCGAAAGACGGAGACTCCTGATGGAAAAACAAGTAAATCAAGAACCCGTACGAGCATCGTTGAAGAGCACTGAAAAAATGTTTTAATACAAATATTAATAGTATTAATCTATTTCTGCATGATGTGGAATTTCCGCGGGCGAGCGTTGAGCCTCCTCGGCAGCTCTTAGCTGCCTGCGGGGTCTCACCTGTCTAGCTTTCCCGCAGGAGTCTGCGCTAATTCCACATCAACAAAGATAGCTATACAAGATTTTTATTATAAATTTTCATTTGTTTTTAGAGGCATACTGAGTGAATCACTATGTATATAATTTAATTTATTCTGAGAAGTACATCTATGAAATTGACTCAAATTATTAAATTTATTGTTTATAAAAATTTTAAAATTGAATATTGAAAAGGGGTGCACGTTTTGCAAGATGTCATTTTACGCTTAGAAGATGTGAAAATGCGTTTTGGTAATAAGCAAGTATTAAATGGAATTAATTTAACCGTTGGAAAAGGACAAATCATTGGTTATATTGGTCCGAATGGCGCCGGTAAAAGTACAACAGTTAAACTGATGCTGGGTTTAGTAGAAGGCTATGAAGGGAAAATTGAAATCTTTGGTCAAGATTTAGCGAGTGGAGATTATACATATAAAAAACGTATTGGCTATGTACCAGAAACAGCAGAGCTTTATGATCAACTTACTGCTTGTGAATTTTTAACCTTTACGGGGGAAATGTATGGTTTAGGTCATAAAGAAGCAGAAGAAAAAGCATTAAAACTATTACAAGAATTTGGATTAGAACATGCCTTTCACCAACGTTTATCTTCTTTTTCAAAAGGGATGCGTCAAAAGGTATTAATCACTTCTAGCTTATTACACGACCCAGATTTACTATTTTATGATGAACCTTTAAGTGGATTAGATGCTAATAGTGTATTAATCGTAAAGGAAATTCTAGCAAAGCTTGCGGAGCAGGGGAAAACGATTTTTTACTCATCTCATATTATGGAGGTTGTGGAGAAAATCAGTGATCGGATTGTGCTATTAAATGGTGGGAAAGTAGTTGCAGATGGCTCATTTGAAGAATTGCAGGAGCAAAGTGAAGAAGGAACATTAGAAGAAATTTTTAATGAGATGACAGGCTTTAATGAACAAGAGGCGATAGCAGAACGTTTTGTTTCAGTTGTAAAAGGTGGGCATGTCGATGAAGGATTATAAATCTTTAAAGGTAATGGATCGTCTTAGAGTTCTTTTTGAACGGTTTGATATCGACTATACATCGATGCGTAGAATTCTACAGTTAAAGTTAACGATGGATACACGTCGTACACCAGCTATGTTCAATTCACAAAAGCCTAAGAATGGAAAGAATCAGTTTTTACGTTCACTGTGGATCTACGTGTTTTATGGTGCAATAGGGATGACTCCATTTCTATTTTTCCCATCGCAATATATGCTTTCTATGGGGATAGCCTTCACGGTTTTAATGTTTATCGCAATGACGGCAATGGTTTCCGATTTTTCAGCAGTGCTTTTAGATATAAGGGATAAAAATATACTGCAGCCCAAGCCAATCAATAATCGTACATTAAATGCCGCGAAAATTATGCATATCGTTATTTACCTATCAATGCTAAATAGTGCCCTTATTATCGTACCATTGGTAGTTGGGGCTATCCGATTTGGTATACTTTTTGGATTGTTGTTTATTGTGATGGTAGCTCTATTAAATTGTTTTATCGTCGTATTAACAGCATTAATATATTTATTTATTTTACGATTCTTTAGTGGTGAAAAGTTAAAAGACCTGATTAATTATGTACAAATTATCTTAACTGTTGCTATTATGGTCGGTTATCAATTTATGGCTCGATCATTTGAGTTAACTCAAGTTGCAGTGACTTATCAATTCGCATGGTGGCATATTTTCCTACCACCCCTTTGGTATTCTGCGTTTATGGAAATGGTTTTGCATCAAGCTTGGTCAGGACACCTATTGCTATTAAGTATTTTTGGCATTTTAATGCCCATATTATCCATCGTTCTATATGTAAAACTAATGCCTACTTTCGAACGTAATCTATCCAAGTTATTAAGTGATTCTTCAAGACAAAGAGGAAAAACACATATATGGACAAATTTTTGGTCAAAGATATTATGTAGCGATCCGCAAGAACGTGTATTTTTCAATTTTGCTTCATTGATGATGAGTAGGGAACGTTCATTTAAACTGAAGGCATATCCACAAATAGGATTTTCGCTAGTTATGCCATTTGTCTTTTTATTGAATACATCACGCTCATTTTCAATAAAAGCTATTCAAGAAAATGGTAGTGTGATGGTTTTATATTTTACGATGATCATGCTTCCTTCAATAGTTCATCTATTAAAGTTCTCTGATAAATATAAGAGCTACTGGATTTACAGAGTCACACCTGTAGCGGATGATCGAATTTTCTATAGTGCAACATTAAAGGCATGTTATGTGAAGCTATTTTTGCCATTATTTATTGTTGTAAGTGGCCTCTTTGTAGCAATTTTTTCGTGGAGTATTCTGCCTAGCGTAGGTATTATGCTGCTGATATCCGTTTTGTTATTATGGATTTCATATGTAATGGGTAGTAAAGAACGTTATCCATTTTCAAGCTCTCTTGAAGCAACACAAGATACCGGTACAATTAGGTTATTAGGTTCGATGTTATTATTGGGAATTTTAGTATTAGTCCATCTAGGATTAAGCCATTTACATTATGGATTAGTTTTTTATGCAGTACTGCTAATCGCTGTTATATTTGGAGGCTGGAGGTCTTCGTTCGGGAAAAGAAAAGTCAAGAATGCTTAGGCACTCTTGACTTTATTTAAATTGGATAGGATATGGTTCTAATTGAGGATCTGGCTCAATCGGCTTTAGATCTAGTAGCTCATCCTTTGTAGAGGACATTCCTTGGACCTGTTTTAATTCTAATCGGAGTTTTTCGGTTTCAAGCATATAATTTTTTTGCTTTATTTCTTCTAGTTTGATTTCATCTTGTAAGATAGAATGCTCGATTACTAGACGTTTATTTTTGTTTTTTACAATAACTTTAATTACATCCGCTGCTAAAGCTAAAAATACGATAATAATGACAAATTGCAATACGAATCACCTCGATAAATTTGAATATTCTTCTTACTATACAAAATTATAGGCTAAAAAGTTTCGTTTTAGTAGTTGATTTTCTTTAATATTTCATGTAAGATTAAAAAATCAGAAAATTCAATTAAATTAGGAGGGTGTTAATGAAACCATCAAAATTTGAAACGTATTTATTGGATGAAGAGGATGATTTTCAAGCAACAAGTGAGGAAATGCATATTGAATTGCAACCTTATGAAATGCAACAATACCCAGAAGGCTTTTTTACAGAATTATAAGAGCAAAAAAATACAGCCGATAGGAGGCTGTATTTTTTTATTATATGAGTCAATTCCCCCTAATGCAAAATTCATATAAAATATACAAACATTTCATGATATCCGATTTTGGCAATTGTGGAGCGAAAGACGGCGACTCCTACGGGAATAGCTTGAGCTGAAAGCCCCGCAGGAACGTTTTTAAGGAACAAAGCCTAAGTACGCCACTTCCTGTGGCAACGGCTTCGTGACCAACATCGTGTTGGCCCGAGGAGATTGAAGCCGAGCCCGTGGAAAGCGCCGTCTGTAGCGGAACATACAAACCTAATATTTAATAGTTAATGAATTGAAACGTACGTATTTATTAACCGAAAGTGAATTTATGAAATTAATTTATATGGGTAAGCATTTAAAAAAAACGCTGAAGTGGCTCATCAAGTTGGAAAAACTTTTTGGAAAAAGATTTGATTTTGCAGTATGATGTAAATCAAATGAGGTGTATATAAAATGACAATCGATGAACAAATCCTAGAATGGTTCGATTATTTTCATGAACATCCAGAAATAAGCTGGAAAGAATATGAGACAACAAAGAAAATCGCAAGTATTTTAGAAGATCTACATATTTCTTATCGATTATTTGGCGATGTGCCGGGTCTTGTTGCTGAGATCGGGGAAGGGGAGGAAATTGTTGCGGTCCGTGCAGATATTGATGCATTATGGCAAGAAGTAGATGGTGAGTGGAGAGCAAATCATTCTTGCGGTCATGATGGCAATATGTCAATGGTACTCGGCGCATTATTACGTTTGAAAGATCAACCATTAACGCATAAAGTACGGTTTATCTTCCAACCGGCTGAAGAACTTGGAAATGGTGCAGTTGCTGCATTTGAACATGGTGCAGTGGACGGGGTATCGCATCTATTTGGCGTGCATTTACGACCAATTGAAGAATTGAAGCTAGGTGAAGTATCTCCCGCTATTCACCATGGTTCGGCTATTTTCCTTGAAGGAGAAGTACATGGTACAGATGCACATGGTGCACGTCCGCATCAAGGGCAAAATTCGATCGATGTCGTAATGGCAATTCACCAAATGATAAAAAGTATCTATGTTTCGCCATTTGAAGCACATTCAGCTAAGCTTACAAAGATTGTAGCAGATGGGGGAAGTATGAATATTATCCCTGGCGCTGCAACCTTTACGATGGATATTCGTGCACAGAAAAATGTTGTTCTCAATGAGCTACAAGAGAAAATTGAGTATGGCTTAAACTCAATCAAACAACAGTTCAACATTGACCTTAGCTGGAAATGGGTCGATTTTACGCCAGGAGCTGAAGTTTCAGAGGAAGCAGCTAAAATAGCAGAACAAGCCATTATTGAAACAGTGGGGAAAGAACATTTGGCTCCCCATGTAATTACACCTGGAAGTGATGATTTCCATTTCTATACTGTTAAAAAACCTGAGTTAAAAGCAACAATGATTGGGATTGGTGCGAATCTAGCACCAGGGCTACATCATCCTAAAATGATATTCAATCATGAAGCATTACTGGATGCGTCAAAAATATTGGCCGCTGTATTAGTTAAAAAACCTTAATTATTTTGATTGACCCATCTAACGATAGTTGTTAGATGGGTTTTTATTTGTATAAAAGAATAATTATACAAATTGGAGAAGTTTAGTTATTAATCGTTTGAGCGCTTTCTTTCTTCGAAAACAAATGCATTATCTCGATTGTGTTGGAAATGTGAGATTGACTAATAGACTGGCAAATTATAAAATATTTATATTAACGACAATATAACGACTATTCTGAAAATTATAAGGAGATGAGAGGATGAAAAAAGAAATCAGTGCAGGATGGGCAATATTTACTTTTACCATAATGATTATTACGATGCTTGTTACGGTGGTTGTTTTAGAGCAAAGTCCACATGTACCATTAATTGTAGGTACCATTGTAGCGGCAATTGTAACTTGGAAACACGGATACAAATGGACTGAAATTGAAGAGATGATGTATAAGGGAATTAAATTAGCACTTCCTGCTATTGTTATTATTATGCTTGTTGGATTAACCATCGGAGCATGGATTGGTGGGGGAGTTGTTGCAACGATGATTTACTATGGTTTAAAAATGATTTCGCCAGCGTGGTTCCTTGTAACGATTTTACTTATTTGTTCGATTGTATCTTTAGCTATAGGAAGTTCTTGGTCTACAATGGCAACAATTGGTGTTGCAGGTATGGGGATTGGTTTGAGTATGGGAATTCCTGCACCAATGATTGCAGGAGCAGTTATTTCAGGTTCCTATTTTGGTGATAAAATGTCACCACTATCAGATACAACAAACCTTGCAGCAGGTTTAACAAATACAGATTTATTTGATCATGTTAAACATATGTTTTATACAACGATACCGGCTCTAATTATTTCTCTCGGTGTCTTTGCATGGTTAGGTAGAAGATTTGCTAATGTAGGGATGGATACAAAAGAGATTCAAACAACATTACAAGTCATGAAAGATAGCTTTGTTATTAGTCCTTGGTTGTTACTTGTACCCGTCATTGTTATTGTTTTAGTTGCTAAAAAAGTACCAGCAGTTCCAGCTTTGATTATTGGTATTATTCTTGGTTTACTATCTCAAATATTTATTCAAGGTGGATCCGTTTCAACAGCTGTTAATGCATTGCAAGAAGGATTTAAAATTCAAACGGGTAATGAAATGGTGGATAATTTATTTAACCGTGGTGGTTTAGATTCGATGATGTTCACTGTTTCTATGACCATTGTAGCGATGACATTTGGGGGGATACTAGAGTTTTCTGGTATGTTAAATTCCATGATGAATTTAGTAGTTAAAGCCGCAAAGTCGACGGGAAGTCTAATTGCAGCAACAATTGCTTCATGTATTACAACAAATGCTACTTGTTCAGAACAATATATTTCCATCGTTGTTCCATCTCGTATGTTTGTCAATGTCTATAAGAAACGCGGGTTAAATTCAAAGAATTTGTCACGGGCTTTAGAAGATGGCGGGACGCTTTCATCAGTATTTTTCCCATGGAATACTTGTGGCGTATTTATACTTGCTACTTTAGGGGTTGGTGCAGCAGAATATGCACCTTATGCTATTTTAAACTATACGGCTCCAATCATTTCGATTTTATATGCTTACACAGGATTTACGATTGTAAAACTATCTCCTGAAGAAATAGAAGCATTAAAAAATGAAGAAAGTAATTCTGAAACGGAAGAGAATTTATCTTCAGTACCAGTTTAATGGTTAATGTCAAAAGGGCTGGTTTAAAAGTGTAAAAACCGCTTTTAAGCCAGCCTTATATACTAGTTTTAAAATTATTTAGTGATAAGTTGAGAAATTAAGTTCGTAAATAGCACGTGGACGACCTTGTTGATATGACATTTCTTCTCCAACCACTTTGGCATAATCATGTTCTACTAGTTTTTTTAAAATACGCTCAGTCGTTCTACGAGTAACTTGTAAGTGCTCTGATAAGTCGAGAGCGGTGAATTGTAAAGATTTTCTTGAAACACTAAAGGCCATAATTTTCGAAATATTAAGAGGGCTCAATTTTGTTTCTTTTGCCATTTGATGCACATATGGATCCTTTGTTTTTAGGGAAAGCGTTGTCGGCTCATTCGGAAACGGTCCTTGTAGTTCTTTATTTTCAGTCATAATGAAAACGGTATTGGGTGTTGCAAATTCTAATGCTTGTCTTGCATTTTTTTGTGCTTCTAATATAGAACCACCATAGCCAAATGTCAGTTTAATTGGGTGCTTCGAGATATTAAAAAATAAATCTAACTGATTGTGGTGAAGCGCATTTTGGATATGCCCAAAAGTAGTAAATAATTCATAACGTTTATCATCAAGCTTTTGATAGGATGCGTGAGTAGTTGTAACGATTTGTTGTAAAACAAGTTGATGATCTTCAATGGAATCAAGAAATTCTAGTACGCCTACAACAGCTTTTGCAGATTCTGACTTTGTCATTTTCGATAATGCTTTTGTTTGCTCTAAACGACGGATGATAGAGCTTTTTGAGTCATGCATTCGCATCGCTGGAATACCTTCTGCAGTAAGAGCATCGTACACACTATGAATACTTGTAATAACAAAGCCAATTTTTTCTTCCTGCCATAATTGTTTATGAAGACGGAAAATGTTATCGAATGGTTTGTCTATATGAATTTCTTGTATAAATGGAAGTGGGCCTTCATAATGAATATCGTCTACAACATTTTGTACGTGTTTCATATTCATCACATCGATCGATATTTTTGAAAGTGGCATGGTCTTATTTGCCAATACCGATAATATAGATGTTGATATAGCAAACTCTTCTTGCTGTAGATATGTCCATGGGATCGGCCAGTTAGATAATAATGGCTTTGCGTATAAATAAGGCAATGTACCAGATAATAATAATACATCACAAGGTTTTATTTGTTTCATTAATATAGGTGTTTCTTCTGGAGTATTATAGATGTAAAATTCTAATTGGATATTCTCAACTTCTTGTGCGATACTTAGTAAACGATCTCTAAAAGCAAGAGAACTAATGACTGCAATTTTAGTAGACATTACATCAATTCCTTTACTATTTTTTTATCATTAATAGCGACTATTTAACGACAACTATAGCAAGAGAAAATTATTTTGTAAAGAAAAGAGCGGAGAGTTTATGAAAATAACTGAAGTAGAAATTTATGCTATAGAATTACCTTTAATTGAACCCTTTATTATTAGTTACGACACATATGACACAATGCCTTCTATTATTGTGAAAATGACAACGGATGAAGGGATTATTGGATATGGAGAAGCAGTACCAGACGAACATGTAACAGGCGAAACTTGGGAAAGTACTTATATGGTGTTAAAACACCAATTAGCACCTGCAGTAATTGGTCAAGATCCTCTTGGTTTTGAAAAAATTCATGAATTGATGGATAAAACTGTTTATCAAGTACCTGCAGCCAAAGCTGCAATTGATATTGCTTGCTTTGATATTGCAGGTAAAAAGTTAAATGTCCCTGTTTACCAATTAATCGGAGGTCGATATCATGAGAAATTCCCAATTACACATGTGTTAAGTATTGGAACTCCTGAAAAAATGGCAAACGAAGCAGCAGAACGTGTCGCAATGGGATATCGCTCATTCAAGATGAAAGTCGGTACAGAAGTGATGAAAGATGTTGAGCGTATTCAAGCGGTTCGAGAAAAAGTAGGGGATGATATCGATATTCGTGTAGATGTCAACCAAGGATGGCATAATGCTGCTACTACTTTAAAAGGATTGCGTGCATTACGTGACGTCAATTTAGATTGGTTAGAACAGCCAGTGGATGCAGATGATATCGATGCAATGGTTGAAGTGAAATCCAAAACAGATGTAACATTGATGATTGATGAAGCATTACACGGTGCAAAAGAAATGCGAGAAATTATCGCAAAACGTGCTGCAGATAAAGTGAATATCAAATTAATGAAATGTGGCGGTATTTATCCTGCTATGAAATTAGCAAATATGGCAGAAATGTCTGGAATTGAATGTCAAGTAGGTTCTATGGTTGAATCTTCAATTGGTTCTGCAGCAGGTTTCCACGTGGCATTTTCGAAAAAAATTATGAAGAGTGTAGAATTGACAGGTCCCCTAAAATTCTCTAAAGATGTTGGGAACCTTTACTATGATGTACCATTTATTTGTTTAAATGAAAGACCAGGATTAGGTATTGATGTGGATGAAAATGTGATACAAGAACTTTGCCATGATTCATGCATTGTTCGTTAGAAGGGAAGGGAATCGATGACTACTATTGCACAAGGTATCCTTAGTGAAACACCATATAAAGTGAAAGTTTTATCGCATGAGCAATTGCCCCAAATTGAAAAATTACAGGACGAAGTAATTGCTGCATTACCGGACAAAAAAACATTACAACCACTTAGTAAAGAAGAAATTAGCTATATCTTAAATGATCATGGTTTTATGATAGGTGTATATGTAGAAGATGAATTGATTGCATTTCGAGCACTACTGGAACCAATAATTGACGATGAACATTTGGGAAGAGATTGTGGAATCGCTGAGGAAGAATTACCACGAGTTCTCTATCAAGAAATTTCTAACGTATCACCACGTTATCGTGGATATGGTTTACAAAAAAAGATGGCACAGATCATTATGGGACAAATTGATTTAAGTCGTTTCAATTATATTTGTGCGACTGTAAAGCCATTGAACATCCCGAGTTTGAAAGATAAGTTTTCACAAGGTTTGCTTATCGCAGGACTAAAGGAAAAATATGGAAACAAACTACGCTATATTTTCTTTAAAAAACTTAAATTTGAAGAACCTTCATTTACAGAAGCTAGAGCTCTGAAAATGTCCGATACAACGGGCCAACAACAATTATTAAAAGAAGGCTTTCTTGGAACAGATATGTTTGAACAGGATGGTCAATGGTTTGTTACCTATAGAAAATAATAAATCAGAAGCATCGCATTAGTTGGAGTTTTAACTTTGCGATGCTTTTTTTAGATGAATGATTCTTCTAAAAAAGATACAATTATATAAGATTTACAGAAAATTTTGATGAAAGCAACTTTAGAATAAGGAGTGACCATTTTGAATAAAACACCAGTAATTATAGACTGTGATCCGGGAATTGACGATGCTATGATGCTTACTTTAGCATTTTCACGTCCAGAACTAGATATCAAGCTTGTTACTACAGAAGCAGGGAATGTTTCAACTGATAAAACGACCTATAATACATTAAGCTTTTTAACTTATATCGGGCAAGATGTAGAAGTGGCTCGCGGTTTAGAACAACCTATTTTTCGCTCTTTAGAGATAGCTGAGGATATTCATGGAGAAGGTGGACTCGGCAATGTAAAATGGGCTGATCCAATATTACAAGAAAGTGATCGTACTGCGATAACAGCAATGTATGAAACTTTATTAGCAAGTGATGATCCCATCATAATTGTTGCAACAGGTCCATTAACCAATATTGGTGCACTATTACTTGCACATCCAGAAGTAAAACCGAAAATTAAATTAATTTCATGGATGGGGGGAGCAGCTGTTGGTGGGAATATGTCTACAACAGCAGAATTTAATGCTTATGTAGATCCACATGCTGCAGAGCTTGTATTTCGTTCAGGTGTACCAATCATAATGAGCGGTCTAGATGTAACGCATAAAGCTTATATTACACGTGAAGAAATGGAAGAGTTACGTAAGCTTGGTACACCATTTGCTGAAAAAGCAGCAGATATGATGAAATTTTATACATTTACACAATCGCAAACGCCTTTTTCTCCACCACATTTTGAAGAACAGATCCGTCTACATGACGTCTGTGCAGTAGCAGTATTAGTTGCCCCAGAACTATTTAAGGGTAATGACTATTATGTAGAAATGGAATTAGAAGGCCGTCTCACAGCAGGGACAACCATCGTGGACTATACACATAAAACAGGGAAAGAGCCAAACGCCAACGTATTACATAGTGTTGATCGTGAAGGTTTTGTAAAACTGTTCTTTGAAGCATGTACTACAATTGGACAAAAACTTTTAGAGAAGTAGAAGAGGGTTAAGGCTCTCCCTAGTTTAATTAGCTAAAAATGGCTCTTCCTCATTTTTGTGAAGAAGAGCCATTTTTCTTATAAATTTTAAAAAAGTTACTATTATTAGGTCCATCTACCATCATATTTATCGTCTTTAGCTTCTGACTCTAAATCTTTAGTTAGTTCTTCCATTGGAATTGGATCGACGGTATGCATATCTTCGTACAAATCATATAGACTAATATTTTCTGAATCCATCATATCAGGCCGTTCATCAGATGGTAAGTCTGCAAATACTTTTTTATCCTTTGGCAATGAATCTTTCTTCATCTGTTCACACTCCTTTAAAAAGTAGTGTGTGTCTAGTGAATAATTTTATTCACCAAAGGCTGTTTGATAAAGCAGATATATATTTAAGCATACAACGATCGCTGCCACGATCCAGCCAAGAATCGTTGTAAGCTTATGATTGACAAGTCCGCCCATAATTTTCTTGTTACTTGTGAACATTATTAATGGGATTAATGCAAATGCTATTCCGAATGATAATATAACCTGACTCCATACCAATGCTTTTGTTGCGTTGGCACCAAAGGCGATGATTAAAAGAGGTGGAAGCATTGTAATCGCACGTCTTAAATAAATCGGAATGTGCTTTTTGATATAGCCTTGCATCACAACATCACCAGCTAATGTACCAACAGAAGAGCTAGCAAGCCCAGCAATTAATAAGCCTAAACCGAATGATATAGAAGCCATTGGTCCAATCATTTCGCCAAGTGAATGGAAGGCTACATCTAAATCTTCAACATTCATGCCTTTTGAATGGAATACTGCAGCAGCGATAATTAACATACTCATATTAATTGCCCCTGCGAAAATCATAGCTATTACAATATCAATGAATTCAAATTTGAAAATTTTTCGTTTTTCTTCATCGTTTCGACCAACTACACGATGTTGAGTCAACGAAGAGTGCAAATAAATAGCATGTGGCATAACAGTAGCACCTAAAATACCTGTTGCAAGTAAAACAGAATTTACACCATCAAAATGTGGTATAAAACCTGTAGCAATTGCTCCAGCATCAGGATGTGCCAAAAATGTTTGGAGTGCAAATGCCAATACAACCATCAGTACCATTGCAGAAATCCCAGCTTCAAATGGACGAACGCCACGGCGTTGAAGCTCTAAAATAGCGAACGAACCAACAGCTGTTATAAGTGCTGCAGGTAGCATTGGAATATCGAACAATAAATACATGCCGAGTGCTGCACCAATAAATTCTGCTAAATCGGTGGCCATTATTACGAGCTCTGCTTGAATCCAT
The DNA here is from genome assembly GCF_050459865.1 of Rummeliibacillus pycnus. Classification (GTDB taxonomy): domain Bacteria; phylum Bacillota; class Bacilli; order Bacillales_A; family Planococcaceae; genus Rummeliibacillus; species Rummeliibacillus pycnus_B. Next base: position 33,446 of record NZ_JBCMNM010000016.1, read on the forward strand.
AATAGAATGGATGTCTTTTTAGAAAAGTTTTCACGCGCAACCTCAGGTAAGTTTTTTCCTGTTGCAATGCCAAGTTTTGCAGATAAAGATTGGATTAGAACGGCCATTAAATTTGAAATGGCAATTACCCATATCAATAAATAACCATATTCAGATCCAGCAGTAATATTTGTAGCAAAGTTTCCTGGATCTATATAAGCAACAGCTGCGATAAAAGCAGGTCCTAAGAAGGGAAGTACGCTTTTAATCCCATGCACTTTACCATTAAGAACATCTTGAGCTGTATGAATTTGTAATCTTGAGCTAGGTGTTTCGTTATTCATTTTACTCATTGTTTTTCCCCCATTCCCAAAAGTGTTGTTCCTGAAATAAAGTTTCCTAAAGGAAAGTTTTAGTGTGTTCAGTGTACTGCAATTGCAGTGAAATGTAAAGATGTTAGAATCATATTCTTTGAAATTCCTAATTTTATTTTTTGCATTTGTATGGGCTATCGTACACACTTTTTTTAATAGGGAAATGAAAATGATTTATTGTTTATTTTAATGGGCAAAAGCCACACTGCATCCAACCAGGAACATCCTTTGAAAAACAGCAAGTTTTGCGAACAGGGATATTGATTAGTTTTGAAGGATGTTCTCCACCTGTATATTCTTTAAAGTAAGAGCGCTTTGCAAATGAAGACCATAAAGAATCATCCTCTAATAATGAAATATCGACTTGTGCTTGCTCACTAGTACCTGGGTTTGAAAGTAGTACATGTAGATGCCATAACATATAACCGAAAACATTTTCCCATAACATTTTAGGTGAGACGGAAGTAATCTTACGAAGTTGAACAAAAATCGCATGACATTGTTGTTCTAAAATTTCCTTAAATGTAGTTTCTCGTTCATCTTCGTCAATCATTTGCCAATCTGCTGAATGCGTAAACATACATAATGCTTTATTTCCAAATTCCTCTTTAACACCGAATTTTAGATTGTCAAATGAGCCAGTCCATACTTCATCGTACATTGTTAACATAAAAAATTGCATAGCAACGAACATACCATAACGACGTGTAAAATAAGACAATGCAATCGTATCAGATTGGACATTGCTTATTGCTTTAATAAGTGTTAAAAAATCAGGTAAAAACTCATCGTTATGTAGTTGTTGTAGGCTGAATATAGTATTTGCTGAATCATCAACATAGATACTATAGGATTGCAATTGTTGTAGTTGATCTCTTGATAAAGAACTCATATCATCACCTCTTAAGTATTACTATACAATAATTATGAAATTTTCAAAAAATAATAATATAAGTATTGACATTTTAATTGATAATGATTATCATTGTCATATAAAGAAATAAACCTCCTCTTAAATTGCAAGTAGAGCAGGGTTCAATTAGCTACTTTTCTCCAAAAACATAGCTAATAATATAAGTATTCCTAAACCCCCCCTCAAAAGCTTAGGAATATGTCGACCAGACTGGCGATAAGATTTCATCAATCTTATCGTTTTTTTATTTTAATAGCTCTATGTCCAAGTTTGATGGAATACCTTATGAATAGCCTTTAAAAAAATAAAAAGTCCCAAAAATCAGCGTCGAATACTGATTCTTGGAACCATCTATTAATTATTATTCTTCCATTCTGTCGTTTGTTGAACTTGCATAATAACACTACTTTTTTTCTTCTGTAACATAGTGTAATAGCTATGTAGTGACATACCGACAATAATAATGGCTATACCAAATAGTGCAAGTGGTTTTGGTAGTGGGATGCCTAATAATAACATTTCACCTATGATAACAAAAAGAATTTCAGTGGACTGTGTTGCCTCTACAGCAGCAAGTTTCCCCTGGTCATTATGGACGCGATCTGTTGCGATAAAGAATAGCACAGTAGCAATAACACCAGAGCTTATACCAACAATTAATGATTGAATCATCTGGCTAACTGATGGAAGGCCAACAGTTGCCAGTGCATAAATTGCTATGATAATCCAAGCAGGCATTGAGGCAATTGTCATACCAAGTACACGCTGGAATGTATTTAGACGACCGTCACATACATCCATCATTTTACGGTTCCCAAGTGGATACGCAAATGCTGCGATGACTACTGGGAATATACCTAATAGTAAGCTTTCTAAGGAAATGTTTTTTGCACTTGGAATTTGTATTAAAATAATGCCTACTAAAATAATACTCGAAATCAGTAATGAAACGAGCGGTATTTTTTGCCGAATATCTTTACCATCTTCATACTGAACAAAGAACGGTGCAAGCAACACACCTACTACAATTGTGAATTGCCATGTCCCGGATACGAGCCAACCAGGACCATATGCAGCAGCAAAAGTAAGTGGGGCATAAAACAGTACAAAACCTACAAAACTCCATATTAGCCATGCTTTTGGTTGTACCTTAATCTCATGCGTTACAGCGGAAAGACCTTTACGCGATGCAACGATAATTAGTAAAAAGGGAAGCATGAAGAAGTAGCGCAAAGACGAACTCCATAACCAGCTTCCACCTTCTAATTCCATCGAGTGATTCAAAATAAATGTTACAGCAAAGAATAACGATGCCAATACACCAAGTGCAATTTCTTTCACAATGTCACCTGCCTATCGATTCACCAACTATGCTTTTTGCTCAAACAATTGAACGATTTCTATGATAACTTCAGTCGCTTTAACCATTGTTTCAGCTGAAACATATTCATACTTACCATGCATATTTTCGCCACCAGCGAAGATATTAGGCGTTGGAAGTCCCATATATGAAAGTTGAGAACCATCTGTACCGCCACGAATTGGTAAAATTAAAGGCTTAATATTTAATTTCTCCATAGCATTTTGAGCAATATCAACAATTTCTTTAACAGGAAGAATTTTTTCTGCCATATTGTAATATTGATCCTTAATATCTACTGTAATTGCATCTTCGCCAAATTCCGCTTTAAGTGCTTGTTCTGCTTCTTTCATTAATGCTTTTTTTGCTTCGAAGGCCTCGCGATCATGATCTCGAATAATGTATGAAAGAGTAGCCTTTTCAATTTCACCATTGAAGTTCATAAGGTGGATAAATCCTTCATGGTCTTCTGTTAATTCTGGAACAGCCTCTTTTGGCATCATTTCTTGGAATTTGATGGCCATTGTAATAGCATTAACCATTTTACCTTTTGCAGAACCAGGGTGAACACTAATGCCATGAGTTGTTACTTTAGTACCTGCAGCATTAAAGCTTTCGTATTGAAGTTCCCCTAGTGGGCCACCATCCATTGTGTATGCATAATCGGCATTGAATCGTTCTACATCAAATTTATGAGGTCCACGACCAATTTCTTCATCCGGAGTAAAGCCTACACGGATTTTGCCATGTTTTACTTCTGGGTGTTGAATTAAGTATTCCATTGCAGTAATGATTTCTACAATCCCTGCTTTGTCATCTGCACCAAGTAAAGTAGTACCATCCGTTGTAATTAATGTTTGACCTACGTAGTTAGCTAATTCTGGTGAATTCTTTGGAGATAGGACAACGTCATCATTTAGTTGGATATCGCCACCATCATAATTGTCATGGCGTTGTGGATTTACATTTGTACCTGTATAGTCAGTTGCTGTATCAACATGAGCTAAAAATCCGATTGTTGGCAATTCTTTATCAGAGTTTGTAGACAAAGTTGCAAATAAATAGCCATTTTCGTCCACTTCTATTTCTTCCATACCAATTTCTTTTAATTCAGTTTCTAATACACGAAGTAAATCCCATTGTTTTTTAGTAGAAGGTGTTGTTTCGCTTGCTTCGTTAGATTGAGTATCAATTTTAGTGTAGCGAACTAATCGTTCAATTACTGTTTCTTTCATTGTTAGAATCCTCCTTATATTTAAAGCATTGTCATAATTCTAACACTTTCTTTCGAGCTACGGAATATTTTAGCGTGCTCATTGTAAAGAAAAGTTGTGCACTATAGTAACTAGTCATAATAAGAACATGAGCCATTGGTATATCTGTTATAAACGTATCCAAAGCTAAGATAGAGTCTGAGAAAATAAATGAAAGTGCGCCAAGAATTAGAATGGGTGAATACGTTTGCAAAGCAGACCATCCCATCGTTAAAATGACTGCAATATAGCAGCAAACGGCTATACCGAGTACATAATTACCTGTTCTAAAAATATTTCCGGAAATCCATGCAACCATCAACATGCCGTAAGCCAATAATAAAATAGCAATATAGGCATTTATTGTTTTCACTTTTACCTTGGAAAATGCGACAATGTAGCAGATATGACCTAATAAAAAGAAAGATAGACCCAGTAAAAACCAGTGAAGGGTGGCATCTCCTAGCATGCAGAAGAAAAGCCCTAAAAGGAGCCACTTTGAAAATGCTGGATTGTTCGAATCATGATGTAAATAAACGAAAAGTATCATCAAGATCATAGGGATAATTTTGAATGAAATTTTCAATAAAAAAGGTTGTTCAGGTATAAAGAAGATATAAAGAATTGAAAAGAAAATAACAAGTGCAATAAGGTGTAGCCTTTTCATAGATACACTTCCTTTACATAAATTTTTCAATACATTTATACCCATTTTAATTCGAATTATCATTCAAGAGCAAAATTCTACGAAACTTTCTATCAAGTCATTCGTATTCTAATATGAGAGAGGATGAGTAACTATGACAACGACTTTTATCATGTCAGCGATTATTGCAATTGTAGCGACATTTCTAATGGTGCCGTTTACAAGTAAAACGTCTGATGGTGATATTAAGACAAAATTTAAAATACAATTCGGTATTGCAATGTTTATACTTATTTTTGCTATTACCGCAATTGTCTTTTATATAACAAAGGTAGATCAAAACTGGTCTCAATTGTGGCTAGAACTCCTTGTTATTGCTTTAATTGGTGCACTATTATCTAATGGAATTGAAAGAAAGATTAAAGGAATAATAGCTATAGCAAGTTTAGTTTTTGGGGTTTATCTTTTATCTGCGCCACTTTTTAATGCCAATCAAAAGTACCAATCTGCTGAAATGACAAAAAAGGTTGAAATCAAGGCTTTTGATGACACAAAAACTCCTGCGAGCGTTCCGCCAAAATTTGCGCGTAATAAAATGAAAAAAGCATTTAGCCAAGTACCAAACACAAGTTATTTCGAATTAGGTAATCTTCAAATTCAAAAAGTAAATGGTGAATATGTTTATATTGCACCAGTAGAATTCTCTGATTTCTTTAAATGGATGAAGGGGAAAGAGTCACCAGGTTATTTAATGATGAGTGCAACAAATTCATCGGACAATCCAAAATTTGTGAAATCACCGATGATTTACACAACTTCAGCTTATTTAAATAATAATGTGGAACGTCATATGCGATTAGCAAATACAAAAGAAATTTTCTATGGTGATGCTCAATTAGAAGTTGATGATGAAGGAAAGCCATATTATATCCGTACTTATGGTGAGTTTATCTCAGGCCGTAATGGCTTTGATCCTAAAGGGATTGTTATGATTGATGCAAAAACAGGTGATTCCAAAACGTATGCATTAAAGGATGTACCTGCATTCATCGACGGTGCGATTTCTCCTGAAGCCGTTAGCCGTCAAAATGAATATTTTGGTAAATATGTTCACGGTTATTGGAATAGCATAATCGGTAAAAAAGACGTGAAGCTTCCTTCTGATGAAGGGACAGAAGCAAATGTTAGCCCAGTATTTGATGAAAACGGTACAATGTATTACTTCACAGATTTCACAAGTCCTAAAGAGGGAGTAGATTCAATGCTTGGTTATTCATTGACAAATGCCCGAACAGGCCAAGCTACTTACTATTCAGGCAATAAAGATGAAGCATATATGGATTCTCAAGGTGCAATCCAAATTATTGAGAAAAAATTCATCGAGAAGAAATGGGAAGCTTCTATGCCGATTATTTATAATTTCTATGGTGAAGCAAGTTGGTTAGTACCGGTACTTGATTCAAATGGATTCTTGCAAAACTATTCCATCGTTTCAGCAGCGAATCCAGAACTCTCTGTTTCTGCCGCAACGCCAAACGAAGCGTTAAGACAATATAAAACAATTATTAATCGATCAGGAAATAGCTCTTTAAATGGTAGTTCTTCAAATGAAGAAAAAACAGCTAAAGGTAAAGTGGTTCGTGTTTACAAAGAGAAGAATGGCGATTACACAACCATTTCATTCTTATTAGACAATAAAGAAAACTATATTGTCAGCTCTGAATCAGCGCCTCTTGCAGTATACCTAAAAGAAGGGGATCAAGTAGAAGTAAAATATTTAATCTCAAACGATGTATTCTTACCTGTTAAAGAAATTACGATTAAGGGTATCGAAGAGAAATAGTTTCACATTAGTCTAGATAAGCACTATAAAGAAAAGAGCCGATGAAAATTTTTCATCGGCTCTTTTTTTACAAAAAAGTGATTTCGAGTGAAGCATAAGAGAACGTGCCTTCTACTGCGTTTTTAGGTAGAACAGTTTCCTTATATTTATTTGTTATTTCCAAGTGAATCCTTTATTGGCTAAGAATTCTTTTATAAATGGACGACGCTGTTCGATTAAGAAGTCAGCCATTTGTTTTGTCCAATTGGCCATTTTTTGATTTGAAGAACGACTCGCATAATATTTTTCCAATGTAGCATCGTATTCATCTAATAGTTGATCGTATTTTTCTACATCGTAACCATTTTCGTGCAGTACAGCATCTAATGGAAGACGAGGTTTTGTTTCATTACGTTTCGTAGGTTTACCAATTGTCATCGCGAATAATGGGAAGACATAATCCGGTAAATTGAATAATTCGCTAATTTCCTCTGGTTTATTACGTGCACCGCCAATATAGCAAATACCATAGCCTTCTGCTTCTGCTGCAATAACAAAGTTTTGTGCAAATAGAGATACATCTGCCACACCTGCAAGGACATTTTCAGCAGAGTCGGCTACAATTTCAACACCTTGTTTTTTACCAGCTACTTGCAAGCGTTTAAAGTCTACGCAGAATAAGAAAGCGGCTCCTGCAGTTTGGAATTGGAAAGCATTATTGGATAGTTCGCCAAGTTTTTGTTGCTTCTCTTTATCTGTAACCCAAATAACACTATAAGCTTGGATAAAGTGTGAGGATGCAGCCATTTGAGCCGTTTCAATTAAATCTCTCACGACTTCTTTTGGAATTGTTTCACCTGTATATTTTCGGACAGATGTATGACTACGTAATAGTTCTTTCACCATAATGAAATTCAGCTCCTTTAATATGTAAGTATCTTTTTCATCATAAGGGATTTTATTGAAAGTAGCTACTAATACCGCTTTATCTTGAGGATCCTGAAAAACTATTTTATTACTCATTTTCAAATTATTATTCCACTAGTATCTGAAGTGGAATCAGCTTCGCTATCCACGGGCGAAGGCTGAGGCCGTGCCCGCGGAAAGCGTCCGCCTGAAACGGAAATCGATATAGTTAACTTTTTCACTGTCCTCCTAAAAAAGCGAGAAAGTTTTGTAAGACTTTCTCGCTTTTTTCATGCTATTCGTTCGTTTCAAAATCATCAGTCGATATCTTAAAGTAACCCAATCCATTTCCAATAAGTAGCGCTGAACAATAGAATCAGTAAATAACCTACGACTGTAAGTGGTATACCTGATTTTAAGAAATCTTTTACTGTAAACGCACCTGTTCCGTATGCAAGCATATTTTGTGGAGCACTTACTGGTAGTAAGAAACCGAAGCTAATAACAAATTGTTGGATGATAACAAATCCAATATTATTCGCATCAATATTAATTGTTGTTGTCAATGCGATAAAGATGGGAATCAGAGCAGAAGATAGACTCGTTGCACTGGCAAAACCAAGATGAATTAGGATGGTAAACGCTGATACTAAGGCAATCGTTGCTAAAATTGGCATATGTTCTAAGCCAAGTGAACCAAATACCTTCATAGATAACCATTGAGCCCCTTGTGTATCTAGTAACACCGTGCCAAGTGAAATACCTACTGCAAAAACGATAATTGTTCCCCAAGGAATTAATCTCTCTACTTGTTTCCAATCGAAAACACCAATTTTAGGCGTTAATAAAATGGCTATCGCAATAATAGTGACTGTTGTTGTATCAAATGGATGTAATTTACCTTCTGTTGCCCAAAAGAATAATAAAATTAATGAGATGATAATTAAACGAATTTCAGCTGCTTTAATAGGTCCAAGTTCTTTTAATTGTGATTGAATTAACGCTTTTCCGCCTTCAATTTTTTGAGTCTCAGGTTTAATTAAATGAATCATTACAAAGAATAATAGTATAGACATAATAATAGAGAATGGAGCAGCATACATAAACCATTCGCTCCAGGATACATCTACATTAAACTCTTTGTTGATAAAGCTTAAAGCTACCATATTTTGCGCTGCAGCTGTTTTTATGCCAACATTCCAAATAGAGACAGCTTGTACAGAGGTAATGACTAATAATGCTGCAAGCTTACTATCTTTTGGAAGACCAAATGCAGCGACCATCCCAAGTAAGATTGGTATAACTGCTCCTGCCCTAGCGGTAGCGCTTGGTACAAAAAATGCTAAAATAATCGAAACAATAATTGCCCCAAAAACAATACTTTTTGTTTTAGTACCGACCAGCGATAAAATCCATAAGGCAAGTCGTTTATGCAAATTAGTTGCCTGCATAGCAACTGCTAAAAATAGAGCAGCGGCAACTAGTGCAACAGCAGAATTACTGAATCCACCTAAAGCCATCTTCAAGGCAGCTGTAGTACCATACTCTAACGAAGGATCTTCAAGTGTTGGTGCTAAACCAATGGATATGGCTGTGATGGCGATAATCATAGTAGCACTAACTGGATAAGAAACAGCCTCTGTTACCCATAAAATAATGGCAAATCCAAGAATAGCTAAACTTCGTTGCCCAGCTATAGGAAGGTTTCCGCTGTTTGGCCAAAATGTAATAACAATTAGTACAGTAAATGCAAGACCAATCCACAATGGCTTTAGATTTCTTTTCTTTTTAGCTTCATCCATTATTATCATCCCTTTCTTTTGCTTCCATTATAAGGTAAAAGAAACAGAGGGAATGCATAAAATATGACGAAAAAAGGAAAATGAGAGAATGTATTTTATTTATATAGTAAATATTTTTTCTCTTTTATACAGCTGTAGAAATGTTTTTACCAAGTAAGAAAGTTTAGTTGAAAAAGAGAAAATGTTGTATTCATTTTTTTTGCCAAAAAATGAAACAGATAAATTCCTTTATTAAAATAATTAAAAATTCAGAAAAAAACATTGACATTTATTCTAGGAATCTTCTATACTTAGTCAACAAGATGGAACATAATCAAATAACCTTTATCAAGAGCGGCGGAGGGAAAGGCCCTACGATGCCCAGCAACCAGTAAGTAACACTTGCTACGGTGCTAATTCCTACAGGTTCAAATCGAATCTGAAAGATAAGGGGAGGATAATGCTAATTAACCCCTCTTCTTACGTGAAGAAGGGTTTTTATTTTTATAAAAACTCTTTTACACACCTCCGTTTTCCATCTAAACATTTAACTTTTAGGAGGAATTAAAATGACAGAATTACGTAAAGAGACTTTAGCAGTACGTGGTGGTCAAACACCTGATCCAACAACTGGAGCGATAGCAGTACCTATTTATCGCACAACAGCTTATAAATTTAACGATTCTGAACACGCACGTAAATTATTTGCACTAGAAGAAAGCGGCAATATCTATTCTCGTATTATGAATCCAACCGTTGATGTTTTCGAAAAACGTATCGCATTACTTGAAGGAGGTACAGCAGCAGTTGCCTTGTCTTCAGGGATGGCAGCTATTGCATTTTCAATTTTAAATATCGCTCGTGCAGGCGATCATATTGTCTCAGCAGCTAGTATTTATGGTGGTACTTATAATCTATTTGCGAACACATTGCCCCGCTATGGCATTACAACAACATTTGTTGATGAAAAAAATAATGCAGAATTTGAAGCAGCAATACAAGAAAATACAAAGGCTATTTATGCTGAGACCATTGGTAATCCAAGTCTTTCAATAGTGGATATTGAAGCATTAGCTGAAATTGCACACAAACATGAAATTCCATTAATTATCGATAACACATTTGCTTCACCTGTAGGTTGCAATCCAATTGAATTTGGTGCAGATATCGTTGTACATTCTGCAACGAAATGGATTGGTGGTCATGGCACAACAATTGCTGGTGTAGTAGTCGATGCTGGAAAATTTGATTGGACTCGTGGCAAATTCCCTGATTATACAGAGCCAGATGAATCTTACCATGGTTTACGTTATGGTATTGATACTGCAAATGCAGCATTTGCAACGCGTCTACGTGTCCAATTATTACGTGACTTTGGTCCAACACTTAGCGCTGACGCAGCATTCAATTTACTACAAGGGTTAGAAACACTACATTTACGTGTTCCATATCATAATGAAAACGCTCGAAAGGTAGCAGAATATCTTCAAGGAAATGACCAAGTAGAATGGGTGCATTACAATGGATTCGAAGATAGTGAATTTGCTGCTAATGCAAATAAATACTTAAAAAATGGTTACGGCTCAGTACTTACATTTGGTATCAAAGGTGGTCGAGAGGCAGGTCGTCAGCTAATCGATAATATTGAATTGTTCTGCCATGTAGCAAATGTAGGAGATGCTCGTTCATTAATCATTCATCCTGCATCTACAACACATCAACAAATGAATACAGAAGAACTAGTAAAAGCTGGAGTTCCAGAAGAATTAGTACGTCTTTCAATAGGCTTAGAAGCAGCCGAAGATATTATTGAAGCATTAGAAGCAGCATTTACAAAAGTGAACACTCCGACACCTGCAAAATAATTAACTGAACCTTCACTCAAGAAGGGATCTTGATTTGCCTTTAATATAGGAAAAAAATTCTCGGGTAAGAATGATATGGAAGGGTGACGCATTTATAGCGATCACTCTTTTCTTTTCTCGAAAGGAACGGGGAATTTTTATGTATTTTGAAATTTAGTAAATTCCATCAAACCAACGATGTAAGCGATTTTCGTGACCTCCCTAAAAAAACATTTGTCCTTCCTGGAGAGATTTTTCTTGTAATATATCCGTATGTAGTCTAAAATCATCAATAAGTTCAATAATTTAGAATTTTTTAAGGTGTACAGGGTTACCTGTCCATCACATTTAAAAAGTACATGAAATGCGTAAGATATATGATAGTACGCAATTATAAATATAGGGAAGAAAAAATTTGGAGGCGAGTTATATGACAACAGTGAAGGTGGCAATTCTAGGTTTTGGCACAGTTGGTCAAGGTATTTATCGTATTGTCAATGAGAAGCGAAAGCAATTTAAAAATACTTTAGGTGTAGATATTGAAGTCGCTAAAATTCTTGTAAGTAATGTGAACAAACCACGTCCACATGCTCCAAAAGAATTACTTACGGACAATTTCGAAGATATTTTAGCAATTCCTAACTTAGAAGTTGTTTTTGAAGCAATCGTTGGCGAAGAACCTGCATTCAAATATTTATCTCAAGCAATTGAAAAAGGCGTTAACGTTATTACAGCAAATAAAATTATGTTCTCAAAATACGGTTTATCATTACAAGAAAAAGCGAAACAATATGGTGTACAGGTCGGTTACGAGGCTACTGTAGCTGGTGGGGTACCCGTTATAAAAACAATGCAAAACATCCTACGTGTGAACCAAGTAAATCATATTCAAGGAATCTTAAATGGTACTTCAAATTATATTCTTACTCAAATGCGTAGTGAAGGAATGCCATTCGATGAAGCATTACAAGATGCTCAACGATTAGGTTATGCAGAAGCTGATCCATATCATGATATTTCAGGTCAAGATCCATTCCGAAAACTCATGATTTTAAGTGCATTGGCATTCGGAGAACAACCAAACTGGGACGATGTAGATGTTCATGGTATTACGAGTATCACAGCTGAACAAGTGGAAGATGCGAAAGAAAAAGGTTTACGTTATCGCCATGTAGCGGATGTTCGTCGTGATGAAGCAACTGGCAAAATCATTGCAACAGTAGGTCCACAATTAATTGATTCAGAGCATCCATTATATTCTATCGAAGGTGTAAACAATGCAGTAGCATTAGATACAAACTATATCGGCACACTTACATTAGTTGGTCCAGGTGCAGGAATGTTCCCAACTGCAAGTGTGATGGTTGAAGACTATGCCAATATGCTAGTAAAAGCACCTGCAGTCGTATCAATTTAAGTCGTTAATAATTCATAAGTTTTTCATTTATTTATACTTAAGAATATGTAAAAAATCCCTTTTGAGATTTAAAAGGAATTATTATTATGCACTTATATATGGTTACGTGAAGCGGGATAAAATCAATAGTATCCAGTTACAAAGATGAAATAGAAAGGGCGTCTATAAACAACTAATGTTGTATATAGATGCCCGATTTGTTTTATTAGTCTTCGTCTTTAATATCAATATCTTCAGGAATCGGCGTGTTTTTCCATATTTCAATTTCTTCTTTTATTCTTTCAAGCTGCTCGTGGTATCGATCGAATTGATCACTACTAATTAAAAATTGTTGACCGTCATGAACGGCACGAATGCGGCCTTCTAAAACATAACGCATCACTTGATGTTCCGGCATAGAAATTTCCTTAGCTGTATCCGCAACTGTTTTGTACATAGCGTTAGGCCTCCTTTTGCATCATTATAATAGAAGAAAAGTTTATCCTCAACTTTCAGAATATAGGATATATTTTAATGATAATAAAGGAATATTTATCTAAATCCGGAATTATTATATTGTGGTGTAGAAGGGGATGGGGATGATGAATATTTTACCGTATGTTCTTGTGTTATTGGCTGCTATTCTCTGGGGAACAGTTGGTACAACGCAAACATTTTTAACAGATGGTATACAGCCTTTAACCATAGCAACAATGCGTTCAGGAATCGGTGGGGGAGTGCTGCTGATTTTTGCAATTGCGTTGAAGAAAATCCAATTTCGCCATTGGTCTTGGAAATTTACATTTTATGCAGCACTTTCAATGGCTCTTTTCCAGCCTTTATTTTTTACATCTGTACGCTTAACAGGGGTAGCCATTGGTACTGTTGTGACGATTGGTAGTTCTCCTATATTCGCTGGGTTGATTGAATGGCTATATTTTAAAAAGAGACCAACTCGCAAATGGGGGATGGCAACAGTATTAGCAATCGTTGGTTGTGTACTTCTTTTTGTGAATAAAGGAGAAGCAACAGTCAATCCATTAGGCATTGGTCTAGCGTTATGTGCAGGAATTGCATTTGCGACTTATACACATGTGAGTAAGTCGTTAATGGATAAAGAAGAAGCTTTACCTGCAGTGGCAATGACATTCTCAATGTGTGGATTGTTATTATTACCAATTGCATTAATCTTGGGGCTTGATTGGGTGACGCAAAGTGCAAATTGGCCACCACTATTGTTTATGGGCGTATTCGGAACAAGTATTGCGTATGTATTATTCTTAACAGGCTTACAAAAGATTCCTTCATCATCTGCTGTAACGTTATCTTTGGGTGAGCCGTTAACTGCGGCTTTGCTCGGTGTATTCTTAGTTGGTGAATATTTAAGCGTTGCTTCTTGGATTGGTGTGGCAATGTTGCTTGGAGGAATCATTGTGATTACATTTGGTGGACGAACAAAAAGTATTTCACAAATGGAGGCTAGTATAGAATAATTTGTGGATAAACTGTTTTAGAAGTCGATGAAGGCTTTTAAAACAGTTTTTTTGTGGATAACTTTCTGAAAAAAACAGTGTAATCCTGTAAAATATGAATAACTAAATAAAAAATCTTAAGAATTTCTTCATTTTTTTAATCACTACTTTTTAAGATTTGGTCTATAAAATTATATACATAAAGAAAAACAAAGAAATGAGGTATGAAGATGTCGTCGTATACAATATTAGTAACAGATGACGATCAAGATATTCGAGATGGCATTGAAATCTATTTAAAAAACGAAGGCTATAACGTCTTAAAAGCTTCGAATGGCGTAGAAGCACTTGAACAGTTAATGGAGCATGAAGTGCATTTAATTATCTTGGATATTATGATGCCAAAACTAGATGGTATTCAAACAACATTTAAAATTCGAGAAGAACGTAATATCCCTATTATTATGCTAAGCGCTAAAGTAGAGGATTCAGACAAAATCCATGGATTATCGGTTGGAGCAGATGACTATGTAACAAAGCCATTCCATCCGTTAGAACTGATGGCTCGAGTGAAATCCCAGTTACGACGATATGTGAAATTAGGGACGTACAATGAGCAACAAGGGAAAGTCATGGTAGGAGGACTATCACTAGACCAAGATGCAAAGGAAGTATCGCTAGATGGCGAACCGATTAAGTTAACGAAAATCGAATATAACATTATAGAACTTCTATTAAAAAATGCCGGGCGAGTCTTCTCTATTTCAGAAATCTATGAGCGCGTATGGAATGAACCAGCATACAATGCGGATAATATCGTGGCCGTACACATACGGAAAATAAGAGAAAAAATCGAAGTGGATTCAAAGAATCCAAGATACTTAAAGGTGGTGTGGGGAATTGGTTACAAAATTGAAAAAGCATAGTGCATTCATTTGGTCTTTAATCGCACTCATTATGGCATTATGTAGTTTACTTTATTGCTTAACCTTTATTTTCCATACGATGGATTTTAGTTTTGCAAAGACATTTGCACAACTAACACGTGCGATTGGGGGAGTGTAACATGAGAAAATCTAAAAACACCGTATTACTCTCCTTAATCTGTATGATTCTGATTGGAGGATTTACTCTTTTAGAGTATGGTAATCAATATTTTGGAAAAAACTTTTTTGAATCCGATTCTTTTCAAACATACTATTATAATTTTACCGATAGAATTGGACCTCTTGTTCTAAATCCATTAGATGCAGCACAAGCAAAAAAGAATGTTCGAGTGACAAGCTCGGAAATTGAGGAATACCGAAATTATTATGGTAGCTTAAGTGAACAAATTGCCAATATCAATGAGCAATATAAATACAAAATAGAAGAGGCGAAAAATGCAAAAGCAACATCAGTTGAAAAAGCCCTCATCACAGAACGAGACAAAAAGATAAAAGATATTACAAAGAACTTTGAAGATGATGACTATGTATTTGATAAAATTGTGAAGATAAAGGAAGAAGAAATAGATCAGTATGAAAAAAGTTTAGAGGGACGAAAACAAGAATTTCTAAATAACTATGATTATTTTTCCTATGAATTAACTGATTTAAAAACAGGTCAAACGTTTACTTCAGGGAATTATTTACAAGGCGATGCTGTTTACACGCGTAAATACAATAAAAACCAAAATGGATTGTACACTTCTACGATTGACAATACTTATAGTTCAAATGTAGATGATAATAAAATTTCATTTTATATAACAGATTTAGTACCGAATACAAAGCATCAATATTCAGGAGAAATCCGCATCACCAAGTCAGCATTTATGAATTCGGAACTCTATCATGAATATAAAGATTTTAAGTACCATCAAAGATTATTAGTGTTTACATGGGTTTTAAGTTTATTATCAATCATTGCATTATTTTTCTATAGACCTTTGAAATTAGAAGTGAAAGAGGAAACTCCAATACTACGCACTATACGAAAATGGCCGATTGATGTAAGAGTAATATGTCTTCTTGTCATTGGTTGGGGTATCATAATTGATTTATTTATCTTATCTGATCATCTAACACTTGCAAGTTTTACGAATATATTTTCATTTATAGCTGTTCTAATTGTTGGCATTCTAGTGCTATATCTATTAGTGTGGTTTGTTTTGATGCAGTTGATGTTCTTGATAGAAGATATGAAAACTGAAGAAAAACGTTTAAGAGCTTATAAAAAGTCCGTTAGTTTACATGTTGCACAGAATCTTAGAAATTTGTTTTTATCTATGAGTATTGGATTACAATCAATAGCTCTTCTAGTTATTGTTTTTTTATCGGGATTAGGGATTGTAGGGGCAGTTTATAATGGAGGATTATTGCTAATCTATATCTTATTATTCTTTACAATTGCTTTACCTGCTGTTCTTATTTTCTTATTGCGTATGGGCTATTTAAATAAAATCATGAAGCAAACAGAGGATATGGCAGAAGGACGATTAAACAGCGAGATTAAAGTTCGAGGTAAATCGGTTTTTGCTAAACATGCTGCTAATTTAAATCGTTTGCGCGAAGGGGTTCGCACTTCTTTATCAGAGCAGGCAAAAAGTGAACGTTTAAAAACGGAGCTGATCACAAATGTAAGCCATGATTTAAGAACACCACTAACTTCTATTATTACGTATACTGATCTATTAAAAAATCCAGATTTAACAGAAGATGAGCGTAATAGCTATGTAGCGATTTTAGATAAAAAATCACAGCGATTAAAAACGCTGATTGAGGATTTGTTTGAAGTTTCAAAAATGGCTTCAGGTAATATAGAATTACAAAAGCAAAAGGTAAATTTAAATCAGCTACTGCAACAAGCTCTTGGTGAACATGAAGAAGACATGGAAAAAGCTGCAATGGATTTCCGAGTTCATATAACAGATGAGCAGTTAATAGCATATGTTGATGGTCAAAAATGGTGGCGTGTATTGGATAATCTAATCATCAATGCATTAAAATACACACTAGAAGGAACGCGTGTCTATATTTCATTGGACAAAGTAGACCAACATGCACAATTTGTAATCAAAAATATAACGAAATATGAGCTAGGAGACCAAAATGTAGAGGAGTTATATGAACGCTTTAAACGTGCAGATACATCTCGCCATACAGACGGATCAGGTTTAGGTTTAGCCATAGCACAATCTATTGTCGATATGCATAATGGTAGCATGGATATCACTGTAGATGGGGATTTGTTTAAGGTAATTGTTAATGTTCCTGTTGTATAAATATCAAGAGTAATAGGTTATTGTTACAAGTCAACCATTAAAGCTCAATCCTAAAAGGAAAATTTTGCTGAAAATAAAAAGCGGAAACGTAAGAATGGATAAAGTTATATCCAACATTCTTACGTTTTTTCTTTCGAGTACTACTTTAAACAGCTCTATTTTATTTTTTAGTAAATTAAGATAAATCTTCCCATGATTTAATATTTTTCATGGCACACATTGCCTCAGTAGCCAGTTGGAAATAATAACATGCTTTTATATATTCATTTTGTTCACATAATAAATTGCCAAGCAATGTAGTATATTTATATACGTTTTTGAAGTCTTGTGTTAGTCGGAAGAAATCAATAGCGTTAACGATGAGGCTTTCATCAAAATTATTTAGATGATGTATTATTTTGTAAATATTAAAATGATAGATGTATTCTTTTGCGGGTTCTTCTATGGAATAATCTTCTATCAGTTGTAAACCTTTTTGGCACCATGTCTCGACACTCGTCGAATTATTTAGCTTGGAATATTCTTTGACCATAGAATGGATGGTGATAAGAATACGCATTGGATCTTTTTTGACAGCTAAACTTTTTCTGTAATAAGAAATAGCTCCTCTGGAATCGCCTTCTAAAGCATATAAGAATCCTAAATTTTGATAGATGAGACCATAATTTCCCTCTAAATTATATTTAGTACACAAATCATAGCAATTATCGAAGATTTCGAGAGCATAATTATAATGGCCATTTTGCATATGAGATAGCCCTAATCTAATATAACAGTTAACTATTTGTTGATGATAACCCAATTCGGTATATAGAGTTAAAGCTTGCTTTGCATACTCAATCGCATTAAATGTTCGATAGAGCTTATGATATACAGTGCTTAGCATAAGGTAATATTCAGCTTTTTCATCTTTAATTAGCTGAATTTTCTGAAGTAATAATCCAGCCTTTTCAAGAAAAGACAATCCAGTTTTATATTTTTTGGAACGATGGCAATATAAATAACAATTCGTGTAATAGAAAAACATTTGTCGATCATTTAAGTTTTCTTCCATTGTCTTAAAAGCGTTTAGTAGTGTATCAATTTTTTCTAGAGGTTCGTCAGATAATAATAACATTCGGAATAGACTTAAATTAAAGGAGTAAAAATTTTCTACTTTGCTGAATTCTAAATTCATGGACTGATAATGTTCTATTGTTTGTTTTATTTCGGATGGATCATTCTTTAACATGACTTTTTTCATTACATTATAGCTATCTTCCATAAATTGTTCTTCATCTACGTCAATATAACAATCTAAATTAATATGTAATCGTTTAATTAAAGCGTTCTTCACTTCATCTTGTGGAATTTGTTTGCCACTTTCAATTTTGCTTAGATAAGAAGTAGAACAAATATCTTGGGCCAATGCTTTTTGCGTTATTTGTTGTTTAAGGCGTTCAGATTTTATGATATATCCAATATTTTTCATAATAGTCCTTTCGAATTTTGTACTATTTAGAATTATTACATGATTATAAAGGAATTTGAATCGGTAGAAAGGTGGATTTTAGGCAAACTATTTACAAATTTGCGAAATTATTATCAATTAAAGGAAGAAATAGGGAAAAACCACCCATTTTTGAGTGGTTTTTCCCTATTTAATAGGAACTAGTTGATGATTGAATGCATAAACAACGGCTTGAGTACGATCTTGTACTTCCAATTTGGAGAGAATATTACTTACATGGGTTTTGACCGTCTTTAATGCGATAAACAGTTCGTCTGCAATATCTTGATTTGCTTTTCCCTGAGCCATTAATAAAAGAATTTCATGTTCACGTTCTGTTAAATCCTCATGAAGTGGCTTATTTTTGTGACGCATTCGTTGCATCATCTTATTTGTTACTTCTGGCTCTAAAATAGGCTGGCCACCATATGTACTTCGAATGGCTTCAGCAATTTGCTTGGCATTTGTTGTTTTTAGAAGATAGCTGATTGCTCCAGCTTCTAGAGCGGGATATACCTTGTCATCATCTAAAAAGCTAGTGACAATCATTATTTTCGCTTCTGGCCACTGTTTAATAATTGCTTCTGTTGCTTCAGCGCCAGTCATAATTGGCATTACCATATCCATTAAAATAATATCTGGGCGATGTTTTAGCGCTAGATCAACAGCTTCCTTACCGTTTGAGGCCTCTGCAACAACTGTCATATCAGGTTGTGCTCGTAAGTATGCAGAAACGCCAATACGCACCATTTCATGATCATCAGCTAATAGAATCTGAATCATTTTTTAAAAGCTCCTTTTCAATTGGAATTTGGATTTCAACTACTGTACCTTGTGATGGAACAGATACGATTTTACATGTTCCTCCGATTTCAACGGCGCGTTCTTCAATATTGTGTAATCCATAGGAACCTGTTTTTTCATTGATTTTATTAAAGCCAATACCATTATCTTGTACTCGAAAGATTACACGCTCATTTCGTTCGACAAGTAATAACTCTAATTCTGTTGCCTTTGCATGTCTTAATGTATTAGATAAGGTTTCTTGTGCAATTCGGAATAAATGATCCTCAGCCCCTTTGGATAGATGGACTTTTTCCAATCGATATTTAATCGTAAAGGCTACCTTTTGCTGTAATTCAACTAATAGATCTTCCATACCTTGTGACAATGATTTATTTTTTAAGGCAACAGGGCGAAGGTGAAGTAATAGTGCTCTCATTTCAAGCTGCGCTTGTTGAACAATTTGTTCAGTTTGTGTGAGCGTAGTTTTTGTATGATTAGGTAAATCCTCAGATGCCGTTTCATTAACTGTTGAAAGAAGCATAGAAGCAGCAAATAATTGTTGCGAGACAGAATCATGAAGTTCTCTTGCTAAACGTTGTCTTTCCTGAATAATCTGCTCTTGAATGATTTGGTCTTGATTAACCGCTTTATCATTTGTTAGCTTTTGCAGGCTTTTACGCTGTGTACTGATTAATTCCTTAGTGTCTATTAATGACTTTTGCAAACTAGCATTTACTTCAAATGTTTCATGTGGAATAATGTCATTTTTTAAGACATTTTGTAAAGCTTGCTCGAATTGTCGCTCTTTTTGCTGTACTAATAGCAAACTCCAAGAAGAGATACAAATGCTGAAAATGAAAAGTAAGATAATGAATAAAATAGCAATTGGTAAATTCCAATAATTGGTCGTCCATAGAATTTCCCAATTGGCAAAGTTTGAACCATATAGGATAAAGAAAATCGTAGTTAGAATAATCATTTCAAAGAAGAAAAAGCTAATCGCTCGTGTCAAAAATTTGGTCATTGGCGAATCACCTCAACATCTCCCAAAAATGTTGAAACGGTAATAATTAGTTCGGAACTTGCTTCTTCAATATGTTCATAACCATCACGAAGTGTAAGGGTATCGTGCCAAATGCGTGGGAAAGTCGTTCCAAAACATTTTGCATCACCAACAAAAGTATTGTAATGAAGACGAACAGGTACTTCATAAGGGACAATAATCCGAACTTTTCCAAATCCTTGGCGAATGGAAATAAGCGAAGTTCCCTTTGGTAATACGGTTTGGGTAGTATCAATATGCAAATCACCTACAAGACTTTGAATATGCACATCTTGCCACTCATAAGATTGTAATGGCGTACTTTGAAATGAAAAAAAATGGTTTTTAATCGGTTGACCAACTGTTTTTTGAGATACGGGCTTTGCAAATGAAATCTGAATCGGATCACCTTTTTTCATTTGCCATAACACATAAATTAAAGTAGTTACTACGATAATTCGTAAGCTCCACATGGACATGAGTGTAATCGCTACACAAAATACGCCGACCCAAAAAAGCCATTTCCGTCTTTTACGTATGCTTATATATATGAAAAAAGCACCCATAATCGCAAACATGAAACTGCCATTATCAAAGAATGTAGATTCTATAAAAATAAGCAAGAAAGCAGAAATCGCAAGCGTTGTCAGTTTGTTTGTTGAAAAATGAGTCATTGGTGGCCTCCTTTTAAAAAATAGGCTTTGTTTAACTAAATTAAGGATATATTAATTTTTCGCTGTAGGTCTCGTCTGGTTTGTTTTCCCATAGTAGTCGTCTTTTTTCGCTCAATTAAAATTAAATTCCATAACAAAGCCAAACAATAAATGAGAAAAAGAGAAGGACATCCTTCTCTTTTTTAGTATAACGATAGTCCTGTGGAAGTCTAGCTATTGTAGTAATTCTGGCGTCTCTTTTTTTGTTGCTTGTTTTTCAAGTAGTGCTAGACGTTCTTCCATAGAAGTTACCTCATGCTCACGGTCGATTTTTTGACCAAGACGTTCAATATAGTTTTCCATTTCATCAAATGAATTAAGTCTTTTATTACTATTGCTAGTAGACTCTGGATTTAGGATGTGATCCATTTGGTTATGTGCACGAACTACATTTTCTTTTCCCATCAGTTGCAATTGACGGACTTTCATATCTTTAATCTTGTGTTTCATTTCTTCATATTTACGTTCAAGACCAAATAGTTCTTCAGTAGTCTTATCGATACTATCTCTTAAAACAATACTGCGTTGTGTATATGTTTGAATTTCTTGTTCTGCAAAACTAATTAAATCTTGTTCACCACTTAATTTTGCAAGTTCTAATTGTTTTGAACGTTTGTCATGCATTTCCATTGTTTCTTCAAGTTCTTTTTCAAGCTTTTGTTTCAGTTGGCCTTGTCTTTCTAACCATTTACCTGTTTCTTCTGTTTGTTTTTCTGCTTCGCGGACATATTGATTTAACATCGCTATTGGATTTTTTTCTTCTTTCTTATCGAACAAATGATGAAGATCTGCCTCTATAGTATATTTTAATCGTTGTAATAAGTTGACCATGGTTGATACCCCCTGTTATTTTGTTAGTTCTTTCCATTGATTTTCAAAATTTGTGAATGGGTCATCCTTTTTTGGAGCAAAGAAAGAGTTGCTATAATCTTCTGAGCCATTCCATTTACGGACGATGAACCATAAAATCGCAATTGCAGCTAAGCCGATAAAACCTGGAATATTTGCAGTAGATGTTAATAATCCAGCAATGGCAACAAGTGCCCAAACAACTTTTGAAAAAGTAGAATTACTTTTTAAATAGAAGTGAATACCTGCAAATAAAATTGCTGCTGAAATAGCTAAACCTACTAAAGCTCCTAAAGAACTTAAAATTGTAATGGCAGCGATTCCGCCTATGATGAATAAACCAAATTTCTTCATTGGTTATTTCCTCCCTTCGTTTGTACCTTTATGATACCCAGAATTTTGATTCGTCCAAACGGGCTGGAAGTGGATTTTAATCTAGGTCTTGAGACTGAGAGCATCTACGACTGGTTATAATTGAAGTGAATGGTGTTTTATTTGTAAAATGTCTACAGGAAATGAATATCGGCTCGAAAAGAGGTATGTCAATAATGAAAAGAAGAGTGATAGTAGGTTTCGTATTTTTCGTTTTATATAATGCAATTGTCTATTATCTTGGATGGAATGTTTACCATTGGTTAGAATTAGCTTTTCATATAAAGATGCCAATTGTTTTTTCGATTGTATGGTTGTACTTTGCTTATAGTGTTGTCATTAGTAATTTCAATGAACGTTTTAGAATAACGAAAGTAGTTAGTTGTTACTGGATGATTTTGATGGAGTACGGGCTTCTATTGTTCCCGATTGCAAACATATTGTTATGGCTCGTACCTTCATTTCATATGTTGTGGGTAGGTTATATAATTTTATTTATATTCATAGCCATTATAGGATTTGGTTCATATATGGCTTATTCTCCAGTTGTTCATAGGAAAACAATACAAATAAAAAAACAGAATCAAACAATTCAAAACTTCAGAATGGTTATTGCTTCTGATTTTCATCTTGGTATCTTATCCAATAAAAATCTTTTACAGAAATTTGTTATGCGTTCGAATGCTGAAAAACCAGATATTGTTTTTCTAGTAGGAGATATTGTAGATGATCATCCATATTGGTATAAAGCATACGACATGGATGAAGTCATGAAAACATTAACGGCTGCATACGGTATTTATGGTGTGTTAGGAAACCATGAATACTATGGAAAAGCAATTCCTACCTTTGTAAACGAAATGAAAAAATCAGGGGTACAAATTTTACGAGATGAAACAATTTGTATAGCGGATTCGTTTTATGTTACTGGAAGAGAAGACAAAACAAATAAAAGTCGCAAATCTCTACAACAATTATCTACAATGGTGAATACTCGATTACCTTGGATTGTTATGGACCATACCCCGTCAGATTTAGAAACGCCAGTCGAACTTGGGGTAGACGTACACCTTTCTGGACATACCCATTTAGGTCAATTGTGGCCAAATCAATGGATTACAAGAAAAACGTTTGAGCTTGATTATGGGTATCTATTGAAAAAGACGACACATATACTTGTTTCATCGGGATTCGGTTTTTGGGGACCTCCAATTCGCACTAATAGTAGAAGTGAAATGTGGGTAATTGATGTTGAACTGTACGATTAATTTAATAAAACTTTAAGATAGCTTCTCCTTCTATTATGTTATGATAGTTTTACTATGAATGTTGAAATCATTCAAAAATAAATAGAGAATAAGGAGATACTATGGACTTTTTAGAGTTGTTAAAATCCATTATTTTGGGTTTTGTAGAGGGTATGACAGAGTTTGCTCCGGTTTCATCTACTGGTCATATGATTATCGTTGATGATATGTGGTTGAAAACGCCAGAGTTTTTAGGAGAAGCTTCTGCAAATACATTTAAAATTGTTATTCAGTTAGGATCCATCCTAGCCGTTGTTGTGGTCATGTGGAAACGAATGCTGAGCCTTGTCGGTTTATATAAAATAGAAGGACAAAAACCACATCATCGATTCAATTTACTACATGTTATTATTGGCGTAATTCCTGCAGGTGTATTAGGGGTATTATTAGAGAATTTTATCGATAGTCATTTATTTGGTATTAAACCCGTTATCTTTAGTCTTTTCGTTGGAGCAATATTTATGATTATAGCAGATAAATTTGGACCAAAGAGACCGAAAGTTACTTCATTAGATGATTTATCCTATTCACAAGCCTTTAAAATCGGCATAATTCAATGCTTATCATTATGGCCAGGTTTTTCACGTTCTGGTGCAACTATTTCCGGTGGGGTATTACTTGGTTTAGACCATCGTACAGCATCCGATTTCACGTTTATCATGGCAGTACCAATTATGGCAGGTGCAAGTCTTTTATCACTTCTTAAACACTGGGATCAAATTAATTTTGGCGACATGGGCTTCTATGTAACTGGCTTTATCAGTGCATTTGTCTTTGCGCTTATTTCAATTAAGTTCTTCTTAAAATTAGTTTCAAGAGTAAAATTAGTTCCATTTGCCATTTATCGTATAGTATTAGCAATCGTACTAGCGATTATTGTATTTATGTAATCAAAAGATGGTGCTATTAATAGTACGTGGTTTAGTATTCGTTAAGAAACAATAGAATAGCTTACCAATTTTAAGACCAAATCATATACTGATTTGGTCTTTTTTTGCCTAATTAAATCGATTTCATAATGCTAAATTCAAAATTTATATAAACTAAAAATATTAATAGTATTAATCTGGTTTCTGTATGATGCGGAATTAGCTTCGCTTTCCGCGGGCGAGCGTTGAGCCTCCTCGTTCACTTCGTTCTCTGCGGGGTCTCACCTGTCTCGCTTTCCCGCAGGAGTCTGCGCTAATTCCACATCAATTAAGATAGCTGTACAAGATTCTTATTATAAATTTTCATCTTTTTTTACTTTTTTAATGCCTTTAAAAATTTCATGATATCCAATTAT
>NZ_JBCMNM010000017.1:0-170733 GCF_050459865.1 Rummeliibacillus pycnus
GCCCGCGGAAAGCGAAGCTATTTCCACATCATTCAGTTAAATTGCATCGCTAAATGGTTTTTACTTATACAGCATGTATATAAAAGTAATGGGTTAATTCGTCATCGTTTCGATTGAATGAAAGGAGAAGCTAAAATGCAACAAATTATACAACAGGAACAAACAACAAGAAAAAATCGAAATCATTCTAAAGAGGATTTACTCTTAATTGGAAAAGGCGGTTATATTTCGCCAAATGATTATTTATGGGAAGATGTACTATTAAGTGTTACGCTAAAAAAACCTGTGTTACTTAAAGGTCCTGCAGGTTCTGGTAAAACTAAAATGGCGGAATCATTCTCTCACTTTTTCAGTCAACCAATGCATAGTATTAACTGTTCAGTTGATCTAGATGCTGAAAGTTTGCTTGGTTTTAAGACAATGGTGCAAAAAAATGGCCAAACAATGATTGAATTTATAGAGGGCCCAGTCGTCAAGGCAATGAAGCAAGGCCATCTACTTTATATTGATGAAATTAATATGGCGAAAGCTGAAACTTTACCGATTTTGCATAGTGTTTTGGATTATCGTCGAATGTTGACCAATCCATTTACAGGAGAAGTGATACAAGCGCATCCTGATTTTAGCATAGTAGCTGCAATCAATGAGGGGTATATTGGAACAGCTCCAATGAATGAAGCATTAAAAAATCGCTTTGTTTCATTTAGTATTCCATATTTAGATGGGGAACAATTAAAAGAATTATGGCAAAATAGATTTCCTACAGTATCGAATGAACTGCAAACATTGATGTTACAAATTGCAGGGGATTTAAAACAACAAGTAATTAATGGTTTATTAAGTGAAGAAGCTGCATCAATTCGTAGCTTACTTGATGCAACAGAATTAGCACAATATATGGATCCACTTCGAGCTATTCGTTATGCCGTAGCTGAAAAATTAGATGATCAGAGTGAAAAAGATTTAGTGATTGAGTTAGCAAAAACGTGGATGAAGTGAGGTTTTTTAAATGGCCGAACTAAGTCGCTTTATACAATTTAATAACGAACAAATCGATCCAAGGCAAATGTTACATTATGAGCAACTCGCAAAAGCCCTTGCAAATGCTCCATATCTATCTATTACAGAAAGACAATTAATTGAGATGCGACCACAAGAACAGCAAATTGCGATAAGTGTATTTTGGAGACATCGTGATGAGGAAACAATGAATTTGGGGCGTCTTTCGGATCTTTATTTGTTAACAACTGGTTTTTGGCAAGAATTTGAGGTTGATGACTGGCTTACCCTCGAAGAAGAAATAAAAGATTATCCACTAAAAAAATTATTCAAACAACTAGTCCTACTTGTTGAAGAATTTCGATTAATGGACGGTGTTGTGGAAAAAAGACCAGGCACGTTTAAAGCATTTCAAATAAGAAGAAATACGTATATTGATTCGCACAAACATAGATTTGAAGTGAATTGTCAAAAGGGATTTGTAGCAGATGCGTTAGTCAATTATTTATATTTGGCAGCGCATGAAGGAATGATGAAATTACCTCAAAACGAAATTTCTGAGAAATTTGAATCAACTCTTTATCCTTTTCAACAAATTTATGATATGAAATCGACTAACGATAGTATCAATTTGATTTACCGAGTGATGCCTTATATAGAAGAGAGTATTACAAAAGACCTTATGCTCAATTATTATGCATTGATGGATTCAATCCCTGAAGCGGCAAAATTCCATGAGCATAAAGGAGTAAAGGGCCAAGAATGTGGTAATCAAAAAAATGCAAAAGCAACGATTGAACAACTATTTCGGACTTGGCACAGAGAAACGCAGGAAGAAACAGGTGTACACTTGAGATATGAACTTGAACGAGGAAATGCTGGTAAGGCATTAAGCCAAGAAGCAGAAGAAGGTCAAGATGGCAACGAAATATCAGAGGAAGGTGTAGGAGGGACTCCAAATTCAAATACAACTCCACAAGTTTCATCTTTTAACGATGCAAAAAAACTACCAAGAGGTAAACGACAAGCGGGAAAAGATTACGGGGAGCAAAATGCAAATGTTGTATTTGAAGAAAAGAGAATTGAACAAACCAAAGATATACAAGTATTGACAACATTAGCAACATGGCGAGCAGCACAAGCTCCAAATGTAAAAGCGTTAACAACAGAATTCCGAAAACGACTGGCACAAAAAGAAATTGCTAAAAGAGAGCATTTATCAAAAGGAAGATTAGATTCTTCCAAATTAGTAAATTTTCTGTTAGAGGATCGCCCAAAACTTTTCTATCAAAAAAATGCGCCTGCAAAGCCATTAGATGCCGTTTTTGGTTTACTAATTGATGGTTCTGCATCCATGCTGGATAAAATGGATGAAACCAAAAAAGCTGTTTTGCTATTCCACGATGTGCTTCGACAAATGAAAATTCCACACGAAATGGTTTCATTTTATGAGGATGCTTATGAAGCAACAACTGAAATTCAGCCAAATACTTTTGAATGGCTGCATAAACTAGAGGATGGCCAGAAAGATAGCGGTGCAGCTATAATGTCACTTAAGGCACATGAAGATAATCGTGATGGATTTGCAATTCGTTGGATGACAAAACGGTTAAAACACCGTGATGAAAAACATCGCTTCTTACTCGTTTTTTCTGATGGTGAACCATCGGCATTTGAATATGCTCAAAATGGTGTTAAAGATACTGCAGAAGCAGTTTTGGAAGCAGAAAAACAGAATATACAAGTACTCCACTTATTCTTAAATACCGAGATGCCAGGAGAAGAGCAATTACAACTTTTTCATATGATCTATGGTACGCATACAGTTGCAGCAGACAGTGTCGAAAAATTTACAGATGTTACATTAAGATTGTTGCGAAAGATGATATCTTTAGTCATCCAAAGCCAATAGTATAAAAATAGAGAAGGGGAGTAAGCTGATATACTTTAGCTTACTCCCCATTAATTTTAATATGGTGATCTTTCTTGATGCTTTGTGTGAATGGATAAAAGACGTTGTTTTAGATCTTCTTCCATACGTGCAATTTCAATTTCTGCAGCTTTTCGTTTTTGACGACCATCTGCTTGGATTTGTAAGGTTTCTTCGATTGTAGAAATTAGATTTTCTTGAGTTTTCTTTAATGTTTCGATTTCCACTAAACCACGTTCATTTTCCTTGGCGGTTTCTATTGTATTAACTTTTAACATTTCAGAGTTTTTCAGAAGTAGGTCATTCGTAGTTTTCGTTACTTGTTTTTGTGCTTCTACGGCTTTACGCTGATTATTTAAAGTTAAGGCAATAGCAATTTGATTCTTCCATAATGGAATAGCAGTCATAATGGAAGATTGAATTTTTTCCGCCAAAGTTTGATTTGTTTGTTGAATCATTCGAATTTGTGGTGCTGTTTGAATCGTGATTTGACGGGATAACTGTAAATCGTAAACACGTTTTTCAAGACGATCTACAAATTGTGCAAGGTCGTTAAATTCCTGTACATCCATTTGATCCTGAGAGGCTTCTGCTTTTTGTTTCAATTCAGGTAGCATTTTAGAGACAATTTCCTCTTTTTTTAATTCAGCAGCAGCAATATAAATATTTAAAGCCTGAAAATAGGTTTTGTTTTGCTCATAAAGTTGGTCTAACATATGAACATCTTCTACAAGACCTGTTTTCGAATGCTCTAATTGAATACCAATTCGATCTATTTGTGTACTTAATTTCTGATATTTTGTCATAAGCTCTTGCAAAGAACGGGAAACGCGACCAAAAAATTTACGAATGCCACTTTTTTCACCTTTTTGGAGTTCTTCAGGGTCAAGTTCATTTAATTTGTCCATCAAATCTTTCAGAACATCACCTACTGGCCCGATATCTTTTCTTTGTACATGATCAAGCATTTGATGAGAAAAACGGGATAGTTCAGTCTGGGCATTCGCACCATAAGTTAAGATTGATTCATAATTGCCAACTGGTATTTGTTCTGAAAGTTGCTTGGCTTTTTTCTGATCTTCCTCTGGTAAACGTTCAAGTACAGAAGGAGCTTTTTGTTCAAGTGGATTAACAGTAGATTGCAATGGTTCAGGTTGTAATTCAAATGGATTACTTAATAAATCATCCATCGACTTTGATGAATTAGAAGATGAATTGGTCATTTAGATTCTCCTCTCATGGTTGCAGAAGTTTGCTTTTGAGCTGTTGATAATTGTGCGAAATCTAATTCCATTTTAAGTTCTTCAATGTCTGTTGCTAGTACAGAATGAAGGTCTTCTTGCATAATATTATTTAGATCTTCTAAAGTTTCGCGTGTTTCTTGTAAAGCTAAGTGAACATCCAGATTCTTGATCGGTTGAGAAGATAATAAAGCGTATTTCTCGGTTAATTCACTAGCTGAATGAAGATGAGCGTAGAAAAATTGTTCAGCCTGATAAAATTTTTTAGGGTTTTTGAGAACAATATTTACAATTCTTTTCGCAAGGCGATTCATTTCAAATAGTTGCTTAAATGTTGAAATGGAACGGACCTTGGTGTAATTACGGTTTAAAATTCTAAGCTGGCTTTGAGCTTCATCTAGTTGTTCTAGAATATGTTTGTATTCTGAGCGAGTTAGTCCAATTTTTTTTAAGTAACTGTATTGTTGAATGTTCTTAATTATAAAATTAGACGGGAAATACATAGTGATTGATATTAAAGAGCTTATCCAAAAATTAATGTCAAAATTAAATGTACATACTAGCCATACAGATAGCATTACGATTATATTGAGAAAATTTCTTAAGATAAATTGTCCAAATTTAAGCAATAGATTTGCCTCCTTCTTAAGCTCTTACTTTTAGTACGATTGAAGCGTGAGAAAGTTTCATCTTTTTACTAATAAGAGTACGTGATTTAAGTTTAATTACAATATTTTATTCAATGATTATCATTGTTATTTTAATATATTGTAACGTTGTATGCGAACGAAAAGGCCGACGAAGAATTTTTGCTTGTCGGCCCAGTTTCTTCTTATTATATAATTTAAAGTATTAAACGTTCTTTTTCAATTTTTTCGACTAGTTGGTTTATAATAATCAGTACTTTAGATGAAGAAACTTTCTTGCTCAATATTAATAGCTGATTGAAATGATCGCATTAAGTCAAATGCCTTGGCAGGTTTAAATCCAAAGTTATACAATATAAGTGTAGTCACATAAATACAAATTGGTTAAACAAGGCAATTGGTTATTTAGGTTAATATTTAAAATTTCTAAATAAGTTAAAAAAATCCACTACTTCATCGACGTTTTTTCATCTCGTGAAGCATTAAAAAATGTATGTTTTTCTAAAATACATTTCTAAGTTAGGTCTAATTGATGTAAATATATAGTTCCCCCTACTAAAAGGAAAATGATTTTTATAGTTATTTTTTCACATAGATTACTTGGATTATAGATAGATTAGAGTGTAATTTGTAAACGTCTAACAAAAAATGATTAAAGGGTTGACATATAATGTACAAGGTTATTTATATAAAAGCAGATTATGAGCCATGGTGGCAGTTTGAAGGTTGGGAAGAGACCATTGTTGAAGAGAACATATTCGATAACAAAGAAGAAGCTAAACGTTTTTTAGTTAATACTTTGAAAAGATTTGAGCAAAAATATGTACATCATGCTCATAAAAAGGATCGATTTTGGGCATTTTGGTCGGATGATGAAATTCAATTCTGTGAAGCCTGTGATGATGATATTCAAACTTATCACGGGATTATATGGGAAGAAAAAAATTGACCCAAGTTGAAAGTAATAAATTTTTTGAAAAATCTTCAATTTTGTTGACATTGATTTATTACGTGGTATACTATGTTTAACAAATGAAATTGATTTACCGCAAACTTCCATTCACATATTACAAAAAGTGATCGGCTTGTCATCGGTACTTTATGTAATATGTGAATTTTTGTTTTAGGTCGTTAATTCTTATTTGTTCACTTTTATTTTTGGAGGTTTTCTCACATGAAACAAGGTACAGTAAAATGGTTTAACTCAGAAAAAGGCTTCGGTTTTATCGAAGTTGATGGCGAAAACGATGTATTCGTACACTTCAGCGCAATCCAAGGCGAAGGCTTCAAAACTCTTGACGAAGGTCAAAAAGTAGAATTTGAAGTAGTTGAAGGTAACCGCGGACCACAAGCAGCAAACGTTACAAAAATTTAATTTACTGCTTATAGGGGTAACTCGTTTACCCCTTACTTTCAAATACATAGTTTTGGGTGTATCACATTTATATATTACAAAGGGTACCTGGCGAATAGATACTTTTTGTAATATGTAAATCTTTGATCTCGGTTGAAAATTGCGTATTGATTTAAAATTTTTATTTATTTGGAGGTTTCAATTATGAAACAAGGTACAGTGAAATGGTTTAACGCAGAAAAAGGCTTCGGTTTTATCGAAGTACAAGGTGAAGATGACGTATTCGTACACTTCTCAGCAATCCAAGGCGATGGCTTCAAATCTCTTGATGAAGGTCAAAAAGTAGAATTTGAAGTGGTTGAAGGTAACCGCGGACCACAAGCAGCAAACGTAACTAAATTCTAATCTTAAATAGTAAAAGAGCATCCATAAAGGGTGCTCTTTTTTTGTTAATGAATTTATTTGAAATTGTTCAAATTTCTTAAATGAAATTCATGATTCGGTTTTATAGAATGTACTACTAATATTGATTGTGAAAGTGGTTTGTAATTACTACTTATTTTAATAAAATTTATTCCGAAATGTGTAAGATAGGTAAGGTATATGAGTTTTGAGGTAATCAATAGTTATGCTAGATTAGACAATACTATTTGGTATGGTATTCTAAAAATTAAACGAAAAGTAGTAGGAGAGATATAGCACAAATATATTTGTTAGATAATTCAAAGTCTTACTTATATATTTTGTATATATCCAAAATATCTTGAAATAAAAAAGAAAAGGGGATTAGTAGTCAGTGTTTGACTGCTAATCCCTTCAATTGGTTTAAAGTGAATAGTTTAGATTGATTAATCTAAGTTGTTTTGTTCTTTCCATTCAAGAAACTCATCATAAGTTAATTGTTTATCTAAAATTGAACCATCTTTACGAATTTCAATTACACGATTCGCAATTGTTTGGATAAATTGATGGTCATGAGATGTGAAAATCATAGCGCCTTTAAAACTAATAAGACCTTCGTTTAACGCTTGAATAGATTCAAGATCAAGATGGTTTGTAGGTTCATCTAAAAGTAATACATTTGAGTGAGAAAGCATCATACGAGAAAGCATACAACGAACTTTTTCGCCCCCTGAAAGAACAGCAGGATTTTTCTTAACTTCTTCACCACTGAATAGCATACGACCTAAGAAGCCGCGTAGGAAGGTTTCTGTTTCATCCTCTGGGGAGAATTGACGTAACCATTCTACTAATGTTTTTTCTGAACCTTTAAAGAACTCATCGTTATCAAGAGGGAAGTAGCTTTGAGAAGTTGTTACTCCCCATTTGTAAGAACCTTCGAACTCTTCATCTTCACCAGCGATAATTTTAAGTAATGCTGTCTTCGCAATCGGGTTACCAAGAAGAATAATTTTATCTTCCTTGTTCATTGTGAAGCGAAGATCTTTAAATTGTGATTCACCTTCGATTGATTTTGATAAACCATCAACACTTAAAACATCATTACCGATTTCACGTTCCAATGAAAAGTTGATAAATGGATATTTACGGCTTGAAGGTTTGATATCATCTAATTCGATTTTATCAAGCATTTTTTTACGAGAAGTTGCTTGTTTTGATTTTGATGCGTTTGCAGAGAAACGAGCAACGAATGCCTGTAATTCTTTAATTTTTTCTTCTTTTTTCTTGTTTTGGTCATTTAACATTCTTTGAGCTAATTGACTAGATTCATACCAGAAGTCGTAGTTACCCACATAAATTTGAATTTTAGAGTAGTCAAGGTCCGCGATATGAGTACATACTTTGTTTAAGAAATGACGGTCATGGGATACGACAATCACTGTGTTTTCAAAGTTAATAAGGAATTCTTCTAACCACTGGATTGCTTTTAAATCTAAGTGGTTGGTAGGTTCATCTAGTAATAATACATCTGGTTTGCCGAATAGGGCTTGAGCAAGTAAAACTTTTACTTTTTCAGAACCAGTAAGCTCGGCCATTTTCATATAGTGCATTGATTCAGAAATTCCTAAACCTTGTAGCAAGATTGCTGCATCAGACTCAGCTTCCCAACCATTCATATCAGCAAATTCGCCTTCAAGCTCTGCAGCGCGGATACCATCTTCGTCAGTGAAAGGGTCTTTCATATAGATGGCATTCTTTTCTTGCATCACGTCATATAATCGTTTGTGACCCATCATGACTGTTTCTAGAACAGAATATTCTTCGTATTCGAAGTGATTTTGTT
Organism: Rummeliibacillus pycnus; assembly: GCF_050459865.1. Taxonomy (GTDB): domain Bacteria; phylum Bacillota; class Bacilli; order Bacillales_A; family Planococcaceae; genus Rummeliibacillus; species Rummeliibacillus pycnus_B. Next base: position 8,417 of record NZ_JBCMNM010000017.1, read on the forward strand.
TTAAAACAGTAAGACGTTCACCAGGATTCATACTAACGTTTCCATCTTGTGGTTCGATTTCTCCTGATAAAATTTTCAAAAATGTAGATTTCCCTGCACCATTGGCACCGATTAAACCGTAACAGTTACCAGGTGTAAATTTAATATTAACGTCTTCAAATAGCTTACGGTCGCCATAGCGAAGACCTACGTTACTTACTTGAATCATGTAAGTACCTCCTTTTTCACAATATTACTATTATATCATGGATATTGTGAAAGCTCTATAGCATTATATCAGGTAGTGTATTTCTAAGATTTTCCTTTTTCCTTATACAGGCTGCTAAGGAATGAAGAAAATAAAAAAGAAGAGAGCAGTGAGCTCTCTTCGCAAATAGTTGATAAAATTATTTTTTCATTGAACCTGTTTTTACAAGGTTGTCATACATTTCAAATGCACGGTTTAAAATATGTGGTGTTTGAGCGTTACCTGTAGCTTCTACAGCTGCATTGTAGTAATCCCAAAGCTGTTCTCTAAAGTCAGGATGAGCACAGTTATTGATGATTAATGGTACACGTTCTTTTGGAGCTAAACCACGAAGGTCAGCAACACCTTGTTCAGTAACAATTACATCAACATCATGTTCTGTGTGGTCAACATGTGGCACCATTGGTACGATTGATGAGATTGAACCACCCTTAGCATATGATTTAGTAACGAAGATACCTAAACGAGCATTTCGTGCGAAATCTCCAGATCCACCGATACCATTCATCATTTTACTACCTGAAACATGAGTAGAGTTTACATTTCCGTAAATATCCGCTTCTAGAGCTGTATTAATTGAAATTAAACCTAAACGACGAATTACTTCTGGGTGATTTGAAATTTCTTGAGGGCGTAACACCAATTTATCAGCATATTGATCAAGATTTTCATATACACGTTTACCTAACTCTTCTGAAAGAGTAATAGATGTTGCAGAAGCAAAATCAACTTTACCAGCATCAATTAGGTTGAAAACAGCGTCTTGTAATACTTCTGAGAATACTTGTAGATGTTCAAATTCAGAATCAGCAAAACCATCCAAAACAGCGTTAGCAACTGAGCCTACTCCAGATTGAAGAGGTGCTAATGTGTTTGTTAGACGACCAGCTTTAATTTCTGAACGGAAGAAATCTAATAAATGGTTAGCCATTACTTGTGTTTCTTCATCTGGTGGCACGATTAAAGATGGTGCATCAGGTTCTTCAGAAATAACAATCGCTTTAATTTTCGCAGGGTCAATTTTAATGCCTTTTTCCCCGATACGAGTAGCTGCATTTGTTAAAGGAATTGGTTGACGTTTACCTTGTTCTTCTGGAACATAGATATCATGAATACCAATAAGTGATTCTGGATGCGAAATGTTTAATTCGACAATGATGTTTTCTGCAACGTCAGCAATGATTGGGTTATTACCGACAGAAGTTGTTGGAATTAAATAACCATCAGCTGTGATTGCAGCAGCTTCAAGGATAGCATATTTTAATGGTCCAAAGATTTCTTGACGATATTGTTCTGCACTATGAGATAAATGCATATCTGCAAACAGGATTTCACCTTTATTAATTAGTGTACGAATTCCTTTATCGCCTTGGAATGGTCCACGTTTACGAATAGCACCAGCTTCTGCTAAGTAATGGTCAACTTCTGGACCTAGTGATGCTCCAGTGTATACGTCGATTTTGAATTTCTCATTTTTAGCACGTTCAACAAGAGCCATTGGTACGACTTTAGCGTCACCTGCACGAGTGAAACCACTCATACCTACCACATCGCCATCAGAAATAAGTGAAGCTGCTTGTTCTGCAGATACCACTTTGTCTACTAATTCTTTTAATCCGATTCTGCTTTCGATTGTTGCTTCCATAATAAATACCCCCTAAAATGAAATGTTTACTCAACCTCATCCAATAGTATGTAACATGAAATTGTACAATATGTCTAAATACAATTTAATGATGACTTAATTTTTTTATAAAAAATAAGAATGATAGTTGAGAGCGCTCGAAACACTCTGAACAATAAATGTAATCGGTTTCTATCTATATATTTACATAAAATCACTAGAATAATCTACTATTTTCTTTTAATTTATAAAAAAAATTTTTATAGAGAAGTGGAGAGATTAAATATTTAAAGGTACTAATGGGGCATTTTTAATAAAAATAAAGTAAATGAATCAATTTCATAAATCCATTCTCGGTTTTTAAATAAGAACATTTTAACACATAACTTTTCACTATTCAGATTTAGATGTTCCGCTACAGACAGGAGCTTTCTGCGGGCAAGCATCAGATGTTTTCCTGTATCGAAAGTGAAACGTCAGGTTCAAGCCTCCTCGTTGCCACAGGACGTGGAGTTCTTAGACTCCGTTCCTTAATTTCGCTGCGGGGTCTTGATTCGCTTGCTCTTCCCGCAGGAGTTGCCTGTCTTTTGCTCTACAATGAACAAAATTGGATATCATTAAATATTCGTATATTTTATATGCAATTTGTATTACGAAATTGATTTAAATAAATGCAAATTTTACAAAAAAGCAGCCTCACTTGGAGAGCTGCTTTAAAATTAAAACCTATATCGATGTATAGAATTATTTATTTTTACCTGCTTCAAGTACAGCAAGAAGAAATTCAGGTCCTAATTCAGATAAATCACAACCAGAAGCATTTGGGTGTCCTCCACCATTATAAGCTTTCGCAACTTCTGATAAATTGACTACATTGCCAATCGAACGAAGTGAAACGCGGTTTTTGACTAAGCTGATGATAAAGACAACATCAATTTCTTCTGTGTATTTTTCTGCCAAATGGTTTCCTAACTCACTGTAGTAGGAGTCTGTTTCAACCACACCAATATTTAAAGGTGATTCATGTCCTTTTAGTTGGAAATTAGGGACGATGACCATTTGTTTTGATTTTTTCTTTAATACTTTACGAAGTTCATCTTTTGAAAATTCAAGATAGGTAGTATCTTCAGGCGTAAATAATTGACCATTTAAAATATAGTCCATACGTGCATGGATAAAATCATGTCTTCGTCTAGCGTAGAAAATTGTGTTTAAATCTGTCGCTTCTTGAATAGATAGCACATTCCAATCCCAAGTATCATATAAACGGATGTCTTCTACTAAATGTGCTAAACGATCAAAAAATAACTCTTTTTCAATGACTGAATACTCATTTGTCTTTTCAATTTCTTCGATTTCTTCATCCGATACATGAATTATAGGGGAAATTTCATATTCTGCATCTTTTAATTCTTTAAAGATTAATGTAGTTGCAGACATTTTAATATCATTTAATGTTGGTAGGACTGTAGCCCAATCATATTTGTTTAAAGCAACAGCTGATGCGTGGTGATCAATTAATATGGCAAAACGGCCATCTGGTTTTCGATTCACTTTTTCAATCATTTCAGCTGTTTCATCATTTACACTTAAATCAGTAATGATTAATAATTCATGATCATTCAATTCAGCTAAACGAGCTTGTACAGCTTCATCCACTTTACGTGTTTCAACATAATAAGGAGAGTGAGTTATCCCATAAGCACGGAGTACAATTGATGGGCCAACACCATCTAAATCTGTATGAGTAATTAAATGGATATGCTCATAATTTTGTAGTCTTTTTGGCAAATTTTTTAAATTCAAGTCTTTCAACGCCTTTCATATCAAACATAGGTTTACATTATAACATTATTTTGCTCGAAATAATCGCTGTGTGATGAAACAAATCGTTAGATTGAAAAAGAAGCTAGTCAAAGTTTTACCTTGACCAACTTCTTATAAACCCGGTTTTTCCTATTAACTGCAAATTAAGTTCCCATTAAAAATTAAAATATTGGCCAACAGAAAAAAGTGAAGGCAAAACAAAATCGATTTAAATAAAACTAAAGAGGGGAAGAAGAAAATCCCCACTTAGTTTTTCTATATAAAGGGGTGTCTAATAAGAAAGTTTTTTACAATTATTTGACACGCCACGATTATCTTAATCGATTGCAGAAAGTTCTGTATAAGTTTTACCATTAAATGTTTGTTTAATCAATCCGATTTGAGGTGCATAGTATGAGAAGTTTTTACCTTGACCATCTTGTACAACAACAACTTTTTTAAATAAGCCTGCTTTTGTTTTTACCGTTTTATTAGTAGCAACAATTTTCAGGGTTTGACCATCAAGTCCTTTCCAAGAACTGTTCAGTTTTACGGGATATTTGATCGCTAAAGTAGCGATTCCAATATCTTTATAACCGGAGTAAAGTCCTTTAGAAGTTTCATATTCCATTCTTCCATTCGCATCAGGTTCAGAATTGAAATACCAAAAATCTGTTAATGTCTTGTTTGCAGAATATTTATTTTTGAAATTTGCTTTGTAATAAGTACTAAAGCCAGACCCTCTATTTTCTGGTGAAAAATATGAATATGTGTTTCTTGTATTCATTGCATAGTGAGTATTTGAATTGGTTTTTGGACTATATAAATATTTTGTTGGAATATACCCTGTACCATATTGCAATGAAACCTTTGACCAACCGTTATTAAATTTCTTTAAAACAACTACACCTTGGCCATTTTTTATAGAATCTAATATATTACTTTTTGTTGACGATTTTTCGTATATTTTTACTGTTTTATTTGCTCGAATTAATTTAAAGTTCGAAATAGATGCTGTTTTGTATGTAGGAGTATGTTTACTATTCGTCACCTTTGTAACATTTGTAACATTTTCTGCTGCCGCGTTATTCACCGGTGTGAAAAACGATAAGGCTGTTCCAATAGCAAGAGTGGCGATCAATGTTTTTGACAGAATGGATTTGTTTTTCATTATTAATTCCTCCTTGGATAAACTATATATTACAATTGTTACAAAAAGCAAGTAATAATTGTAACATTTAAAAAATGATCGTTTGGATCTAGTCGTGTATTATCCCATAAACCTAATTGGTGAATTTTTGACTATGTTAAAAGTAGGGGAATTTAAAAAGGGTTAATTTTTATTCATAAAATAGAAGTAGATGCATAGGGCGAAATAAAAGAAAAAAGTCGTAGAAAAAACTACGACCTACTAAATGAAAGTTTATATTTTATTTTGAAGTTCCTGCAATTTTTCGGCTTGTCCAATAAACTCCTGCCACAACAAGAAGCCCACCAATCACTTGTGAAGCGATTATTTTTTCACCAATGAAAAGAACGGCGAAAATAGATGCAAAAACGGGTATAAAATTTAAGAAAATCCCTGCACGATTAGCACCCCATCGGACAACCCCAGTATTCCAGGCAATAAAAGCTACTATTGATGCTAAGATACCTGTATAAAGAATGGCGAAAATTGAAGTAACGGACCAGTGAATAACCATTGTAGTTGTTAATGATTCATGGATATAAAACGGTAGTAACATAATAATTCCAACTGCAATTGAAACAAGGAATGTTGAGTGTCCTGGAAGCTCCTGAGAATATTGCTTAACCAAAAGTGAATAAATACTCCAAAGAATAACTGCAATAATTACGATTAAGTCCCCTTTATTAAAGGTAAAATGCAATAGTGTTTTGAGCGAGCCATTTGAAATAATGGTTATTACACCAATGAATGAAATAGCGGTACCAATCATTTGATTGCGGTTTAATTTTTCTTTTAGGAAAATGAATGACATAAAGTAAATAACGACAGGTGTTAGCATATTCATTAAGGATGCATTAATAGAAGTAGTAAAGTGTAATGCTATGTATACTAAAGTATTGAAGCTCGCTACTCCAGTAAAACCTAATACAAGAATGATTACCCAGTGTTTTTTGATTTTTGGCCAATCTCGTTTGAAAACCTTATAAGAAATTGGTAGAAAAACGATTAACGCAACACACCATCTCAAGAATGCTAATGTGAAGGGGGGTAACTCATTTGCAACAGCTCGTCCAATAACAAAATTCCCACCCCAAAGTATGGTTGCAATTAATAACAAAACAACTGGAGGAATTTTATTCATCAAATGCCCTCCCATAAAAAATAATTTCTCTTCATACTTAAAAATAATAGTATCCAAACTTATTCAGAATATTAGCTAAATGCCTAAGAAATGCATCACGATCGGAATACTGAAAATACTGATAATGGTTGTAACAAATGTTGTAAATGAAACTAAATCTGGCTCTGTATCAAATTGCAAGGCTAACATTGTGGTATTTGCGGCTGCAGGCATTGCTGCTTGAATAATTAGAACAGATTTGATGAGATCACTTACTGGCATAAACCATAAAATTACTGCTGCAACAATCGGAGAAACAATGATACGTATAATGCTAACAGAGGTAACAAACCGATATTTCACCCGTGTTTTTTTAATAGTTGCAAGTTGCATACCTAATACAAGCATTACTATAGGAATAGACGCATCAGCAACTAGATCCACGCCATTCATCACTGACTTTGGAACATGAACATGAAGCAGTTGGAGGGTAATCCCAAAGAGACAAGCGTATAAAACAGGCATTCTAAAGACATTGCGAAGTGCTTGTTTGACAGTAGACTGCCCCTTTCCACCAATTGATGCAAAGAAAATTCCTAGAGAATTCATGAATAATGAATGTAACACCATGATTATTACGGCAATATGAAACCCTGGAGAACCTAATGCAAACAGGACTACTGGTGCGCCATAATTTCCACTGTTCATGAATACTGCACTGAGCACCATTGCTGAAACTTCTGATTTTTCTGCTTTTAGAAAATGAGCCCAAATCCAAGTAATGATAAATAATACAATGACTAATAGAATTGCAAACATACATATGTATAAATAATCCATTGTCAATGCAGTTGTATAAAATGTACGAAAAGCTAAAAAAGGCGACATTAAATACAATGACACGGTAGAAATGGTTTTGATATCAAAACCGATAACTCTTTGTCCGATATAACCAATAAGAAAGACGATTAATACCGGTAAGATAATTAAAAACAGATCCAAAATCGTCACCTCTTATAAAATTGTCCTCTTTTATTATTTCATGTTCCGAAAGAATGGCAAGTATTTTTGTAAGAAAAAATGTATAATTATAAACTTATTTGAGAAAATTTAATAATAGAAATAAAAAGGAGACATCGCAAAAAGCGATGTCTCCTTAGACGAACCCTATTTTAAATTTTAACGTCTTTACATATGAATGTGACTACCAAAATTTTTGTAGAAACTCATCGCGGCCAGATGTAGCGCGATCTTTTTTATAATGATTAGGATTCTTTTTATAAAAATCTTGATGATAATCTTCTGCTGGATAGAAGGATTCAGCAGTTCTAATTTCAGTAATGATTGGTTTTTTGAATCGACCACTATTAGCTAATTCAAGTTTAGATTGTTCAGCTTCTAACTTTTGTTGTTCAGAATGATAAAAGATGGCAGTGCGGTAATTAGTCCCTCTGTCTTGGAATTGACCTCCATCATCAGTAGGATCGATTTGTTGCCAAAAAATTTCTAGTAATTTTTTGTATGGGAAGATTTCGTTATTAAAAACAATTTGGACGACCTCTAGATGACCCGAGGTACCTTTTTTAACGTCTTCATATGTAGGATTTTCTATCTGACCACCCATATAGCCTGAAGTAACACTGTGTATGCCATCCCATTCGACAAATGGTTTGACCATGCACCAAAAGCATCCACCGGCAAAAGTAGCAGTTGAAAGAGTTGTTGTAGTCATTTTGATGACCTCCTAAATTCAGATTTGGCCCAATATACTTGCGTAGAATAGTTTCTACATCTATTATGTAGTGTACATGATAACTTCCTAGAAAAAAAGAAGTAAAGAAAGGGGAAAGTCATATGGAGGAAAAGCGTCATACTCATGTCCGTAAGAAAAAACGAAAACTAAGAAAAGGTCGTACCTTTTTTATTATATTAGTTCTACTAGCGATTATTGTTGGTGTTTATTCATATACGCAATATAAAGCAGGTCAAAAACTAGCGGCTAGTTCTGGCATTACACATAAAACAGAGCAATTTAAAGGAGATACACAAACAAAATCAAACGTCGAAAATATCCTATTATTAGGTGTAGACTCTCGCGGAGAAGCAAGATCAAGAACAGACTCCATGATGTTAGTCTCTTGGAATAAAGATACAAATGATGTCAAAATGGTTTCCTTTATGCGCGATATTTATGCAAATATTCCAGGGTATCAATCCTACAAATTGAATACTGCATACTATTTAGATGGAGTTCAGTTGTTAAAAAGTACATTGCAAAATATGTTTGATGTAGAAATTAATCATTATGCATTAATCGATTTTAAAAGTTTTGAATCATTAGTGGATATTATTGCTCCTAATGGTGTACAGGTTTATGTAGATCATGATATGTCTCAAAATATCGGAGTTAGTTTGAAAAAAGGTGAACAACGATTAAACGGAAAAGAACTATTAGGCTATTCACGTTTCCGTCATGATAATCTTGGTGATTTTGGTCGAGTTGATCGTCAACAAAAAGCACTCGAAGGTTTGAAAAAAGAAGCTCTTTCACCATCGAACTTTAAGAACTATCCTAAATTACTTGGTGCAATTCAAGGTTACGTCCAAACTGATTTAACAAATAGTAAAGAATTATCATATATGTTATCCATTATTAAAGGTGGCGGAATTAATATTCAACGTTTAACAATTCCTGTGGAACATAGTTATAGCTATGGTTATTATCCACAAGCAGGTTCTGTTCTTGAAATTAATGTCCCACAAAATCAACAAGCTTTAGATAAATTTCTTGGTTCCAATAAGTAATATAGGAGTATAATGGTATTAGTAGATAGGACGAAAAAATGTTTTGAAAGTGTAACAAAAGAGGGGGGAATTCATTGCAACCAGAAAAGCGTTCATTCTTATCAACAAGGTTTATCCAGTTTCTTGGTGGCAAAAATCTGTTGTATGGATTAATTACATTACTACTATTAGGATGCATCATTTTAATTTATGATAAGATTTCCTTCATCTTTTATCCGATTGTAGTTTTTTTAAAAACCGTTGTTTTACCAGTAATTTTGGCGATGATTCTATATTATTTACTAAGACCTGTTTTACATCTATTGATGAAATGTAAGATACCGAAAATCTGGGCGATTTTAATTATTTATGTTGCAGGAATCGGGATTATCTCATTATTCGTTACACTTGTATTTCCGTTCTTAAAAGAGCAATTTATGAATTTGACACAGGAATTTCCGATTTACTTTATGCAAGTAGTAAACTCAGTTCAAAACTTTCTTGAGAATTCTAGTTTAAGTGAATCATTGGCAAAATATAATTTTGATTTGAATGATGCGTTAAATAATATTTCAAATCAGTTAAATAACACAGTGAAGGACGCTGCAAAAGAATTAGGCACAAGTTTAGCAACTGGTATTACAGGTTTTATCTCTACTTTGACTGGGATTGTTTTGGCCATTATTACAGTTCCATTTATCTTGTTTTATTTATTGAAAGATGGAGAAAAACTACCAAAATACATTCTGAAACTTCTTCCGCCACGTATGCGAGAAGATACTGCACATGTATTTCATGAGGCAGATCACCAAATTAGTAGTTATATTCAAGGTCAAATTTTAGTTGCATTTTGTATTGGGGTCATGGTGACAATTGGTTTTTTAATCATCGGTTTAGATTATGCAGTTGTTTTAGGGGTCTTAGCGATGTTAACAAGTGTTGTGCCATATTTGGGTCCGATTATTGCGATTACACCAGCAGCTATTATTGCAGTGGTAAATGCACCAATTATGTTGCTAAAATTAGCTGTCGTTTGGACGGTTGTACAATTAGTAGAAGGTAAATTTATCTCACCACAAATCATGGGGAAATCACTCCATGTACATCCAATCACTATAATATTCGTATTACTTACAGCAGGCGCCCTCTTTGGTGTACCTGGAGTTGTTCTTGGAATCCCAGGATACGCAGTATTAAAAGTATTTGTAACGCATCTCTTTTATCTCTTTAAAAAACGTTATAATAGGTTTGCAGTTAATCCAGATCAAGAGTATCAAATAGAGGATTGGAGAAACACAGATCACCATTAAAAAAAGACATTCACATGACGCATTATCGTCATATGAATGTCTTTTCTTTTTTTGGTTCTATGGGACGTTTAGATAGTATTACAGTAGAAAAGTGAGGTGAATGACTTCAAACGGGTTTGATTGATATTTCGAATTGTGTACCACCAAATGAGAAAGGATATTATCTAAAAATAATTAATAATTCTCTTTTTGTTAAAAATTCGTTAAATTATAAAAATACAATTGACTTTATAAATATCCAGAAATATAATAGTTACATCATAAACAAGAGGTGAGAGCAATGCAGGTTGGGGTAATTGGAGCAACAGGATATGGGGGTCTGGAATTATTAAGGTTTTTGTATAATCATTCAGAAATTGAAAATATCCATCTTTTTTCATCATCAGAAAATGGGGTAGCGTTTTCGAATAAATATGCACATTTACGAAAAATTATAGACCAACCATTACAACAAATTGAACCTGAAGCATTGCAAAAATTAGATGTGGTTTTTACTAGTACTCCTTCCGGGGTATCAAGCAAACTGATTCCGGAAATTTTGACAGAGAGAGTAAAAGTGATTGATCTTTCAGGTGATTTCCGAATAAAAAATGCAGAAGATTATGAAAAATGGTATAAGTTAGCAACACCTCCGCAACCATTTCTACATCAAAGTGTATATGGTTTATCAGAATGGAATGCAGAAGAAATAAAAAAAGCAAAATTAATTGCTAACCCTGGTTGTTATCCAACGGCAGTTTTATTATCTCTTCTCCCACTTTTACATGATCATATAATTGATTCAGAGAATTTAATTATTGATGCGAAAAGTGGGATAAGTGGAGCAGGGAACAAACCGAATGCAAATAATCATTTTTGCGAAACAAACGAGAATATTTCTATTTATAAAATCAATAAACATCAGCATATTCCTGAAATCGAGCAAGCGATGTCAATGTTCGCATTCACAGATCATCCAATTACCTTTTCCACTCATTTGGTTCCGATGAATCGAGGAATAATGGCAACTAGTTACGCTAAAGTACAAAATGGAGTAACAGAAAGTGATCTTCTAAGTTGTCTACATAACAAGTATGACCAGCACCCATTTATACGAATCATTGACGATGCTTCAAAAATAAGTACGAGTCAAGTTCGTGGAACAAATTATTGCGATATTCATGTAAATGTAGACGAAAGAACTGGGCGTGCAACAATTATTTCAGTGATTGATAATTTAGTTAAAGGTGCAGCCGGACAAGCAATACAAAATATGAATTTAATGTTTGGTCTAGAAGAATCATGTGGATTAAAACAAATTCCAATTTGGATTTAAGGAGCGAAGAACATGACAGTAATAATAGAAAGTATAAAGAGAAGTGCAAGCCATAATCTGATATCGCCAAAAGGATTTAAGGCAGCAGGAATTCATTGCGGTGTAAAACATAAGAAAAAGGATTTAGCAATTTTAGTAAGTGAAGTACCTGCAAATGTAGCAGGGGTATTCACTACAAACGTAATTAAAGCGGCACCTTTATTATTATCAAAAGAAGTGGTGCATAATACTGGGAAAATGCAAGCCATCATCGTTAACTCTGGAAATGCAAATGCATGCACAGGAAAACAAGGTGTAGAAGATGCGATTACAATGCAAAAATTAACTGCTGATAAATTAGGAATATCTCAAAATTTAGTTGGAGTTTGTTCTACAGGAGTTATTGGTGAATTAATGCCAATGGATACGATTAAAGCAGGAATCGAGAAAATTGAAGCAGGCTCACAATTAGAAGATGCACTTGATTTCTCACAAGCCATATTAACTACAGATACGGTGACAAAACATACTGCGTATACAATAAAAATCGATACTAAAGAAGTCGTCATTGCTGGTGTTGCGAAAGGATCTGGCATGATTAAACCAAATATGGCAACAATGTTAGCGTATATCACAACGGATGCCAATATTAGCCATGAAACATTGCAAGCATTACTTTCAGACACAACAGAAAAAACATTCAACGCTATTACTATTGATGGTGATACATCAACCAATGATACTGTACTTGTTCTTGCAAATGGTTTAGCAGGAAACAATGAATTAACGCCAAATCATCCTGAATGGAATGTTTTTACAGATGCGTTTAAAGCAGCATGTGAAGATTTATCTAAGATGATTGCTAAAGACGGTGAAGGTGCAACTAAGCTAATCGAAGTCAATGTTACGGGTGGAATCACTGATTTAGAAGCTCTCCAAATTGCCAAAACTGTAGTAGGTTCATCTTTAGTAAAAACAGCAGTGTTCGGCTGTGATGCAAACTGGGGAAGAGTAATTTGTGCAGTAGGGTATAGCGGTATGACGGTGAATCCTGAAACAATCTCCATTCAACTCGGTTCTACAACTGTTGTAGAATTCGGTGAACCAATTCCATTCTCAGAGGAAGAATTAACGGAATATTTAAAACAAAATGAAGTGAAAATTGCTGTTGATCTAGGAATTGGTGAAGGCAAAGGAACAGCATGGGGGTGCGATTTAACATATGACTATGTCCAAATTAATGCCACATACAGATCTTAAGAAGCTAGTTATAAAACTAGGAGGAAGTATGTTAGCTGGTCTCGAAACATCCTTTTTTGAGGCACTTAAAAAGTATCAATCAAAAGGCTTTCAAGTGATTATTGTGCATGGTGGAGGACCAACTATTAATGAAGATTTAGAGAAAAACAATATTACTTATAAAACAATTAATGGTATTCGCTATACTTCTAAGGAAGCTGTAAGTATTGTACAAAAAGCACTTGTTGAAAAAGTGAATCCTTTTTTAACAAAACAACTCGTTTCAGCTAATATAAAAGCCATTGGATTAAATGGGATAGATGGAAACATTTTTGAAAGTGATTTCTTAGATCAAAGTAAATATGGATATGTGGGTAAAATTTTAAAGGTTCATGAAGAAAAAATACAAGGCTATTTAAATGCTGGAAAGGTACCCGTTATTGCTTGCTTTGGTGCAACAAATGATGGATTTCCCCTTAATATTAATGGTGATACAGTGGCAAGTCATATTGCCTTAGCAATAGGAGCAAAGGCGTTATTTCTTATAACGGATACTAATGGTATAAAGATACAAGATGCAGTACAAAAGGAAGTGAATCCTGAAGAAATTAATCAATGGATTCAATCAGAAGATATATATGGTGGAATGATTCCAAAAGTTGAAGCAGCAATTGAATGTTTAAATGCAGGTATTCCAGCAATTCATATTGTTAATCAAAATTTTGAAGGAACAAAAATATCTAAAGAAGGTGTTCGCTCATGAGCGCATTATTCGGAAACTATGCTAGAAGACCTGTTCAAATTGTCAAAGGTTTAGGGACAGAGGTATGGGATGAAAATGGTAAGACATATTTAGATTTCACAAGTGGCATTGCAGTACTAAGCCTTGGCCATGCAAATCCAATATTGGTCGATACAATCAAAAAGCAAAGTGAACTTCTTTGGCATACATCAAATCTATTTGAAAGCAAGCTCCAAGAACAATTGGCAGAAAAATTAGTAAAAGATACCCATCTTGCACACGCATTTTTCTGTAATAGTGGAACAGAAGCGAATGAAGCAGCAATTAAATTAGCAAGAAAGCATACTGGAAAACATAAAATTATTACATGTCTACACTCTTTTCATGGTCGAACTTTCGGAGCAATGTCAGCAACTGGGCAAGAAAAAGTACATAGTGGCTTTGGTCCAATTGTTGAAAAATTTGAATACATTCCATATAACGATGCAGAAAGTTTACTTTCAACTGTTGACGATGAAACTGCAGCAATCATGTTAGAAGTTGTGCAAGGAGAAGGAGGCGTTCATGTTATCACACCTGAATTTGCTGAAGCAATTCAAAAGGTTTGCGAAGAAAAAGATATTTTATGTATCGTAGACGAGGTGCAAACAGGAATTGGCCGATCGGGGACAGCTTATGCATACATGCAAACAGCGTTAAAACCAGATATTGTAACACTTGCAAAAGGATTAGCAGGCGGTTTCCCGATTGGTGCTATGCTTGGAACAGCAAAACTATATGATAGCTTTGGACCAGGGACACACGGATCTACATTTGGTGGAAACCCATTAGCTGTGTCAGTAGCTACAACTGTTGTGAATGAAATTTTTAATAAAGAATTTTTACAAAATGTGAAGAAAAAATCACAATATCTGACTGAAAAACTAGTTAAGGCACTACCTTCTTCAGTAGAAGTTCGCGGAATGGGGTTATTGCAGGGAATAACTTGTGAAAATTCTACAAAAATCGTTGATGCAGCTGAAAAAAATGGTTTATTACTTGTAGCTGCTGGAGATAAGGTGGTACGCATACTACCTCCACTTACAGTAAGCTACGAGGAAATCGACGATGCTGTCACTATTTTACAGGCATCAATTCCAGTTACATCATCTTTGAAATAACATCTGTGAATTAAAGCGCTCAGAGAACCGCCATTCACTAGCAAATAACCTCTTTTTAGTGCTTCCAATAAGCGGAAAGGAACGGGTACCTTTCTACTTATTGGAAAGCACTATTTTTTGTTTTGAGGGTTAGAAAATTTCTTAGACAGAAGAGGTAAAGTAAGGGATCTCTCATTATTTGAAACTAATATATAATAGAAGAAAGGAGGGATTTCATGCAGTATCAATGTTTAGAAGGTAAAATTATTCATATTGGTGAGAGAGCTATGATAAAGTGTCAGCTTAAAGATTCCGATGAAACGATCCTTTTGAAATTACAACCTAATACGCCTATTGTACATGGGCGAAATTTTGATATATTAAAATTTAGAGATATAAAAGTGGGCAATTATTTTAAAGCATATGTTCAAAATCCAAAATTTGATTCAGGAAAAAGTTCATTAGAATTCAATCCTTCAATTCTAGTGGTAAATGAAGGAGACAACTTTTTTGCTGTTATGATTGGTCAATTTGATAATGAAACAAATTTGGTTGGGGATCAATTACTTACACGAATAAATGAGAATGCTGTAATTTGGTCATCTCAAGGGTTTTTGGAATACAGAAGTGAAATCTTTGTAAATCGTGAAGTAGCCGTTTTTTACAAAATCAGCACACTCTCAATTCCACCACAAGCAACCCCACAACTTTGGGTTATTTTGTAACAATAGGTTGATTAAAACCGATTAAAAAATTTTTATCAAGTTTTATGGGTATATATTATAAAGCTATCTTAGGGATAGCTTATTTTTATGTTTATTATTAACCTCGATAGTCTATATAATAAAAAAAGAGATGCAATAAGAGATAAGATAGATTGAAATATTTAACAATTATAAATATATTATTTATAATAGAGTTGAGCATTGTATTGCGAAATCAAAGGTATGTTTTTTGGTGATAAAATACAATTTCTCATAAGAATTCAACTAAAATATGCAAAAGGAGTGGTGCTTATTTTTTACTAAGACAGTCCCCGCTTACACAATCTGCAATTGAAAGAATGCAAGTAAGACTACCCCATAATCATTACAAGCAACAAATGCTACTCGAAGAATCATATTGTTTCCTAGCGGGTTTGCAAGGTGAACAACTCATTGATCAATTTATTAAGCAAGCCAAAATTAGCGGTCAGTTTGTTTATTTACCGAACATCACAATTACTTTACCTCACAACAAAAAATCACAAATCGATGGTCTATTAATAACAGAGAAATATATATTAATCGTTGAAGTAAAAAATATGAAGGGCGAATTATTTTTTGAATCTTCCCCAGCACAACTAATTCAGAAAACGGAAGAGGGGGAAAAAGCCTATAGTTGTCCTCAAATTCAGGTCATCACCGCAGCGTATAATATTAAAGAATTTTGCATGGAGAATAAAATCTTAGATCTCCCTGTTCATTGTGTAATAGCAATGCCAAATCGAAAAACGATTATACGGAAGTCACCTAAAAAGGTAAAATTATTATTTGGAAGAGAGCTCCCATTATATATTGAAAAATTAAATTCATTACCTTCGTTAATAAATAAAGCTCATATAAAGAAACTTGCAAAATCAATCGATAGAAACCAATCACTAGTAGAGTTCGAACCACTTTCTTACAGATATAAAATTGATGTTACTGATTTGAAAAAAGGAGTCATCTGTAAATGCGGTCATCTAGGTGTACGAATCAATCAAAGAATATGGAGATGCAACAAATGTAACGAAGAAATAGAAAATGCACTTGAACAAGCTTTGGAGGACTGGTTTTTGTTGATAAAATCAACAATTTCGATAAAAGAGGGTATGGAATTTTTGGGAATATCAAATCGGAATATGATTAGGCGTCTTTTTATAAGATTTGGATTAATTAGAAGTGGAACAACCCGAAGTGTTGTTTATTCTCGAAAATGATATAAGAGTGAGTGGAATTTAGAAAATTTAGATTTTGTAGAAGCTTGACTGAAGCATAAGGAAGCTCGAGTGAAGCAAAAAGAAGCTCGAGTGAAGCAAAAAGAAGCGCGAGTGAAGCAAAAGGAAGCACGAGTGAAGCAAAAAGAAGCTCGAGTGAAGCAAAAAGAAGATTGAGTGAAGCAAAAGGAAGCTCGAGTGAAGCAAAAAGAGGCGCGAGTGAAGCAAAAAGAAGCTCGAGTGAAGCAAAAGGAAGCTCGAGTGAAGCAAAAAGAAAGCTCGAGTGAAGCAAAAAGAAGAGCGAGTGAAGCAAAAATAAGCTCGAGTGAAGCAAAAAGAAGATTGAGTGAAGTAAAAGGAAGCTCGAATGAAGCAAAAGAAAGCTAGAGTGGGGCAAAAAGAGGCTCGAGTGAAGCAAAAAGACACTGGAATCAATTAAAATAGCCTTTAAACTATAGAAATCGAAACAAAAAGGTAAAAAAACACCCAGATTACACATATATAGATTGATATTTATATAAAAATGCATCGATTATCAGTAATAAACTTTGATACTCAGATCAATTTCACAAAATTTCAAGCCAGTTTCAGTAAATTGAGCATAAAATAAATCCGCATCAAACAAAAATGCCCGAGTTTGCTTCAAGCAAACTCGGGCTTCTTAACTTACAAATTCCAATATTCCAAATTAGGCTTCAATCTTAGAAAGCTTTCCTAGACGTTTAACTGCTTCACTTAATAATGCTTCATCTTGAACTAATGCTACACGGACATAATTTTTTCCAGCTTCCCCGAAGATAGAACCAGGTACAATAACGACTCCAGTTTCTTCTATCACTTTGAAAACAAAATCGATATCATTCAGTTCTTGCATGGGATATTTTGCCCAAACGAACATACCACCATTTGAAGGTGTAACAGTCCAACCAATGTTTTTCAAACCTTCCATTAATGTACGATGACGCTTTGTAAATACAGCACGTAAATGATCTGTAATTTCTTCGGCATTGTCTAAAGCAACAATAGCAGCATCCTGAATAGGTTGGAAAGTACCAAAGTCAAGATTTGATTTTAGCTCTTGAATGATTGAAATCATCTCAGCATTTCCTGCGATATAAGCGATTCGTGATCCAGCTAAACTAAAGCTTTTTGATAGTGAATTAATCTCCATACCAACTTCTTTAGCACCAGGAGTAGATAAGAAACTCATTGGTTTACCACCATCAAAATAGAACTCTGAATATGCAGAATCATGAAGTACGATAATATTGTGTTTTTTTGCAAATGCAACGACTTTTGCAAAAAAATCTTCAGAAGGCATAGCAGGTACTGGATTACCAGGTAAATTCAAAATCATCAATTTAGCTTTTTCTGCAATTTCCGTAGGAATTGCATCTAAGTCTGGTAAAAATGAGTTTTCTTCTAATAAAGGCATATAATAAGGAATCGCTTCGGCTAAGTGAATACCGGCATCATAGGCTACATAGGCGGGATTAGTTGATAAAACATAATCCCCAGGGTTACAAAAAGCCATTGGTAAATGGACTAAACCTTCTTGTGAACCCATTGTTTGAATAATTTCTGTTTCGGGATCTAAATCTACATTACTGCGGCGTTTATAGTAATTTGCTACAGCTTGATAGAATTTTTTTGTTCCGCCTAAAGTATAGCCATAAGAACTTGCCAAAGCTGCTTGTTTTGAAAGCTCCATACGAACCTTCTCATCTGGTGGTAGATCGGGGCTACCTAGACTTAAATCAATTATCTTTGTACCAGTAGCTGCTTTACGAGTGGCGGCGGCCTTTAAATCTCCGAATATTGCTTTTGGAAACATAGCCATTTTCTTTGATCTTTCGATTTTCACTAGTAAGCACTCCTTAGTTGAAATATAAATTTAACAAATATTCTACCATAGTTATCTATTATATAACAGGGTAATACATAAAAATTTTAAAAATATCAATAATTTTTTTAATTGCTTAAAAGATGGAATTTAAAGCTTTTAGATTACTAAATTTCAGAAAATTTATGTATTAGTGTGAATTTTCATAAAAAATTAAATTATTAGTTAAAAAATTTGTCGAAATTTGTTATACTAATGGAGTGGAATATAATATGAGTCTATTTAACTGGTTTAGGGTTAAATTAGTATAATATATATTACCAATGGTCTTAGAAGGGAATAGAATAATATGGGTAAAACGATCAAGTGGAAAATAATTAGTACAGTTATTCTTTTGGTGGCTGTAGGTTTAGTTTTGTTAAACGTTGTGAGTACTTATACTGTCAATCAAAAGACGAATGCTAGTCTAATCGATCAAAGTCAAGTACTTGTAACAGAAATGTCTTCATCAATTGAAAATTATCTAGGAAATTATGAAAAAGGGCTTATTCAATTTTCTAAATCAAGTGAAGTTCTTAATTATAAAGGGAAACAATCAAAGAAATTACTTGTTGGAAAATTCAATGATTTCTTATCAATCTACAACTCAACAACTTCAGTATATTATGCCCAAACGAATCGACATTTAGATATTTTACCAGAAGCAGATTTAGGTTCTGATTTTGATCCTACTTCGCGTGATTGGTATAAAAATGCTTATAATAGTCCAGAAAAAGTATATTGGACTGCTCCATATATTGATCAAGCTACTAAGGAATACACGATTTCTGCTGCAAAAGCAGTTGTGAAAGATGGCAATGTTATTGGTGTAGTTGGTATAGATATTTTATTATCAAACTTAACTAAAGAGATTTCTAAAACAGAACTTGGGTTTAACGGTTACCCTATTATTGTAGAAAATGATGGTAAAGCAATAGTACATCCAACAAAATCTGGTCAAGATTTGTCAAAATATTCTTATGTTAAAAAGATGTTGGAAAACAATAAAGAAAAAGGGGTTGTATACGACGCTGAAAAAGGCAAATCGTACATAACAATTTACAATACTTTACCTAACTTAAAATGGAAAATTGGTGCTGTCTATGATGAAGCACAAATTCACCAAACAGCTTCAGATATCCGAAATATCTTTGTTATTGTATCAATTATTCTTTTAGCAATCCTTTTTGTAGTACTTATTCTAGTTATTGCAAAGATTACAAAACCAATTGGTGTTTTAAGAAAATTAATGGATCAAGTGGCAAATGGTAACTTAACTGTGCGCTCTCAATATAGTGGCAAAGACGAAGTAGGACAACTATCTCAAGATTTCAATAAAATGATAGAAAACATGAGTTCTACTATTCGTGTTGTAAAAGATTCCTCATTTAATGTAAATGATAACTCTATGAAATTAAGTGCTTTAGCTGAGGAAACCAATGCTTCAAGTGAAGAAGTTACAGCAGCGATTGGAGAAATTGCTGAAGGTGCAAGTAATTCTGCTGGTCGTGCAGAGACTGCTGGTGAACATGCACATTCATTAAGCATTCAAATTAATGATATTCATGAAAAATCAAATGCTATGAAGGAAATTGCTGAAGAAGCACAAATTGTAAATAGTGGCGGCCAAAAACAAATCAACAAACTACAATCCACTTTTACTGAGTGGGAAAATAGTATGTCAGAAATGGCAAATGTAATTGTGACATTAGAAAATAAAATCAAGTCTATTAATAGTGTTATGCAAACCATAATGGATATTTCAAATCAAACGAATTTATTGGCTCTTAATGCTAGTATAGAAGCAGCTAGAGCAGGTGAACACGGGAAAGGATTTGCTGTCGTAGCGGAAGAAGTTCGGAAATTAGCAGAGCAATCAGCAACTGCAACTGAAGAAGTTCGAGAAATCGTTCAAGTATTACAACAAGAGTCAAAACTAGTAACAGAGCAAATGTTGGCAACAAAAAATAATTTCCAATCACAAAATGAAGTAGTAAGTATTACAAGTGAGACTTTCTATAATATTTCTAATCTCGTTCAACGTCTTCAAGAATCTATCTCGGTGATTTCAAAAGATGTAATTTCTGTAACGACATTTAAAGATGAAGTAGTTGACATTATTCAACTAATGGCAGCAACCTCCGAAGAAACGGCAGCAGCATCTGAAGAAGTAAGCGCATCTTCAGCAGAACAACTAAATGCAATCGAATCCGTTTCGGCATCTGCAGAAAACTTAACTCAATTAAGTGAAAAGCTTTCAGATGCAATAAAAAAATTTAAAATAGATTAGACTCTTGTAAAAAGGTTGTTTAACGTAATAAAACCCAAATGTACAAGTTAAACATTCGGGTTTTATTACTTAAATTGTATGGAGGTATTTAATACCTATAATATCAATATGTTTAATAACCTTAATAAATCAACGGTTAAGTTGAATTTTAATTTTCAGAAAAGTTTGCATTAATGACATTGTCGTGTTAGGATTACATTAATTACATAATTCTTATCAAGAGAAGCTGAGGGAAATGGCCCAATGAAGCTTCAGCAACCTCTGCATGGCAGAAAGGTGCTAAGTCCTACAAGACAATTGTCTTGGAAGATAAGAAAAAGAAACTCAAATTACTTGAAACCTCTTTTCTTATCATAGAAAAGAGGTTTTTATTTTTTCTGAAAAGGAGCGTTTACGAATGCCAATTAATATTTCGAAAGACTTACCTGCAACAGAGCTTTTAAAGAAAGAAAAAATCTTCGTGATGGATGAGGTTCGCTCAAAAAGCCAAAATATTAGACCATTAAATATTGCAATCTTAAATTTAATGCCTCAAAAAGAAAAGACAGAATTACAACTTCTTAGATTACTAGGGAATACACCATTACAAACAAATATAACATTTCTTAATACTGCAACACATGAATCAAAGAATGTCAGCAAATCTCATTTAGAAACATTCTATACAACTTATGAAGAAGTAAAACATCGCCGTTTTGATGGGCTTATTATTACGGGGGCACCGATCGAATTAATGGAATTTGAAGAAGTTGACTTTTGGAATGAGATTCAAGCAATCATGGATTGGTCAAAGACAAATGTTACTTCCGTATTGCATATCTGTTGGGGAGCTCAAGCTGCACTGTATCACCACTTTGGAATCGGAAAGTTCCCATTACCAGAAAAATGTTCAGGAATTTATCAACATACTGTGAATGATTCAACAATAAAATTGTTAAGAGGGTTTAATGATATATTTACAGCACCTCATTCAAGAAATACTTCCGTTTCGCTTGAAGAAGTAGAATCACACCCAGATTTAACCGTATTATCTTTTTCTGAAGAAGCTGGACTATTTATGGCTATTTCAAAAGACGAAAAATTAATTATGGTAACTGGGCATTTAGAGTATGATGCAGATACTTTGAAACAAGAATATGAACGAGACGTTGCAAAAGGTTTAGATATTTCCGTTCCAGAACATTACTTCCCGAATGATGATCCAACTAAAACACCGCTAAATAGCTGGCGTTCTCATACACATTTATTATTTTCAAACTGGTTAAATTATTACGTTTACCAAGAAACACCTTTCGAATGGGAATAATGGGGGGATTAGTTTGAATGAAATAAAAGTTGCGGTCGTGCAAGCTGGTTCATATTTGATGGAGATAGACAGAACAATTGAAAAAGCGTGTTCTCTTATTTTAGAGGCAGGTGAAAAAGGTGCAAAACTTACACTTTTTCCAGAAGCATTTATAGGGGGTTACCCACGTGGATTAGACTTTGGTGCAACAGTTGGAAATCGAAATCAAAATGGTAGACAAGATTTTGAGAGATATTCTGATGGAGCGATAACAGTCTCAAGTAGGGAAACAGAACTGTTAGCAAATGCAGCAAAACAAGCAAATGCATATGTTATCATGGGTGTTATTGAAAAGGAAGAGTTAAATCGTGGGGGGACATTATATTGCTCCGTTTTCTATTTTGGACCTGATGGTGAATTTTTAGGCAAGCATCGTAAACTAAAACCAACCGGTTCAGAAAGACTCATATGGGGTGAAGGCGATGGTAGTACAATGCCAGTAATAGAAACGCCATTTGGCAGAATTGGTGCTCTTATTTGCTGGGAAAATTATATGCCTCTAGCAAGGACTGCAATGTATGCAAAGGGTATAGATATCTATTTAGCTCCTACAGCTGATTCGAGAGATGCATGGTTTTCAACAGTGAGACATATTGCATTAGAAGGTAGATGCTTTGTCTTATCATGCAATCAATATGTCACTTCGGATATGTACCCAAAAGATTTTCAAGAAAGATCGGAAATCCAAGCATTCAATGGTGAGGTAACCCGTGGAGGAAGTTGTATTGTAAATCCATTAGGTGAATTTATTGTTGAACCTGTATTTAATAAAGAAGAGATTTTGTATGCAGAGTTACCTCTTAAACAAATAACTGAAAGTAGATTTGACTTTGATGCAGTTGGACATTATGCAAGAAATGATATATTTAGTTTAACCGTTGATGAAAAGCCCAAAAGCTCAGTTCAATTTACTTCAAAATAAATCGTTCCCGCTGATAGAGCTTTCTTTCAGCGGTTTTTTATTCCCGATATCATTAGATTTGGATTAATTTGATATAATAGTTTTTAATGTGAATCTATTTCATAATTCGAAATTTATATAAATTATACGTACGTTTTATTATATCCAATTATTTGTGGAGCGAAAGACGGCGACTCCTACGGGAAAGCCCCACAGGAACGTAGTGACGAGGAGATTGAAGCCAAGCCCGTGGAAAGCGCCGTCTGTAGCGGAACAACCAAATCTGAATAAGGAAAAAATAAATGCATTAAGGTACGTGTATTTAAAAACTAAAAACGAGATTAATATATGTAAGAAATGAGGAAATGGATGATGTTTAAAACAATTGGTGTTTTAGCGCATGTAGATGCAGGGAAAACAACTTTTTCTGAACAATTGCTCTATCATACAAATAGTATAAAAGAACGTGGGCGAGTCGATCACAAAGATGCATTTTTAGATAATCACGAGATTGAACGTGAACGAGGTATCACAGTTTTTGCTGAACAAGGTCGTATGGTTATCGGGGAAGATACCTATACAATTATTGATACACCAGGGCACGTCGATTTTTCTCCTGAAATGGAGAGAGCGATTCAAGTTTTGGATTACGCAATTGTCATTGTCAGTGCAATAGATGGTGTAGAGGGAAATACAGAAACAGTTTGGAAACTGCTAAGAAAATATAACGTTCCAACATTTATTTTTATCAATAAAACAGATCGTGATGGAGCAGATGTCGCAAAAGTAATTGAAGAAATGCAGAAAGAACTTTCACAGGATATAATTTCAATTACTAATCGACTATCTGGACAGTCGATTTCAGAATTGCTACTTGAGTTTATTGCAGAAAGAGATGATAAACTTCTTGAAAAATATATGGAACAAGATATAAATGAACAACACTTTCTACAAACTTTTCGTCAGTTAATTAAAAAAGGCGAGGCGTTTCCATGTGCTGAAGGCTCTGCATTGAAAGATATAGGGGTTTTGGAATTTTTTGAGCAGCTGATGACTCTAACAGAAACGAATTTTAATAGTGAAGAGCCTTTTACAGCAAAAGTTTTTAAAATTCGTCATGATGAAAAAAAACAGCGGATTACATTTATGAAGGCAATGACAGGTAAGTTAAAAGTTCGTAATGCACTACATATTGGTGGGACATCCGAAAAAGTAACGGAAATTCGTCTTTATAATGGAGAAAAATATGAAAGTGTGAAAGAAATACAAGCTGGAGAGATTTTCGCAGTAACAGGTATCACTCAAGCTACAATAGGGGATGTTATAGGAGAAATAGAAAATAAGCGTAAACATACATTTGAACTCGTACCTACATTACAATCGAAAGTTGTAAATGATGGAATTGAACATATTAAAGAAGTATGGGCAAACTTCAAGTTATTGGAAGCTGAAGACCCATCGTTACATGTATTGTGGAGTGAAAAGTTTCAAGAAATACATATCCATGTTATGGGCGTTATTCAATTAGAAGTACTAGTTGAAGTTGTAAAAACACGCTTCGGACATAAAGTGCATTTTGAAAATCCCCAAATTTTATATATGGAAACTATTGATCAACCAGTAAAAGGATACGGCCATTTTGAACCATTAAAACATTATGCTGAAGTACATTTGAAAATGGAACCAGTTGACAGGGGGAATGGAATCTTATTTGAAAATGCATGTCATGCCGATGATTTATCTGTAGGGCATCAACGATTAATTGAACAACATCTATTTGAAAGAGAACATCATGGACTTTTAACAGGGTTTCCAATCACAGATATCAAATTTACACTTGTTACAGGGCGAGCTCATATTAAACATACGGAAGGTGGCGATTTCAGAGAAGCCACATATCGTGCCATTCGACAAGGTCTTGAACAAGCGGAAAATAGACTTTTAGAACCTTATTATTCTTTTAAGATGAAAGCTTCTAGTGAGTTTGTCGGTCGCATGATGACAGATATTCAACAGGCAAGTGGGGAATTTGAAGCTCCTCATATAATAGAAGAAAAAGTAATTATGAAAGGCCGTGTACCTGTTTCTACTTTTATGAATTACAGTACTATATTTGCAGCGTATACGAATGGGAAAGGTGCTCTTTCTTTAACGTTTAGTGGATATGATACTTGCCATAATACAGAAGAAATTATCGAGAATTTGAATTATAACAAAGAGGCGGATCCAGAATATACTTCTTCGAGTATTTTTTGTGCAAAAGGAAAAGGTTATGTGGTACCGTGGCATGAAGCAGAAGCAGCTATGCACTGTAGTGAATAGTAAGTTGGTATTTGTAAAAATGCTTTTAATTAAAAGGGTCAGTGTTATTTAAAAGCTTTATTTAGAAAAAATGATAAAGGTGTTGATTAGTGATGTAAAGCTAATTAACACCTTTTTATGTAAGATAGTATGGGCGTAGTGGGGGGCGAGTCCACACCCCGCTGTATTTTTATTCAACTATAAATCACTTAAAAGTAAAATGTCTTAAAAAGAAGTAATTGAAAGAGAATCAATCGCATAAATATTAATAAAACCGCACATGAGATTATTTCTTTTGCGCGGTTTTACATATAAATTGCACAAATAACTTTCAAGTAATCTTATCAAACGGAAAAGTTAAAAGGGAGGAATATTATTTGGATAATATTAACAATTCAGATCGTAGATTTACTATATAAGAAAGGAAACATTAATATTAACAACAAAAATATTACTATTTTTAGGAGGAGAAAATGAAAAAGCTGTGGATGTTATTAGTAGTACTAATTTTCTTAACTGGTTGTGGGACGACAAGTGGAAAAAGTATAGAAGGCAGTCAGATAAATGAAAAATTCTTGGGTGAGTGGGCAGGCGATATTGAAATACCTCAATCATCATTAACGATTAATTTGAAGCTAGATAAAAGCATAGGTACTTTATCAGTTCCGGAGCAAGGGTTAAAAGATTATCCTTTTGAAAGTATTACGTATGATGGCAATAAAATTAATATTATCATTAATTTTAAAGGTTCTAAAATTAATATTTTAGGAGAATTAAAAGAAGATCGTATTGATGGTACGATAATTCAAAACGGTGAAACATTTGCTGTTGAATTAATGCCATTTGAGGAACAACCGTTTTTGTAATATGAGATCCGTTGATAATAGACACTTGAAAGTTACTTTACAAAAGGTGATTTCTGTAGAGAACAGTAATCATCTTTTTTAAATTAATAAATTATTATTTTAAATTAATTGAAGTAGCGAAATTACAATAAATAGAAAAAGTGTAATATACCATGTTTAAGGATTTATTGTTGCATAGATACAAAAATGTAAAAAGTTAATAGAATAAGAGACGGAGGCATAAAAAATGAAAATTCGTGAAATAGAAGTATTAGATGCAGAGCCATTTTTGAAGTTATTATGCGAAGTTGAGAATTCAAATAATATGCTGTTTAACCCAGGTGAAAGAAGTACGACGATTGAAAAACAAATAAATATTATTCAATCAATTAAAAATGATCCACGGTCTACTTTCTTAGTTGCTGAGAAAGAAGATAGACTGATTGGATATATTGGTATTATGGCAGGAGATTTACAAAGAACCAAACACATAGGGCGGATCGTGTGTGGTGTTTCCGAACAATCTAGAGGATTGGGAATTGGAACGAAATTATTCCAAGAAGTTTTTAATTGGATTGAAGGAAAGTATTTTACTAGATTAGAATTGACAGTTCTTGTAACGAATTCAGTTGCCATTAAATTATATGAAAAAATGGGATTTATAAAAGAAGGAAAGAAAATTGACTCATTATTAATTGATGATCAATTCGTTGATGAATGGTACATGTATAAAAGAGTATGAATTATTATGGAAAGGAAATCGACATATTGCAGGATAAAAGAGAAGCTGAGTTAATTGAAATTATTCAGAAAGACGCTTGGATGGTAAAAATATTAAAAACAGTAGAAAAACTAAATCTACCAGATTGTTGGGTTTGTGCGGGATTTATTCGAAATAAGGTATGGGATTTCGTACATAGTTATAATGTTAGAACACAATTAAATGATATAGATGTAATATATTTTGATCCATCGAATATTTCGCAAGAAGTAGAAAAGAAGATGGAAAGTACATTACGAGGAATAATGCCAGCTGAACCTTGGTCAGTTAAAAACCAGGCTAGAATGCATATGAAAAATCAATCAAAACCTTATACATCATCACTTGACGGAATTTCGCATTTTCCTGAAATTCCTACTGCAATTGGCGCAAAAATCATTAATGGGAAAATACAAATTCTTGCACCCTATGGAGTGAGTTCTTTATTCGATAAAAGAGTTGAGCCAACTCCTTATTTTACAGCAGACAAGGAATTGCATACAATTTATCACAAACGTATTCAATCAAAAGATTGGAAACGAACGTGGCCAGAATTAGAAATACTTTAAGAAATGTGTAATCCTAGTTAACCTTTAATTAAATAGTAAGCTCGTTTACAGCAAAACGTATGAACTATCAAAAGTCTTGATGAATAATTCCATTTATTGATCCCGATTCTTAACTAAAAGTTGGAATTGGGACTTTTTTTATTTAATAATTACTAATCTTATTAATTTAGTGTGAATTAACTATTGAATGAAGATTTGGATAAGGATATAATAAATACCAATTAGTTTACTATGAATTAAAATGAGGTGAAAAAATGGCTTTAATGATTATTACAGGTTTACTTTGTGGGGCAGCATTAGGATTCGTTTTACAGAGAGGAAGATTTTGTTTAACTGGTGGTTTCCGTGATATGTATCTTGCAAAAGATAATCGTATGTTTTATGCACTTTTATTAGCTATCGCAATTCAAAGTGTAGGTGTATATGCGTTAATTCAATATGGATTGTTACAATATGAAGCTGGAACTTTTTCTTGGGTTGCCGTTGTTCTTGGATCATTCATCTTCGGTATAGGGATTGTACTTGCTGGGGGTTGTGCAACAGGAACTTGGTATCGAGCAGCAGAAGGATTAATTGGTAGTTGGATTGCACTTATTTTCTATATGATTACAAGCGCTATTATGAAATCTGGGGTGCTATTACCAGCAAATGAAAGATTGTCATCTATTCAAGTTCACAATAATTCAATTCCAGCAACTTTTGGGTTGAATGTATGGGTATTTATCGTTATTTTGGTTGCAATTGTAGCAATAATCATGATTAAAGAAGCAAGAAAGCCAAAAGTTGTTATTCCATCCTTAAAACCTAAGAAAACTGGAATTGCACATCTATTATTTGAACGTCGCTGGAATCCATTTTTCACAGCATCACTAGTGGGAGTAATTGCGATTATCGCATGGCCATTAAGTGAAGCAACTGGGCGTAATGCTGGTTTAGGGGTTACTACTCCATCAGCTAATATCGTTCAATATTTAGTAATTGGAGATAAATCTTATTTAAACTGGGGCGTATTCTTAGTTTTAGGTATTTTCATTGGTTCATTTATTGCTGCTAAAGCTAGCAATGAATTCCGATTACGTGTGCCAGATGTAAAAACAATCGTTTCAAGTCTATTTGGTGGTATCTTCATGGGGATCGGAGCAAGTCTAGCAGGGGGATGTACGATTGGAAATGGTCTTGTAAGTACAGCCATGATGACTTGGCAAGGCTGGATCTCACTAGCATTTATGATTTTAGGTGTTTGGACAGCATCATACTTTGTATTCGTAAGGCCAAGAGTAAAAAAACAAGCAGTAGCGAAACGTGCAGTCAGTCCAGCATCATCACATTAGGAGGAATAAAGAATGGCAAAAGTATTAGAAACAATGGGGCAAGTTTGTCCTTTTCCATTAATTGAAGCAAAAAATGCAATGGAAGAAATTATATCCGGTGAAGATTTAATTATTAACTTTGATTGTACTCAAGCAACAGAAAGTATTCCAAGATGGGCTGCTGAAGAAGGTCATAAAGTGACAAACTATGAACAACTAAGCGAAGCGTCTTGGACAATTACAGTTCAAAAGAAATAGAGATTTATTATCGATAAAAATAAAAGACAATGCTTGCTTGAATATTAGCGTGGCAGTGTCTTTTTAATTTGTGATTTTTAACATTTACTTTTGGTATCTACGTAGGGAAGTGGAAATTGTTCCGAAGAAATTTATTTTATCAAAAAAGGAACATCATCATTTGATGATGTTCCTTTTATAATATGGGCGTAGTGGGGGTCGAACCCACAACCCCCTGATTAAGAGTCAGGTGCGCTAGCCAATTGCGCCATACGCCCGTTGCGTTATGACATAAATTATCATAACGCTATATTCTTATAATGTCAAGAGGGGAACTAGGATATTATCTATGTTCTTTTTGATGTTTATTTTTTTAGAAAAAGTCTTTAATGTCTTTATTTTATTTTTGTAAGTATTTTTTGTATTCCGAATATGAGATTTCCCCAAAAAAATCTTAGCCATTTCTCTTTGAAAATGTTGAATTAGTTTAAAAGAACGGCATTAATTCAAAATAACAAAATTGCTCACCCAAATTAAAGGTGAGCTTTACTGAAAATAGATATAGAAATCTAACAGGAGAGTATTACAAGGAAAGATTCATTTCTTTAAGAGCTAACGCCTCAATAGTTGCCGGAGTTGTTTGTAATGCAACTGCCATTTCTGCAAATAGTGTATGTTGAATAAATTCAAGAAACTTATTGTCTTGATTGGAAAGTTTCCTTTCTAAAAGTGCAAATTCAGATTTCTTTCGTAAAAGTGTAATCAATAAACTGACAATGTCATAACGATTACCATTATTGATCGTATTTTCAAACATTCGTACTCGATTTGAGTTGTTATCGATCCAATCTACACCTTT
The DNA here is from genome assembly GCF_050459865.1 of Rummeliibacillus pycnus. Taxonomy (GTDB): domain Bacteria; phylum Bacillota; class Bacilli; order Bacillales_A; family Planococcaceae; genus Rummeliibacillus; species Rummeliibacillus pycnus_B. The sequence goes on from NZ_JBCMNM010000017.1 coordinate 38,167, forward strand.
ACTTGAAAATTGTTTAATCAATGCTTTCGATTCTTGGGCGTTAACTAAAGGCATGAAGCAACTTTCTGCACTATCTACCGGAATTCGAATAATTAATCCTTCTTTGTCAATCGGATGAAGAACATAATATAATTTTGTATGATCATTGAAAGTACTTTCACTTACCTCATCAATATGACAAATTCCATGTGACGAATAAATAATCAAATCACCATTAGAATACATTTTAACTACCCCTTAATTGTATTGTCAACTTAGTTGACAATATTAAGTATAGCCTTATTAGTAGTATAGTGTCAATCAAGTTGACGATTTAGGCATGCTATTATAAAGTGTATTCATTAGAAATGATAGGAGTGAACTACCTTGTGTAGTCAATTAGAAGAACTTGATGTACTAGATTTATTGAGTAAACGGCACATGAACTTAAGAAAGAAAGTAGAGAGTATGTGGAATGCTGCAAACAAAATTAAGATTTCAAATTCTGAATGGTATGTTATTTCGCATACATACAAACAACAACCAACGATTGCTACTGTTACGAAACAGGTAGATATTACACGCCAAGCAACTCATAAATTAATTAAAGGACTAGAGCAAAAGGGCATATTAGAAATTCATAATGCTTTGCATAATAAGAAAGATAAGTGTGTCACTTTAACAATCTATGGGGAATCCATGTATGAAGAATATACAAAAATAAAAAACGAGTTAGAATCAGATATTTGTCACCATATCGGAGAAGAACAATTACAGCTCCTTAAATCGATAATAAGTAGTGATTGGGGAATAGAAGACTGATAAAATGAATTTTCAGCTAGTCGGTAACCTTTTCCTGGTGGAATAAAAGAACTTTTATAAAAAAAGATCGAAATGGTGATAAAGCAATTGTTGAAGCTACTCCAACAAAAATAGTAATAAGAAGAGAGCCAGAATTATTATCTTGTGTAAACCATTTCCAAGAACAAGTACTTGAACAGAACAATAGACAGTCATTGATAATTCCATTAAACGAAATAATTTTAGACAAAGCTTTTGAGATAATTATTTAACTCATAGCAAAATGTTCAACAATTTTGTAAATAGTGAATCACCATTATTTTTCACTGATTATGATGATTTATTTGGAATACTCAATACGTTTTCATATTCCTTTAAGGGCTAAAGAATTTTAACAATTATTGCTTGAGGTGAAGAAATCTTAGATTATGATTTTAATGAGTGGGTTATGGGAAATGATATAAAAGAAGTGTTTTAACTGGAATTGTTTAAAATAAACAATACTATTATTGAATAGGTGCTATCTATTAATCTATTGAATATTAAATAGAATTTCAAACGGAAACTTCATGTAAATCAATCGATAATCTAGGTTTATTTATTTTGCTTTTACGAAGTAAACTATATAATAAGGGTACGAATAGGAGGTTTTACAACTTGGAAAATTTTACTTATTGGAATCCTACAAAACTTATTTTTGGTAAAGGACAACTTGAAGCTTTAAAAACAGAAATCCCAAATTACGGGAAAAGGGTATTGTTAGTATATGGTGGCGGCAGTATTAAACGAAATGGTTTATATGAACAAGTTACAAAACTATTGGATGAAATGGGTGCAGAAGTATTTGAATTATCAGGGGTGGAACCAAATCCTCGTCTTTCAACAGCAAAAAAAGGAATTGAAATCTGTAAATCAGAAAATATTGATTTTCTTTTAGCAGTTGGCGGAGGCAGTGTGATTGATTGTACAAAACTTATTGCTGCTGGAGCAAAATATGACGGAGATGCATGGGATTTAGTGGTGAAAAAAGAAGTTGCTACGGAAGCTTTACCATTTGGTACCGTCTTAACTATTGCTGCAACAGGTTCTGAAATGAACGCCGGATCAGTAATTACGAATTGGGAAACACAAGAAAAATATGGTTGGGGTAGTAGCGTAACATTCCCACAATTTTCAATTCTAGATCCAGTAAATACATTTTCACTTCCAAAAAATCAAACAATTTATGGAATAGTTGATATGATGTCACATGTCTTTGAGCATTACTTCCACCTTGAAGAAAACACGCCATTCCAAGATCGTATGTGTGAATCGTTACTAATTACGATTATGGAAACTGCTCCTAAACTTCTTGATGATCTTGAAAACTATGAATATCGCTCCATCATTATGTATAGCGGAACAATGGCTTTAAATGGAATTTTAAATATGGGTTATGCAGGAGATTGGGCTACTCATAATCTGGAACATGCCGTATCTGCTGTATACGATATTCCACATGGTGGTGGATTGGCGATTTTGTTCCCACATTGGATGGAACATAATTTAAAAATGAAACCTTTTCGTTTTAAACAGTTAGCTGAGAGAGTATTTAACGTTGATTCACAAGGTAAGAGTGACGAAGAAGTTGGCTTAGAAGGTATTCAAAAATTACGTGAGTTTTGGAATAGTATTGGTGCGCCTTCACGATTAGCTGATTATGAAATTGATGACAGCAAGTTAGAACTAATGGCTGATAAAGCGATGATTAATGGTGAATTTGGCCGATTTGCGAACCTTAATAAACAAGATGTATTAGACATTTATCGTTCTTCATTATAGAGGATAAAGTTAAATTTCATTGATGCCGTTGAGAATAAAAGTTGCTCAGCGGCTTTTTTAATAAAATCGTCTCTCTATTGCAAATTCGTTGCGTTCCATCATAAAATACTGAATAATCAATTAATAATTAAATAGAACAAAGGAAACAAGAGGTGATACGAATGAGACAAAAGGATGTATTAGATTCGGAAAAAGTAATTTTGCCTATTCCTTATGATTTGCGAAGCGTGAATAGTTATCTAATTGAAGAACCATCTGGATTGACAATCATTGATACGGGCGATTTTTCGGATGAGGCAATTAGTTTATGGAAAGAGATTATTGGTAATCGCAAAGTTTGGCGGGTAATTATTACACATTTGCATATTGATCATTTTGGTTTAGCGAGCTGGTTTAAAGATTTTTATGGGGCAGAGATATGGATGTCTGAGAGGAGTCATGAACAACTTAAGAAAAGAAAGCATTTGCTTGAAAAAGGAATTTTCTATGATGATAATCTGTCTTTTTTAAGTGATTACGGCTTTAAGCATAATACAAAATTACCTACAAACTTAAGTCCAAATGTGTCTTTTCAATTTTCACCTGATTATTTGTTTACTGAGCAGTTTTTCATAGAAGGAGATTCTTATGTATTACGACCAATTTGGACACCAGGTCATTCCTTCGATCATTATTGCTTATATGAAGAAAATACTGGGGTTCTTTTTTTAGGTGATCATTTGCTAGAAAACATAAATCCGATTGTGTTGCCAGCAACTGATTTTCAAAATCCTCTAGCATCTTATCTAACTTCATTTGATCAAATATTACAATTAGTTGTATCAGAAGCATTACCAGGACATGGTGACAATATCAAAAATCTTGTTGAACGAGTCGAACTATTGAGAAATCATTATCATAATAAGTGTAAACAAATAATTGATTCGATTCCAAAATCGGGAGCAACACCCAAAATGATCACAGCAAAAGTATATGCACATAAACCACCAGAATTAAAAAATGCATCGTTTATTCAAGTAATTACATATTTACATTACTTGGTTGATAAAGGATATTTGAAACGTCAATCAACTGATAACGGTTATGTATTTTTTAAAACGGATGTTGTCGTGCAATCTAATTTTATATAGCAGTTTATCTATCAAAAAAAGCTTCATTATTAGTAAGTTCTATTACCAATAACGAAGCTTTTTCTTATGAACTGAAGATTGAAAGCCTAATGTAATAATCATTTCTTGAAATGAGTAAACCGGAAGTTATTGGAATACTAATTTTTAGAGTACAAATTCTGTCTTACTCGAATTGAAAACAGATTCACTTTCTTGTCTCGAATGCCTCATTTTCAAAGCAGAAGTCTTCCAATTAGACACTTTCAATTCATTGTTTAAGAAATGGGGGATTATTTGTTTTCAAATTCTTCTTTATTGAACACTTCAACATCGACTAACCGTGCACCTACTTTATGAAGGGTGTTTTCAATGTCCTTAACAGTTTGACTGGTTGCGCCTTTAGTCAAGGTTACAATAACTCTTCTCAAATACCAGTCGTTATCATCGAGTGAGAATACACAATGAACTGGCCATTTTTTCTTAATAAGATTAAGTGTTTTAGAAAGAATCCCTTCTGCGTCTGGAAGTGCAATCGTTAGTGCACAGCTTCCGGTTTTGTAACCCCATGCTTCTTCAAGTAATTCGAATACTTTTGAATGGGTAAGGATTCCAGCAAACTTACCATTTTCATCTAGCACCACAAGGTAAGGAAGACTTTTGATAGTAAAAAACACATGATAAAATGAACTTTCTTCATGTATAGTTTCATCTTTATCAATAGCTAGTTCAGCTATAGGCACGTCGAGAAAATTATGTTCTTGTTGATGTTCTAATATATCCACTTTGTATGCATTACCAACGTAATATTCTCCAGCAGAATCAAGAATAGGGATACATCTATAACCAGATTCATTAAGCTTTTCTAATACTTTAGAAGAAAGATCTGATTCTTTACATGTAACTACTTCGCTCTTTTTCACATATCTTTGTTTAACAATCATATTAAACCTCCTTCTAAAAATATCCATGCATTTAATTAAATAGTTAAATATTTTATGGAAAAACAATGGGAACTCTGTGTATAAAATAAAAATGCATGATAGCTATGATATATATGTTTCAATTAAATCTTTTATTCATTGGAATCGTTTAACAATTAGTTAAAATTTCATTTCGTTTGCTCCAATAAGATGAATTCAAAAATCAACAGAGCCATAAAATCATGAGAATTTGGATGAATTATTAATAATTAAAAAAATTGTATGAATAGATAAATAGGGTGGACGAAATATTGAAGAAAAATATGCAACTAAAAAACAGAATTACAACAAAAGAAAAGGATGTGTAGTAGGAATGGTATTCCATTTTTGAAAGTCAATAATTATTGTTAAGTAAAATTGTGTTAAATGATATTATTGTGTTTGCTGTACAAAATTTTCTACTTTATGTAAAATTGTTATAGATTTACCTTTTGGGAGGATGGGATGAAATGGTGAAGGAAAATGTAAAAAAACAATTAGCTTCATTAGAATTACCTGTTATTGCCGCACCAATGTTTTTAGTATCTGGCATTGAACTTGTAGTGGAAGGATGTAAATCAGGGGTGGTTACAACTTTTCCGTTATTAAATGCTAGATCTTCGGCAGCTTTAGAGGAATGGATGCAAGCAATTACTTCGCAATTAGCAGAAGCAAAGAAAACAAATCTTAAAGTTGCCCCTTGGGGAGTCAATCTAGTAGTTCATAAGACAAATGATCGGTATAATGCGGACGTTGAATTAATCAAAAAATATCAACCTCCAATTGTCATTACATCGCTTGGTAAACCAACAGATATTGCAAAAATCGTACATGAATATGGTGGATTAGTATTTGCTGATGTGATCAGTGTTAAACACGCTAAGAAAGCAATGGAAGCTGATATAGATGGTCTCGTACTTGTATGTAATGGGGCAGGTGGCCATGGCGGTACACTGCATCCAATGGCATTCATCCATGAAGTAAAGCAATTTTTTGATGGATTAATTATTTTATCAGGAGCCATTTCCCATGGACAAGATATATTGGCTTCACAAGTAATGGGGGCAGACCTAGCATATATGGGAACTCGATTTATAGCAACAGAAGAGTCAATGGCGAGCAATGAATACAAAAATATGCTTTTAGATGCAAATGCAGGAGATATCATTTATACGGATAAGCTTAGTGGTGTGAATGCTAACTTTATCCTACAAAGTCTTCTAAAAGCAGGGTTAGATCCTAATAGTTTACAAAAGCCTGAACAACTTGAAATTGTTCATAAAGCAGAGGATGAAGCCAAAGCTTGGAAGGATATTTGGAGTGCAGGCCACGGAGTTGGAGGCATTCATGAAATATTACCAGTTGCAGAGCTTGTTGAAAAGCTAACTGAGGAGTATGAAGAAAGTATTCAAAATGTAGTAGAAAAGCAGAACAAGAAAATTAAATTATAAGTAAGAATAGAAAAAAGTAGCCTTAGGTCGAAAAATGGACTTCAGGCTACTTTTTTTATGTGCATGAGAAAGTAATCTTTAAATCATATTTTTATTATAGACCTCGATAGTCTATATAAAATAAAAAATATTGCAACTAAGAACAAAAATGAAATGAAGACCAAATAATTTACCCCATAAAATAATATTTGGGTTAATGCAAAATATTTATTGTGAATAATCAATTGTCCCTTTATTTGTTTGAATAATTATCGGTGATTTTATCGAGTTTTTAGTTGAAAATAACCATCTTCTACCTATTGGTCCTAAAAGGATAAAGGCACCTTCTTCATATTCACCCATAAAATTAAGACTTGTACTTTCTAATTCACCCCCGTGTCGGATAGGAATGCCTATACTATTTAACTGATCAGCAGTTTCTTTAATTTTTGATGTAGTTAAACTTATTTCGCTAATAGATAGAACATTATTAGTTGTAAACTCATGTACATCTGATTTTGGTGAGGTGCTCCTTGCTATAAATTCAACAATATTCCCAGCAGGATCTTCAAAATAACAAGCATTAGCTTGCGTTTTTCCATCAAAATAAATTTCATCCAAATCGTCTTCTTTTAATAATGTTAAACGTTTAGATAACCATTCTTTAGATTTTGAGAATATATTGGCATGGATATTGAAAGCAAAATGGTAATAGTAATTATTATTTTCGTAATCGTTTATAAATTCAAGTATGCTGTCTCTAATTTGAAATGCTGCACAACGTTCATTGATAAATATCAATGTAAATTGAAGTGTATCTCGATAAAACTTTACTGTTTGCTCAAAGTTAGAAATCATGAGTGTAACCTTTTCAATCTTCAACATTATCCCTCCCGAATTAATCCTTGAATTACATTATAATAAGAAGAAGGATAATATTTCCTCAGTCACAAGTATGAATTGATCTCAATCATTCATGGAAAAAAGATAATATAAGCATTGTATTTACTTTAAGTATGAAAGTTAAAGTCTTTGGAAATTACTTTAAATGAATGGTTTGAGTAGCATTTTAGAAAAATGGAATATGTCAGATTCTGCATACGATGATCGATAACTTTTGAGGAGAACGTACATAAAATGAAAAGTTTTAATAATCATTTATTTATAACATGGATTATTATTATCATCTTTTTTCTAGTGGTGATAATAAGTTTAACTTTGCTCTTTAAACCCCATGTAGAAGAGAGTAAGTATATATATTTAGGGAAGAATGCACCAATCCCTACAACACTAGATCCAATTGTAAACGAAAAGAAGGATACATTAATCAAACTGGCAGAAAAACAAAAAATTGATGTTGTGATTACAGAAGGGTTAAGATCTTTTGCAAAACAGGACGAGTTATATCAACAAGGAAGAACTACAAAGGGAAACATTGTCACAAATACAAGAGCTGGTGAGTCCTATCATAATTATGGATTAGCATTTGATTATGCATTGTTAAATGCTAGTGGGAAGATTATTTGGGATACTACTTATGATGGGAATGGTAATGGAAGATCTGACTGGTTTGAAGTTGCTGATATTGGAAAACAACTTGGATTTGATTGGGGTGGAGATTGGATAGGATTTAAAGACTATCCACATTTAGAAATGAAGTTTGGGTTAAGTATTGATATGCTTAAAAATGGATACCGCTTAAATGATGAAGAGATTAGGAAGGAATTATAACAACATTGAATTCATAAAATTAGAAAGAACCTAAATTCAATTAGTTTTTATGTATTAGAACATTCATCACATTTTCAAAACGAATCGATAAATCACATCAAAAAGCTGCCGATAAGCAAAAATAATGCTTACAGACAGCTTGTACATAGTTAGTCTAACTCTAAATGTTTTCGTAATTCATTGGAAATATCCTTCAACTCGTTTTCATCCATTTTGTAATACCAAATCCCATTAATAATCTCGCCGCCACCTTTTTCAAATCGTAATTGATCGATGTTCGTAATGGAATCTTGGTAATTTTGCAGTAGCTTCACCATTTCAGAAAATGTTAAGTTAGTTTGGACATTCTTTCCTAGAGAATTAAATATATCTTTATAATTAAACAGACTATCAACAGATACAGCTTCTTTAATGATTCCAGAGATTAATTGTTGTTGTCGTTGCTGGCGACCAAAATCACCTTCAGGATCATCATGTCGATTACGAACGTAAGCTAGAGCACCTTTACCATCTAATTTATTTTCGCCCTCTTTAAAATGGTAACCATTTTGATCAAAAGCACGAGGACTATTGACGGTAATTCCACCTACAGCGTCAATCATATCCGAAAATCCATCCATATTGATTTCTCCAACATAATCAATCGGAATATTTAATAGATGTTCAACTGAATCCATTGACATCTTAATTCCACCAAAAGCATAAGCATGGTTCAATTTATCAGTTGTATTATGTCCTACAATTTCAGTGTAAGTATCTCGCGGAATACTAAGCATCTTAGTATTTTTTGTATTTGGATTAACTGTTAAAACAATAATAGTATCTGAACGTCCAGTTTCTCCTTCACGTCCATCAACTCCTAATAATAAAATTGAAAAAGGATCCCTTTGGTCAAAATTGACTTTCTTTACACGTTGTTTTGATTGATCACGACCTAAGTTAACGTGTGATTGGTTCAAATTGGTAGTAAAGCTATGATACATACTAAATGCAACACCGCTCAAACCAAGAATTAATATAGTTACAATACCTACGATCCATTTCCAAACTTTTCTCTTTTTCTTCATTTGATATCTTCTTCGTCTTTCTTCAGTCATGTTGCGCCTCCGTGTGCTAATTGTAAAATGAAACAGTTTTATTCTTCATTAAACGCACCATATAAATCTAAAAAATAGAAAATAGGGGCTTCTTTTAAAATAGACTACTTTTCTAAAAAAAAAAGAGTTTATTAACGAATTTAATAATAATTTACAAATAGTTAATAAAAGTGAATCAATGGCTTAACAATATATGTAAATGACTATGCTACAATAAACCCGTAACAAAGATGCTGGAATATAAAATTTCCAAATAATTCGAATCTTTATAACTGTAAGTATTATAGGAGGTTGCTCTAATTGTCTAATTCCAAAATATTGATCATAACGCAAAATTTTTATCCTGAGATAGGTAGCCATGCGAATCGAATGAGCAATCTTTTTCAGCTATTACAGGAAGATGGTTATGACGTATCAGTTTTAACAACTGAGCCTTCTTATCCGAATAAGCATCTTTATGATGATAAAAAATTTTGGAATGATAATACATTAGATGATGCGAGTGAAATCCATAGAATTAAGGTGAAAGATAGAAAATATGCGTTAAACATGCTAAATAGGCTAATACACTATTTGGAAATATCCATTAAAATGTTATTTTTTGTTCTATTTAGTAAAAACAAATATGATGTCGTCCTAGTAACAACGCCTGCTATTTTTATAGCATTTGTTGGTGTCATAGCAAAGTTTAGGTATCGAGCAAAATTCATTTTAGATGTCAGGGATCTTTGGCCTGAATCGTTGAAAGGAGTAGGGGTCTTTAATAAGAAGATGATTATTAACTTCTTCTCATTATTAGAAATTTACTTATATAAGAAAGCGAATCACATCATCATAAATAGCGTTGGATTCAAGGATTATATCTTGAAAAAGGCAAAGATTAACCCAAATAAAATCACGTATATTCCGAATGCTGCTAGATTATATGAATTACAGCCAACCTACAGATTTCATAAAAAATTTAGAGTCATATACACGGGGAATATCGGTCTTGCTCAGGATGTCGAATTTCTAAAAAGCTTAGTGAGGAAACTAGATAAAAACCATATTTTGATTACGATTGTAGGCTATGGTCAAAAGAAAAACGAGCTTCAAAGATTTATTAAAGAAAATAAATTGAATAATGCGACATTTGTAAATCCTACAACAAGAGAAGAATGCTTAAAGTTAAACTCTGAGCATGATGTAGGTGTTCTATCCTTAAATAACAGTGATGTTTTTGATACGGTATTACCTGGAAAATTAATTGATTATATGACATCTGGGCTCCCAGTTGTAGCGGCTGTTTCGGGGTATTCTAAAGAAATCATTCTTAAATATAAAACGGGTTTTGTTTCTGAAAAACGTGATGCATACGAAATTGTAAAATTTATATTGTTATTAAAAAGTAGCCCTGATTTACGAGAAAAAACAGCAAATAATGCAATTGATTTAATCAAGGATCATTTTATTTGGGAAAAGAATATAAAAAAATTAACTTCATTACTAAAAGCAGAAGATCTTATAGCTGAACCTGTGCCATTACTAAATCAAATAGATAAGGATATCAGATTATGAAAAAAAACGTATGTATGTTTGTTTGGAACCATTTTACAAATGATGCTAGAGTACTTCGAGAATGCACAACTTTGTCTGAAAAGGGATATAAAGTAGACCTTATTTGCATCCATGATCCAAATGATAAGAATATGAAATACGTTGAAAAAAGAAATGAAAATTTCAATGTGTATAGAGTTAGAAGATATCCTCTAGTAGTTTCTACTCTTCAATATTGCATGAAGAATAAGCTGGCTGGCGGTGCAGCATTGGTACTTTGGTTATTTTTAGCATACTTCTTTCCATTAATTATTCTCCCATTAACACTATTAGGGGGACTGGTATTAAAGACAAAATTAAAAACGGGTTTCTTAAGAGGCTCAATTATTTTACGAATGATTTTAAGAGGTAGAATGAAAAAATACGATATTTATCATTCAAATGATTTAAATACACTGCCACAAGGATATATATGTGCAAAATGGCGTTTAATGAGAAAGCCACTTATTTACGATTCTCATGAAGTCCAAACAAGCCGAACAGGTTATGATAGCTCTATTTATGGAAAAATGGAGCAATTCTTCATCAAAAGAATGGACTCGATGATAGTGGAAAATCATACAAGAGCTAAATACAACGAAGTGCTATATGGATTTTATCCAAATGTAGTTCATAATTACCCGTTTATCGAGAAGGAAGTGAAGACTGATGAAGTTGATCTTCATGAAATCCTTCAACTACCTTCAGATGAAAAAATCCTTCTTTATCAAGGAGGAATACAAGCGGGAAGAGGATTGGAAAAATTAATAAAGGCAGTGCCTAAATTTAATGAAGGAACGCTTGTATTCATTGGCGATGGTCGAATTAAACCAGAATTGGTGAATATGGTTAACAAAATGAATCTTCATGAGAAAGTGAAATTTCTTCCGAAGGTACCACTTAGCGAATTACCTAAATATACAAAAAATGCATATTTAGGATTTCAAGTTTTAAATAACACAAACTATAATCATTACTCCGCTTCATCAAATAAATTATTTGAGTACATGATGGCAGGTGTACCAGTCGTTGCTTGTGATTTCCCTGAAATTAAAAGAGTTGTTGAAGGGGAAGAAACAGGAATCTGTATCGATTCACATAAGCCTGATCAAATTGCAGAGGCAGTTAACAAATTATTGGGTAATAACGTATTAAGAAATCGTTTAAGCGAAAACAGCATAAAAGCTAGTGAATTATTCAATTGGGAAAAAGAAAAAGAATTATTCATCAATGTCTATGCGAAAGTATCTTAATACCATCTAATTTACTACTGGGAGTGCTAATTTTGGAACTGAAAACGGAAGATTTATCGAAAGAATTGGAATCTCTTAAAGAATCTTTAATTAACGAAAAAAGATCAAAAATAGTCATTCAAGAAGAATTACTGAGAATGTATAACCAGGAAGAAAATCTATTAAATTCTTACCAAAAATTACAATCGCAATTTCATGCAATCAGTAATTCAAAGCTTGGAAAACTAACTTATGTATATTGGAGATTCTTAAAAAGAATTAAGCGAGGCAAAAAGAATGCAAATTACTAACATTGAAGAGCAGCTTAAAGAGATCCAATCAAAAAGACTAAATCTAGAAACTGAAATCAAAAAAGAAAAATATAAAATTGATTATCTAAAGGAATATGGAGAGTTACCAACTATCATACCCGAAGAATCGTTGCTCCTATATGAAATCAAATCAGAACCATCAAATATGTCGAAAGTAGAATATCTAAGTTACCGTGAAGAAGTAGCAGATTTACAATATTTCGATCGTATTAAACCTTTCCTTGATGAAATTCCTAATAGTAATGGTAGCAGATATTTTCAAAAAAATACGCTACGTATAGGGATTATTGCAGATGAATTTTTATATCAATCCTACAAGGATGTTGCGAATTTCATTCCTATTACAATTCAAAATTATCAAGATTATAAGGATCAATTAGATCTATTGTTAGTTGTAACTGCATGGAAAGGATTAGATGGTAGCTGGGTTGGAATGGCAAATCCTTCGTCAGCAAAACGAACAGTATTATACAAAATACTAAATTTCTACAAAAAGAATCAAGTGAAAACAGTTTTTTATTCCAAAGAAGATCCAGTTAATTATGAAAAATTTATCGGCATTGCAAAGAAATGTGACTATGTATTTACAACAGCAAAAGAAAAGATAAAAGACTATAAAAAAGCATGTAAAAACGATAAAGTTTTTGTCTTAGAATTTGGTATTAATCCTCTGTACCATAATCCAATCGGTATGAGAAATACCAAAAAAAGCAATGGTGTATTCTTTGCAGGGTCTTGGCTAAACAAATACCCTGATAGACAAAAAGAAACAGTTGAGATTTTCGAGGGTGTTAATAGTACAAATCGTAATTTAAAAATCATCGATCGTAATTTCCATTTGGATAAAGTAAATTACTTCTTTCCACAGGAGTACCTAGAATATGTATCGCCAGCAATAGAGCATGAGTATCTTCAAAAGGTCCATAAATTATATGATTGGGCGATCAATCTAAACTCTGTGAAATACAGTGAAACTATGTTTGCCAATCGAATTTATGAGCTACAAGCAATTGGGAACATCATTATCTCAAATTACAGTGTCGGTGTGAATAATAAGTTCCCAAATGTCTTTATAGTGAATGATCGCAAAGAAGTCCAAGATATTCTGAATGGATTTACGGACGATGAAGTATATAAACACCAAGTATTAGGTATTCGAAATGCTATGTCATCACATACAACATTTCAAAGATTTGATGATTTGTTAGAAAAAATTGGATTGGGCTCACAACATCTAGTAAAAAAAGTATTAGTAGTGGCAGATACGATAAATGAAGATGTGATTAGAGATTTTGAAAATCAAACTTATAGAGATAAAGATATTATTTCTGAAGCTGATTTCAACGAACATATAAAATCACAATATGATATCATCGCCTTTTTCAATTCAAATTATCACTATCAGGAATACTATTTAGAAGATATGATTAATGGTTTTAAATATACAGATTCGGATTATATTACAAAAAATGGATATTTCAACGGCGACGAACTAATTAAAGGGACCGAACATAATTATATCAATGAAATCAAAGATAAATATAAAACCATTTTTTGGGCTAACGCATTTCTAGCTGATGAGTTATTACAAATTCAGCCAAATTATATAAGAAGATACGGGTATTGTATCGATCATTTTGAACTGAATACAAAAAGAGAAGTAGAAGTTGAGATATCAAATTCGGATTATGAGTTATCTGTTATTGTACCTGTTTACAATAATGGAAGATATCTATTAAACAAGTGTTTTAATAGCTTAAAAAGAAGCAGTATTTTTGAAAAAATGCAAATTATTATGGTAGATGATGGTTCTACAGATAAAGAAACGTTAATCACGATTAATAGGATTGCAAGAGAGCACTCCAATATAGTGACCTATTTCTTCCCAGAAGGTGGAAGTGGTAGTGCATCAAGAGCGAGAAACAGGGGAGTAGAACTTGCTAACTGTGAATATGTAACTTATTTAGACCCTGATAATGAAGCAGTCAATGATGGTTATGCTCAATTATTAAATCTCTTAAATAGCAATAGAGAATTAGATTTTGCCATAGGTAACATGATTAAATTTGATAACACCAAAATTAGCTATTTCAAATATTATCAAACAGTAATTGAGGCAATTCAAAGTCAGATCATCAATAACCCTAAGCAATTATTAATCAATACCAATTTGAGAGCACAAAGTATCCAGGCTCTAGTTGTAAAAAGAAAAATCATTACAGAAAATCAATTGAAAATGGTTGAAAATGCAGGGGGGCAAGATACTTTATTTTTCCAAGAGTTGTTGCTGCATTCTACAAAAGGTGCTGTCATTGATCTGGATATACACATCTATTATGCGGCAGTGACAGGATCTGTTACAAATACTGTAACGAAAAAATTCTTCGATAAGTATTACACTTTGGAAAAAGAGAGACTTCCATTTTTGATAAATAATGATTTGCTTACATTGTATATGGAAAAGCGATTCAACTTCTATTTCCGAAATTGGTATTTAATCCGAATTAAACGAATTACTGATGATGATCAGAAAGAGGCAATCGATACACTTTACAAAATATATTCCTTATATAAGGAATATATCAAGGAAAATACAGTAGAGATTGATAAATTCGAAACTTTATACAAAAAAGGAAAGTACCAAAAGATTGCAAAATACTTCTCCAAAATCTGATATTTGAAATTCAAATATCAGATTGAAGGGAGGTGATGTAACTTTTCATAAGAACGCAATGATTTTAATATTAATTCTTTTACTCATACAGTTTCAAGGTTAACTTGAATCAAATAAATTGATCGAAAACCTTTTAAAAATGACTAACTTGTATATTGGAGGATATAATGATGAAATTATGTACGATTGGCTTAGGATATATTGGATTACCTACATCAATTATGTTTGCAAAACACAATGTGAATGTTGTCGGTGTGGACGTTAAGAAAGAAGTAGTAGATTCATTGAATGGTGGGAGAATCCATTTAGAAGAGCCAGGATTACAAGAAGCTTTAGAAGAAGTGATCTCTATGGGAACATTTAAAGCTGCATATGCACCTGAAAAGGCTGATACATTCATTATTTCTGTACCAACCCCGAACCTTAACGATCAATATAAATCTTGTGATTTAACATATGTATTAAGTGCGGTAAAATCAGTTTTACCATATATTGAGAGCGGAAATACAATCATTGTTGAATCAACTATTGCTCCTCGTAGCATGGATGATTACGTAAGACCATTAGTTGAAGAGGAAGGTTTTGTAGTTGGTAAAGACGTTTTCTTAGTTCACTGTCCAGAAAGAGTTTTACCGGGACAAATTCTTCAAGAATTAGTATTTAACAATCGTATTGTTGGAGGAGTTACATCAGCATGTACAGAAGCTGGCGTAAATGTATACAGTACATTTGTTCAAGGTGAAATTATTAGAACAGATGCGAAGACTGCTGAAATGTCTAAGCTTATGGAAAATACATTTAGAGATGTCAATATTGCTCTTGCCAATGAACTTGCAAAGGTTTGTAATGAGTTAGAAATTAATGCACTTGATGTGATTAAAATGGCCAATAAACATCCTCGAGTAAACTTACACACGCCAGGGCCTGGTGTAGGAGGTCATTGCTTAGCAGTAGATCCATATTTCATCGTTGCTAAAGCTCCAGAAACTGCACAATTAATCAACTTATCTCGTACTATAAATACTTCAATGCCTCATTTTGTAGTAGAGAATGTCAATACATTAATGCAAAACGTAAATGGTAAAGTCTTAACCGTTTTTGGTCTAACATATAAAGGTAATGTGGATGATATTCGTGAAAGTCCAGCTTTAGAAATATTTGATATGTTAAAAGCTCAAGGAAATTATGAAGTTCGTGCATATGACCCTCATGTTAAATTAGATTGGGTAATGCAAGATTTAGAACAAGCAGTCAATAATTCAGATTTAGTCGTTATATTATCAGATCACGATGAATTTAAACAATTTGGAGATTTTGATTTTATGAAAATGTCTAACAAAAGAATTTTTGATACAAAAAATGTAGTTCGAGCTCTTAATAATGATGTAGACTATATGAATTATGGAAATCTTTATAAATTTACTAAAAAGGAAGCTACTCTTGTATGAACTTCGCAGGGCAAGTTTTGAAAGAACAATTTCTTCATTTAAACTTGATATTCCGTTTAAGTTTATATGAAGAAAAAGGGAAATATACAATGCACTATTTAGGTGCATTGTGGCAAATATTAAACCCATTCATTCAAATCGGTGTATATTGGCTAATTTTCGGACTTGGAATTAGAAAAGGTTCTCCAGTTGATGGAACCCCGTTTTTTCTATGGTTAATCATTGGACTTGTACCATGGTTATTTATAAGTCGAACCATTACACAAGCATCTAATAGTATTTTTGCGAAAGTAAATTTAGTATCTAAAATGAACTTTCCAGTTAGTGTTTTACCAACAATTAAGATTGTAGGGAATTCAATATCTTTATTTCCAATGATCATTTTTACAATTGGAATTGCTTCATTATATGGTATCTTCTCAGGGGCATATTTACTTCAGCTAATCTATTATTTAATTTGCTTATTTTTCTTTCTTTTTGCAATAACATTGTTGTTATCGACACTTACAACAATCATACGAGATGTACAAATAATGGTGCAATCAATTGTGCGCTTGCTAATGTATTTCTTACCTATTGTGTGGAACGTTCATAATTTCCCTGATTTCTTTGTCAATATTTTGAAGTTAAATCCACTATTTTATATAATTGAAGGCTTTAGATATTCTATATTAGGTGGACAATGGTTTTTTGAAGACCTATCTTATATGATTTATTTCTGGAGTCTTAGTTTTCTAATTTTAATAATAGGCTCTTATTTACACATCAAATTCCGTAACAAATTTGTTGACTATCTATAATCGGAGGAAGAAGAATGAATCCGAAAATTCGATGCACAGATGTATCAAAAAGTTTCAGATTATATAGTAAACAATCTGATAAATTAGTAGATATTATTTCTTTAAAAAAAGATCGAGATCAGTTTAATGCGTTAAGAAATATCAGTTTTGAAATTGAAGCTGGAGAAGCAATTGGAATCATTGGATTGAACGGTTCTGGTAAATCTACGCTTTCCAATTTACTTGCCCAAGTTATTCCTCCAAGTCAAGGATCAATTGAAATTAATGGTGAAACATCATTAATAGCAATTTCAGTTGGGTTAAATGCTTCATTAACAGGTTTAGAAAATATTAAGATGAAATGTTTAATGCACGGTTTAAGCAACGCTGAAATCAATGAATTAACTTCAGATATTATTGAATTTGCAGACATAGGAAATTTCATTAACCAACCTGTCAAAAATTATTCAAGTGGTATGAAATCTCGTTTAGGGTTTGCCATTTCAATTCATACAAATCCAGATATATTAATAGTTGATGAAGCATTGTCCGTAGGAGACCAAACATTTTATCAAAAATGTCTTAATAAGATTAATGAATTTAAAAGCCAAGGAAAAACGATTATTTTTGTCAGTCATTCCTTATCACAAATCGAAGCATTTTGTGATCGTGTGATGTGGGTTCATTTTGGTCAAATTAAGATGTTTGACGATACGAAAAAAGTAATTGTCGAATATAAAAAGTTTATCAAATGGTTTAATGCATTAAGTGAAGAAGATAAGAAAACGAATCGGAATCAATCGTTGGGTGAACAGTACAAAGAGGAATCAAGTAATTCAATTAGCGAAAACAATCAAAAAAGCGGTTTGAATTTTTCGTTCATTACACAAACGGTTGTAATGCTATTCGTAGTAATTATTAGTGCAGCATACATGTTTATCTAATTTAGTAAATAGAGGTGTAGGTTTTATATGACGAGTCAATCTAAAATGAAAATCATGACAATATTTGGTACAAGACCAGAAGCGATTAAATTAGCTCCATTAGTACTTGAATTGGAAAAACATCAAAATGAAATAGAATCGATTGTAACTGTCACTGCTCAGCATCGTGAAATGCTTGATCAAGTGCTCGAAGTATTTAATATCAAACCAAAATATGATTTGAATATTATGACTAAGCGTCAAACATTAGTAGATGTAACGACACGTGCATTAGAAGGGTTAAATGAAGTATTACAAATCGAAAAACCGGATTTAGTGCTGGTTCACGGTGATACATCGACTACGTTTGTAGCTAGTCTAGCTGCATTTTACAATCAAATTCCAGTTGGTCATATCGAAGCAGGTTTAAGAACTTGGAACAAATATTCACCGTTCCCGGAAGAGATGAACCGACAACTTACAGGTGTAATAGCTGATTTTCATTTTGCCCCTACAAAAAAAGCACAACAAAATTTGTTAAATGAAAATAAAAAAGAAGATGCTATCTTCGTAACAGGAAATACAGCAATCGACGCATTATCGACTACTGTTTCTGAAGAATATAGTCATCCAATTTTAGAGAAAATCGGTAATGACAAAATGATTCTTTTAACAGCACATCGCAGGGAAAATCTTGGGGAACCAATGAGACATATGTTCAAAGCGATTAAACAGATTGTGGATGAACATGATGAGCTTCAAGTAGTCTATCCAGTTCATTTAAATCCTGTAGTAAGGGAAATTGCTGCAGAAATATTAGGGGAGAACGAAAGAATTCACCTAATTGAACCATTAGAAGTGATTGATTTTCATAATTTCTTATCAAGAGCGCATATCATTTTAACTGATTCAGGTGGTATTCAAGAAGAGGCACCATCTTTAGGTGTCCCAGTATTAGTTCTTCGAGATACAACAGAAAGACCAGAAGGAATCGAAGCAGGAACATTAAAACTTGCGGGTACAGAACAATCAACGATATATCAATTACTAAATGAATTATTAACTGATTCAAAGGAATATGAAAGAATGTCGAAAGCCTCTAATCCGTATGGGGATGGACATGCTTCTGAAAGAATTGTAGAATCAATACTGTATTATTTTGGAAAAAGAAAAGAAATGCCAAAGTCTTTCGAAAGATTAGAAAAAGCTAGTTTACATAAAAATATTGAAAAGGTTCTTAACTGAACCTAAATATATGTAACTGGCAAAAGTTATAGCTTTAATTAAAGGAGAATCCATAGGGAGTCTCTTTTTTTTATTTAATCAAGAACTCCAATTTCGGTAAAGAATTGTTTAGGGCATATAATCACAAAAGTAACAATAAATGAGTGTGTCTACAAACCAATAAAATTTTCTTTGATAAATCTAGTAAAAATGAGAATGAAATAGATAATAACCGAATAGTATTTCTATTAGGGTGTAGTATTTTAAATCATTTTATTTTCATTACTTTATGTGATTTGTAAAAAAAGGTGGATTGCTCATGATTCTTTTATTATTTTTTCTTTTAAGTGTCTTCTTTTTTATATTAACCTTTATCGTTCCAACGATTGGAACTAAATTATTTTGTTTATTACTTTCTTTTTTAGTGTATAAATGGGGTTCTCATCAGTTAAAGTTGATAGAGATGCAAAGAGACAAAGAAATTAAAAGTGAAGTGGAAGAAATGCTAGAAGTTTATCCTCATAGCCAATCGACGATTTCTGCAGACTATTTAAATGCGTTAATGTTAGGTGAGGCATCGCAAACTTTCTTTGTT
Source organism: Rummeliibacillus pycnus (assembly GCF_050459865.1). Lineage (GTDB taxonomy): Bacteria > Bacillota > Bacilli > Bacillales_A > Planococcaceae > Rummeliibacillus > Rummeliibacillus pycnus_B. The sequence goes on from NZ_JBCMNM010000017.1 coordinate 57,876, forward strand.
GCGAAGAGAGAAGACATAGATTCTGATTTTGAAGTAAAGGAATATTTATTTAACGAGATTTACGAAACGTCGATTGAAGAAGATGGAAATCAAATAGCATTAATCTCAAGGGGTGGTCTACTAGGGGGATCCTTGCTTGATGGGGGAGGAAATTCCTTGGTTTATTTAATGGAACCAGAAAAGGCTGAAAAAAATGATGAAGATGAGGATACTGAAGAAAAATCAGATAAGAGTGAAGAACAAGGAGTTTCAAAACTAAGCTTGAAAGTGGTAGTAGATGATTTATCTAATCCGATAATAGAATATGTATTTTTAGAGCCTGAAGAACCTGTTGCAAAAGATTCCGATGAATATAAAGAAGCTGCTAAGCTATGTAAAAAATGGCATCAAATGATCAGTGTATTAATAAAACGCCATGATAATTTAAATAAAGTCGTAATTAAGCGTTATGAAAATTCGAATAAAGTTGTATAGTTCTTTTAACTAAACTTATTGATTTTATAGTGAATTACACTGTTTCTGATAAAGAGAAGACAAATTATAAAATATTAATGATTTTTCATTAAAAGAGTGTTATACTTTGCCCATAGATAAATAATTCCTTCGGGGTCGGGTGAAAATCCCAATCGACGGTGATGAAGAAATTCTAAGCCCGTGAGCCTTTTTGGCAGGATTTGGTGCAATTCCAAAGCCGACAGTATAGTCTGGATGAGAGAAGGATGTATGGAACGCTTATTTACTTATGGGATACGATAATATTCCGTAGGTTTATTTGATGATATTAAAATCAACCTTCCAACCCACCCCGTAGATAAAAATCTATGGGGTTTTCTTTTATTTAGAAAACCATAAATAATTTAATATTCGTAGTCCTTCGGGGTCGGGTGAAAATCCCAATCGACGGTGATGAAGAAATTCTAAGCCCGTGAGCCTTTTATAGGCAGGATTTGGTGCAATTCCAAAGCCGACAGTATAGTCTGGATGGGAGAAGGACAATGAGCAATGGTATGAGCTTTTGAACAATAGATTTCAATAGGCTTATTTAGTGATACCATTTACTACATATTCTCCCACAAACTCCTAAAGGTTTTGTTCCTTATGGAGTTTTCTTTTTGGTAAAAATTTTATCCAGTTAGAAGGTTTTACTTATCGGATGATTATTTTATGAATCTGGCAGTTAACCTTGCACAAGTCGCGGAGGTCAAAGCTTGTAGGTGAGATTAAAGTTTCCAACAAGATCATGTTTTGATTTTCAAATTTTCTAAACCAACTATATCTATAGAAGAAGTAATAAATGAAATGGAAAAAATGTTATGAATCTTTACGTTGAAGATTGCAAGGAAGAGGTTCTAATGATTGGCAAAGATATCAAGATACCTTCTGTTTCGAAATGAGGTGAAACAAGTGTTTACTGGAATTGTAGAAGATTTAGGAAATGTAAAAGCTATCAAAAATGCACCAAATAGTATGCAATTAACGATTGAATCCCAAAAAATCGTAGAAGATGTCCATTTAGGTGACAGTATTGCAGTTAATGGTGTTTGCTTAACTGTTATTTCGTTTTCAAACAACCAATTCACAGTAGAAGTCATGCCTGAAACTGTAAAAGCGACAAATATTCAATCACTACAAAGTGGAGAATATGTGAACCTAGAAAGAGCAATGCCTGCAAACGGACGATTCGGAGGACATTTTGTATCAGGGCACGTTGATGGTACAGGTGTCATTCTAAGAAAAAGAAAATTTGCAAACGCCGTTTATGTGGATATAGGAATAAGCAAAGAGCTAAGTAAGTTTTGCATGTTGAAAGGCTCAGTTGCAATTGATGGAATAAGCCTGACTCTTTTCGATGTGAAGCCAAGTCAACTAACCGTATCGCTTATTCCTCATACATTTGATCAAACAATATTAGGTATTAAAAAAGAAAATGATATGGTAAATATCGAAAATGATTTACTCGGAAAATATGTGATCAATCATTTAGAACAAAAACAAGAAAATTCAACGATAACTTTGGACTTCCTAAAAGAAAATGGATTCTAAGTTCTTTCAGTACATTTCTACTAACTTTGTTAGTGTAATTTGAAAATAGATTTTGGCTACTTTCAGTGAGTGAATAAACACTTGTTGTAAAAAGTATTGGCCCCCGGCGTACATCAAATATTTTGTAAAGAAAACTGTGCAAATAAAAATCAATATCTGGACTAAAATACCGAGTTATCATTGATATAAGGTGGGTGTATTTAAATGTTTAATTCAATCGAAGAAGCAATTGAGGATTTAAAAAACGGTAAAATGATCATCGTTGTAGATGATGAAGACCGTGAAAATGAAGGAGATTTTCTTGTGTTAGCAGAATATGCAACACCTGAAAACATTAACTTTATGGCGAAGTACGGACGTGGCTTAATTTGTACGCCAATGTCTAAAACATTAGCCCATCGTCTTCAACTAAATCCGATGGTTGAAAATAATACTGATAATCATCAAACTGCATTTACTGTAAGTGTTGATTACAAAACGACGGAAACTGGAATTAGTGCATTTGAACGCTCTGAAACAATTTTACAATTGATTAGTGCTACTGCTAAAGGTTCTGATTTTCGCCGGCCAGGTCATGTATTTCCGTTAGTAGCAAAAGATAATGGTGTATTGGAAAGACAGGGACATACAGAAGCCGCAGTGGATTTGGCTAAAATTTGTGGTTCAGAACCCGCAGGTGTGATTTGTGAAATCATGCTTGATAACGGAAAAATGGCAAGAGTACCACAGTTGCACGAAATTGCTAAAGAGCATAATTTGAAATTCATTACAATCGCTGATTTAATAAACTATCGCTATGAAAATGAACAATTGGTTGATCGTGTAGCATCTGTAAAATTACCTACTTCATTTGGTGAATTTCAAATGGTTGGCTATTCAAATCGATTAAATAATAAAGAACATCTTGCAATTGTTAAAGGAAATCCCAAAATTGATGAAGCACCACTTGTTCGTATTCATTCAGAATGTTTAACAGGTGATATTTTCCACTCAAAACGCTGTGATTGTGGACCTCAACTTCATAAATCATTAGAAATGATTGAAGAAGCAGGTTCAGGCGTTATATTATACATGCGTCAAGAGGGCAGAGGAATTGGCCTGCTCAACAAACTAAAAGCTTACGAGTTACAAGAACAAGGATATGACACAGTGGAAGCCAATGTTCATTTAGGTTTCCCTGCTGAAATGCGTGATTATGGATTAAGTGCTCAAATGCTTCGAGATCTTGGTATTACTAAAATTCGATTAATGACAAATAATCCTGCTAAAATTGAGGGTTTAGCGAAATATGGTATTGAAGTGATGGAGCGTGTTTCAGTAGAAATTAAGCCAGAGCCGGAAAATGAAAAATATTTAGAAACAAAAAAAATTAAAATGAGACATATATTAGCATAGGAGTGAATGGAAATGGCAAAAACATTTGAAGCACAATTAATCGGTACAGGTTTAAAAATTGGGATTGTAGTTGGAAGATTTAATGAATTTTTAACAGCAAAATTATTAAGTGGTGCTATGGACGGTTTAAAACGTCATGGTGTGTCTGAAGAAGATGTTGATATCGCTTGGGTCCCAGGTGCATTTGAAGTACCATTTATTACAAAAAAAATGGCTGAAACAAAAAAATATGATGCAATTATTGGTTTAGGCACTGTTATTCGAGGCGCAACTTCTCATTATGATTATGTTTGTAATGAAGCAGCAAAAGGTATTGCCAATGTAGGATTAACAACTGGTGTTCCAATTATGTTTGGTATTGTTACAACAGAAAATATTGAACAAGCTATCGAACGCTCTGGCACAAAAGCAGGAAACAAAGGATATGATTCAGCAGTTTCAGCAATTGAAATGGCTAATTTAAGCCGCATGTTTGATTAAATTTAAATAGTTTTTAAGTAGATGTATAAAAGAAGTTGTACGAGCTATACTATAAAAGATTTCACTTAAGAAATCCTTTCATGACACAGGAGGGGTTAACCGATGGGGGAACCAAGTCCAGGTGAGCACTATAGCTCAAAGTAGATTAAAGCGTTAATAATTCTCAAGCTTAAGAAACGGAGTGAAGTCCCGTGGATCAGGTCTGAGTAATAAAGCGAATGCAAAACATTTTAATCAACATGAAGGATTCGTAAATCTTCCATGATTTGGGAGGGAGAATTCAATGGGTGATCCGCCAAAAAAGCGTTAATTACTCAGAGAGTTCATCTACTCTGGGCAAGATTAAAAAGTTAAATTCTCAAGCTTAAGAAACGGAGTGAAGTCCCGTGGATCAGGTCTGAGTAAGAAGCGAAAGCTTAACGTTTTAATCATCATAAAAGGATATAAACTTTTATGATCAGGATGTTGAATAACAATGAGTAACCAGAACTCGTTTCTTAATTCTCATGAATGTTCATCTACTGTGTGCAACCAATTAAAAAGTTAAATCTCAGGTGAAAGCCTTTTGAGGCATGAGTCTGTGAGTACTGCAAAGCTTTAACAATTTAATCAACATGAAGGATAAAGTGAAATCAGACCCGGAATTAATTTTCCGGGTTTTTTATTTGTAGGAATAAAATAGAGATTCGATACTTTGAGTCCTATATCCTCATTACATTAGTAAAAAACTACATAAAATAGAAAAAATAATACACGAAATAACCATGGTAATTTTAGTTTCGCTTTTTGAACATAAAAAGTATATAAAAAGTATATTTTTATGAATTCATTATAGGAAAATTAGGTTTCTATAGAGAAAGTTATTAGTATAAAAAGACTTAACAAAAATTGGAGGAATTGTTATGAAACGCTTCCTTAGTTATTTTATTTGGGTAATAATTCTTGCAATAGCCATATATTTAGGATTACGATTTCGTGTCTATTTAGGAAATGAAGCTGAAACTACATATAATTCCTTTCCGATAATGATTTTTACAATTTTATTTCCTATGATCATTGGTATATTACTGCGAATACCAAAATTTTTAGATGAAAATAAAGGAAAAAAGAAATGGAGTTTTGATTGGTTAAAACTAATAATCATTGCATGTCCAGCTCTTTATGTTGCCTTATTACCTTATTTAATTTACACATCATATGGTGAAAAATTATTCTTTGCTGAAGAAGCGATGTTATTAGGGGAGACGACTACAACATTAACTACTATTACTGGAATTATTTTTGGATATATCATGATCGATAGTGTGAAAATGAAGTAGTGAGAAAATATCAGATGACAATTCTCTTTATATTATGGATTTAATATTACTAAATCTTATTTTAGATTGAGTATAAAAATTAATCCTCAAGCCATACTATTTTAGATTTCACTTTTGAAATCCAACATGATCAGGAGGGTGAAGACAATGGGAAAGCCGGACTACTTAGACCCAAAATCTCAAAAAGTTCATCAACTCTGGACTAGGTTAAAACATTCGAAATCGCAGGTGAAGGGACAGTCGCAGTTGACTCTCCATAACCGTATTTTGAAAAGTGAAGCGAAAGCGCGACAATTTTAATCATCGTGTAGGATAAGGTGTAATCAATTTAGAAGTCACATTAGTGTTAAAACACTGATGTGACTTCTTTTAATTACATACAAGTACTATCTTTAACTTCAAGTTCAGTATTTTGGGGTTTCGAAAGAAATATCTTCGCATCTTCACAAAGTGCATTATAAATTTTTGGATTAGATAACAAATCTTTTTGTAAAAATGCATAAGATTTAAGCTCTGCAAACTTGCAACCATATGCTAAAGAATTAATATGTCTGATAATCAGTTGTGTTTCTCTTGAATACAAGTCATGATCGCTTTCACTATTTAATTGAATTACACAATTATAAAAGGTTAAAGCTTCCATACTTAGTTTTGATCGAACGCGGGGATTCGATAGTTTCTCTATATTGTGCTCAATTAATTTACGTGCTGATGAGAAATCACTTTTTGCAATACTTTTTTCTAAAAATACAATATCTCTATCTAATTTCATTCTTTTTACTCCTAAAAAGTCTGTATTTATATGATAAAAGACATATAACAATCGTATTATATAGCTACTTATGAACTAAGTAAATAAGTTATATAAAAAATATATATTTTATTTACATATTATCTTATAGAGGTTTCCAGTATTTGTTTTAAAGCTATAATAATGTAAATTTACCACCTCATTTTTCCTTCTTTGTAGGCAATCGACACACTTTGAAGCACATAGACATATCATTTATGGAAGAGGTGGTGAAGTATGAGAGACGATAAAATCACTAAAACCCATAATCCTGTCGAAATTGAACAGCAGGAATGGAAAAAAAGACGGTTAAATGAACGCATGAAGCAGATGCTTACAATCGCTTCACCTATTTTTCTCTTACTTTTGTGGGAGTTTTTATCCCGAACAGATTTAATTGATGTACGTTTCTTCCCGCCGCCAACAGAAATTCTTCGTACTTTCTTTAATATGGCTGTAACTGGAGAATTATTTCATCATATTTGGATCTCTTTATACCGAATATTTGCTGGATTTTTACTAGGCGTAATACCTGGTGTAGTCATCGGATTATTGATGGGATTATATTCTCCAATTAGGCATTTTATATCGCCAATAGTGATGTCGCTTATGCCTATTCCAACATTAGCCTTATTACCAATCATTATCATATTATTTGGTATCGGTGATTTTTCAAAAGTAGTCACGATCGCAGGTAGTGTATTTTTTCCAGTAGTGATAAATACAACTGCAGGTGTTATCAATATCGATTCCATTTACTTAGATGTTGCAAAAAACTATGGGGCTAATTCTAAGGATTTCTTCTTTAAAATTGCACTTCCAGGTTCACTTCCTGTCATGATGGAAGGAATTCAAATGGGGCAGGCAATTGCGCTTTTAACGATTGTTGCAGCTGAAATGATGGGAGCTACTTCAGGTATAGGCTATCTAATCTGGACCTCCTACAAAGCCTTTTTATTGAAGGAAATGTTTGTTGGGCTCATTCTCATCTCGTTTTTTGGCTATCTATTTTCTCTATTACTGCGATATCTTCAGAAGAAAATTCTGCCTTGGAGGTGAGGCTATGGTGGATCAAATGAAAATATCTATTAAAGATATGACTAAAGTATTCTTTAAGAAAAATAGTAGTGTTACAGCTTTAGATCAAGTGTCATTAGATATTTCAGAAGGTGAGTTTGTTTGTCTTATAGGCCCGAGTGGTTGTGGAAAAACGACATTGTTAAGAATTTTGGCGGGATTAGAAACAACAAGTGTAGGTGATTTTGAGATTAAGCAGGGCAAGGAAGATAGACCTCTTCAATCAATGGTTTTTCAAGAAAGAGGTATTATTCCTTGGTTAACAGTAGAAGATAACGTGGCTTTTGGTTTGAAAATGAGACATTTACCTCATGACATTATTAAAGAAAGAACAGATTACTATATAAAAAAAGTTGGACTTGAAAAGTTTTCAAAGCTTTATCCAAAAGAGCTATCTGGTGGAATGAAACAACGTGTAAGTATTGCACGTGCATTTGCAAATGATCCGGAAATATTGTTGATGGATGAACCTTTTGCAGCACTTGATGAGCAAAACAAATTTATCCTTCAAGAAGAATTACTTTCTGTCTGGGAAGAAACAAAGAAAACAGTATTGTTCATCACGCATAGTATTGATGAGGCGTTACTATTAAGTGACCGTATCTTACTGATGAGTGCTCAGCCAGGAAAGATAATCAAAGAGATTAGAAATGATTTGCCAAGACCACGAAATATCGAACAAATTCGTGCAAATCAACAAACAACAGAAAGTTTTATTGAAATATTAAAGCACTTGCATGAAGAAGTTCAAAAGTCTAGGAAGTAGTTGTGTTATGTAAAGGGGGATTTTAATGGGGAAATGGTTGAAACGCGGTCTTATGATGCCATTACTATTACTTGCGATGGTCATCATGGGATGTACAAATAATGGTACCTCATCTTCAAATAACAGTAAGGTAGACAATGAAGTAAGTAAGGATAATAAATCAGGTGATTTAGCACCATTAGACAAGAAAGCAAAGGTAGTAATTGCTGAAGACGGGGCAGCTTCAGGGGCTGGGTTTTATATTGCAAATGAAAAAGGCTATTTTGCTGATTACAATATAGAAGTAGAGTTTGCCCAATTTGCAAATAGCGACGATATGCTTCCGGCACTTGCTGCTGGTGAGGTTGATATTGCAGGAGGTATTTCTACAGCATCTTTCTTTAATGCGATTGCCCAAGGTATCGATGTAAAGATAGTAGGAGATAAGGGGCATAATATGCCAGGAAAATCCTATTTTACTTTCGTAATTAGCAACAAGATGAAAGATGTTATTAAAAATTACTCGGACTTCAAAGGTAAGAAAATAGCCATCTCATCTAAGAATTCAATTGACGGTTACATTTATCAGCTAATGTTAAAACATGCTGGATTAACTGAAAAAGATGTAAAAACAGTGATCATGAATGATTTCGGTAGCATGCTTGGTGCATTAGAAAATGGATCAATAGATGCAGCACTTAGCATCGAGCCATTAATTGCCCAAGGAGTAAGTAAAGGGATTTTAACTCGTTTTGGGGATGCAACTGATTTTGCTCCAGATTCACAGATTGCATTAGTATTAGCTTCTCCAAAGTTTATGAAAGAGGAAAAGAATATATCACTACGCTTCATGCTCGCATATTTAAAAGGTGTTCGTGATTATAACGATGCTTTCACAAAAGGTGAGGGAAAAGCAGAAATTGTTAATATTATGACGAAATACACTGCGTTAAAGGATCCTGCTTTATGGGATAAAGTAAATGTAACTGGGCTTGATCCAGATGGCAAAATGCGTGTAGATGATATTAAAAACCAATATGAAATGTACAAAGCTAATGGCGCAACGCAAGGTGAATTCGACTTTAATAAAGCCGTTGATACGTCTGTTACTGAAGAGGCTGTAAAGATTTTAGGAAGCTATAAATAGAGTAATAAAAAAGGAGTAAGCTATTTGCTTATTCCTTTTTTGTATAATAAGTTTATTTTACATCTGTAATTTCAGAGATTTGGAAGAAACTTTGTGCATCATTGCCTTCAACATAATTGTAATAGACCTTATATTTGCGATGGTATACTTTTGTATCCTTCTTGCCATTTTGTGTTTCGGCAATGACTTCTTTTGTATTAACAGTGAAATCAGTATCTGAATCACGTTTAATGGAGTTGATTTCTAATTTACTTACTTCTTCAATAAACCCTTGTTTATGTTTTTCAGGGATTTCTGCTAAAAGATCTTCGTATAATTTTGTATCATGCATGATATATTCGTTAGCTAAAGGAGAAAAATCTCCAGTTTCAATTGCTTTCGCATATACAACTGGATACATTGCAATAAAATCAGAAAGTTTTTGTTGTTCTGCATCTGTCATCTTTTGTCCAGAAACCACGATATTGTTAGAAGAAGTTTCTGTTTGTTGCTTTGTAGATGTTGATGTAGAATTTTCATTTGTATTGTTTGATTGATCAGTCGAATGCTTTTCAGTAGTAAATGCTTCTGTTTTTGCCGGTTCCTTTGATGTTTTTGCAGAATCATTGCTACAAGCAACCATTAAAGAAGCTGCTAATCCGATTGAACATAAGAGCTTCCATTTTTTCATGTCAGTACCTTCTTTCACAAACTATTTTTCTTAATCATAACGTATTTGCTACAAAGTTGATAGTATGGAAAGAATTTGTTAACCAAAATTCGATAAATTGAAATGAAAATAATATGAACAAAACCCTTTAGATTTTTCATATATTAGAGTATTATTATAATTATTCTTATATGAAAGGTGGGTTTTGAAGTGGATAAAATAGTATCTATACCTAGACCTTTAGTACGAGTTAATCAATGGACTATTTTATTAAGCACAACAGCTACGTGGTTTTTTCATCAACCATTTATTTTATTAATTCCGCTTATTGCAAATTTACTAGGGCTTTTTTTCAATTTTAACCCATTTATGAAATTTGCAAGATTGTTTTTGAAAAAAAAGCCTTCAGATTACATTCCTGAAGATGTCGTACAACAAAAATTCAATTCATGTATAGCGATCGCGTTTTTATTCCTTGGATTTATAGGCTTTGAATTAGATAAATCAATAATAGGCTATACCTTTACCATTATGGTTGCAGCGGCATCAGGCATCGCAATCTTAGGATTTTGTATTGGTTGCTTTATCTTTTTCCAAATAAATCAATTGCGATACAAATTAAAAAAAGCTACTCATTAAGAATAACTAGAGATGATGAAGAATTGAAAATTAATATATTGGTTAAATTTTTTATTCTAATACCTAGAAAGTTTCCCTGAGAAGTGCTACAATGACTCTTGTACTTGATATATACTTTATCATCTCATTGCCGATTTAGTTAAATGGTAGAACGGTGGTCTCGTAATCCATTGATAAGAGTTCGATTCTCTTAGTCGGCATTAATATCAAATATAGTATTACTTATAAATATTAATATCCTTATGAATGTTGATTTATATCATCGTTTGTAAGGATTTTTGTTTTGTCAAAGTTATCTTGAGTGTATATAGGACTATGGTTGTTTTTGAGGGATGTTACAAATTTTTGTTACACATTACACTCAACGTTACATCAGCAACTCGGGCTAATCCTTTTTTAACTAAATCTTCATTAAGATCTAAGATTGCTAATTTAAGCTTGTCCTTGCTTAGATTACTTGTTATTTCATCAACTTTGATTTATTGAATATAATATACTATAAATAGCATGTAAATGAAAAGACGCTTGAGGTTATACGTCAGGGCATAAATATAACAAGTCCACAAAAGATGAACGTGTAATATGTATTTGAAAAATAAGGGAGGTATTTGGATGAAGAAGAAAGAAACTGTGAAAACAGGTATTGGATTCGGTTCAGCTTTAGCGATTACAATTTCTTGGAGCGTAAACAAATCAATCTTATGGGCGATATTTCATGGTATTTTAAGCTGGATATACGTAATTTACTATGCGGTAACTAGATAACAATTACCTAGCTTAAATATAAGTAACGATTAAACTGATATGTGATAGTTTGCAGATTATATTACAGATATTAGTTCCACTTTTGAACATGGATCAATCAAAAATGATTGGTCTCTTTTTTATTTGTATCTAAAAGGAATGTATGTGTATTAGTAAAAATTTAAAAAAAGGAATAATTATAAGGTTATTGAACTATGGTTTGTGTTAGAATTGGTACAAATGTTATAAAATTATAAATAAAAAACGATTGGAGAATGTTAATAAATGGGAAGAATAATTAAATTAGTCTTTTCTATAATTGTTATTTTTACTTCTATATTAATATTTAATAGATATGATGCAAACGCAAAAACAAGTTATATGCTAAGTAAAAATAATATCTATACTTATGAATTTAAATTTACTGACGAAGATAGCCAAGAATTTAACTCAACATTTACTGACAAATATATAAAAAAGGTTAATGGATATCTTGTATTTTCGCATAATTACGATGCATATAAAGAGACAAAAAATGGACTATTTCATTCTTTCTGTACAGATGCCCCAGAAGCCCCTCCCTGTTCAGTAGAAACTAAACCGCTTAAAGAAATTTCTTATCCAATAAAAGTAGGAAAAACATGGGGATATATAGATACCTATAAAAAGAAAATAATAGCAACAAATTTAACTGTTAAAACAAAAGCTGGCACCTTTAAACATGTAATAAAAGTAAGACTGTATCAATCTGCAAATTTAGGGTATGAAGATTGGTATGATGAGTATTATGCACCTAATGTTGGGTTAGTTCGAACAGAAAATATTTTTGAACAGGAAAGTCATTGGATGAAAGATTTAATAAAACTTAAAAAAATTAAAAAGCATTGATAGTTTTATCTGCACCTCAATTGTAAGTATGTTTTTTATGTCGTATTCAGAATATGATGTGCATCAGTATAAAAAAGTAATTATTCTTTGATAGGAAAGATTAAAAAAGAAGGTGAAGGTGAAAATGTATTTAGATCTTACAAATACATTTTTTTATTGTTTGAGAAGTATTAGTAGCATTCTAAAAGGAATGACGCTTAAGTGATTATACATGAAAAAGGTTGTACATAAAGTATTTATACATTAAACAAGCACAAAATGTATGGTTGTTGGAATATGCTGAAAGTGGAAATCCAAAATGAGAAGGAGAGAAAAATTGAGTTTTAAATATAAGGATGACATTTTTAACAGTATGAATTTAGTCCAAGAGCTTGTAAAAGATTATGGAGCCTGCCTAGAATGTGGAAATAGTAGTATAGGAAGTAACAAAAATGTTGGTTCAATGGATTTTGATGGAAAATTAGGAACATTTGAACGGACTTGTAAGTGTGGTTGGAATGTGAAAATTAAAATGGAAAAAATTTAACGTAATTACTGTAATAAGCATGAGTCGAGAGAATGCTCATCTATACGACTTATTATTTTGAAACATTAAGATGTGATAGGTAGGAAATACCTATCACTATTTTTATGAACTCCATTGATAATACCATTTTAGATAATCATGTTGTTGGTGACCTTTCTCTGACTATTTTTTAACGTCAATTTTCCATTTTATTTCTTTATGATCTAAACTAAATGCAGGAGTAAAAATTAATTTATAGGTACCCGTTTTAGCTACGTCATATTTGATGAAACCAGAAAGTTTTTTGCCCTTGTTTATATCTCCAGAAATAGGTGTTTTTTTACCATAGTATTCATCTTGAGCTTTATCACCCTTATATAAACTAAAATGACTTGAATCTACATATATTTTATTTTTGCTACCGTTTTTAACTTTTATGTTTACCTGAAGTACTTTTCCGTTATGTGGACTATTGTTTTTGTCAGGTTTTACAATTTTTGCTTTAGTAATAGTAATTTCAACACCATTTACTTTTACTGTTTCACCAACTGTGTGAATTTTATTTTTCTCTTTTTTGTCTGCTTTTTGTTCAACTTTTGTAGTTGAATCACCTTCTGCTTTTTTTACTCGAGTATCTCCACAAGCTGTAAGGAAAATGGCTAAAATTATAGAAACTACACACATTAATTTCTTTTTCAATATTTCTTCCTCCTTTAAAAAAGGCCACTAAAAGAACAATGTATCACTTTAATTTTAGTCTTAACTAGTTTGATTTAAGTTATTCGTTGGCTAAGTTCACTTTTTGATGTCTAAAATTTATAAATAATCGGTTAAGAATTTGAAGAATATTAAGTGTATTAAATTTACTAAGCGGTCTTTATTTTGATGTATGAAGGGAAATGGTAGTGGCTACACTAGTTCTATTGTAAATAGACTTTCAATATTTGGAGGCGATGAAGATGCAAATGACAGAACAAGCTGCTGCATTTTTTAAAAAGGAAATGGCAGAAAAGAATGAAGATACATTGCGTTTTTATAATTTGGCAGGGTGTTGTCAACCAGTTTTGACTGCTGAGTTTGAACCAGCTCAAGCTGATGATAAAATTGAAATCGTCGACAATGTGAAAATTGCAATTGAACCGGCTGTAGTGGATGATTTAAAGGATGTCACAATTGGAATTGATGATACTGGTGATGAAGTCGAACTTGTTTTAGATGGATATATTATTCCTGAACAATGTGGCTGTGATCATGAGCATCACCATGATCACAATTAATAAATATGAAATTCTAAATTGTGCAGAATACCTGAAATTTAGATATTCCGTTCATATTTAATACAAAAAATGTAAATCAAATTCTATCTCAAAAATGTAAAACCTTTCCTACAATAAAATGTGGGAAAGGTTTTAAAATTGTTAAAGCCTTTTAATATTATAACAACTAATATGAATATACTAATGTTAGTGATAGGGGAGAATATTTACATATAGAACTAATTTGAAATTGCGATTTGAGATTTGTGTTTAATTCTTACTCTTGAGTAGGAATAAAACACATCATTCCAATATAAACAATTACCCTATGATTACATATATAAATAGCTCCTTAACTTAACATTCCCATAAGAATTACTTATGGAAATGTTAATAATAATATTAATTTTCTTAATGATGATTATTCTATAAAATGTACACAAGAACAATATTCATAAGAAAGGGGATCATTATGCAGTTTACAATAAGTCCAATTGCATTTGTTCATAATACTCGAATTAACTTAGAAGATGATGATTGGGGATCCATTATTTCAACCATTCAACTGGATCCGAGTATTAGTCCAGCAGCCATTATGGGGCTAGATGATTTTTCTCATATAGAAATCATATTTTATTTTGATAAAGTATCTGATGATAAAATCCAATATGAAGCTAGACATCCACGAAATAATAAAGAATTCCCTGAAGTTGGCATCTTTGCCCAAAGAGGTAAAAATAGGCCCAATAAATTAGGCGTAACAATTGTTAAGCTTTTACAAGTTAAAGAAAATCAAATCGTTGTAAAAGGTTTGGATGCAATTGACGGTACACCAATCATTGATATAAAACCTGTAATGAAAGAATTTTTGCCTAAGGAAGAAGTTATTCAACCAAAATGGTCTATCACCTTGATGGAAGAGTATTGGAAGACTCATAAAGAATAACTAATCAATTCCCCAAAAAATACAGCATTAAAATAATTATCATTAAAAAGACCTTGTACTCTATCAAGATATTCAGTTTTTCCGTCAATCTTTAATCTTTGAACATTAAATGATATCCAATTTTGTTCATTGTGGAGCGAAAAACGGCGACTCCTCGAAAATGAATTCGCATTTCCTTCGTGCGATGTTAATTCAATGAAGCTCATTCATAGTTCTAAGGGAAAAGCGTGAATGAAAGCCCTCAGGAACATAGTAAGTTCTGAAAAGTAAAAAAAGGTAACATTTATAATAAAAATCTTGTAAAGCTATCTTTGTTGATGTGGAATTAGCGAAAATTCTTTTTGATCTGTAAGAGCAAGAAGAATTTTCTGCGACGAAGCTAGCGAAGCGATGCAGGAGCAATCTTTGCCTGCGGGAAAGCGAGACAGGTGAGACCCCGCAGGCAGCGAGGAGCGCTGCCGAGGAGGCTCAACGATCGCCCGCGGAAAGCGAAGCTAATTCCACATCAAGTAGAAACAGATTAATTCTATTAATATTTATATTTAAACACTTTTAAATACCCTAAACGTAGGTAAAATAGATTGAAGCCAAGCCCGTAGAAAGCGCCGTCTGAAGCGGAACAAACAAATCTGAATAACCGAAAATGGATTTAAGAAATTGATTCTCATAGTAATATTTAGATTTTAAGGTTTGTTATCCTTCAATATTTTGAGTGGTAAATCTAGAATATATTTTTTTACAATAATTATGGAAATTAATTATAATATATAGTAATAATGGTAGGAGAGGGGAGATACAGTGATTTCAATTAAGTATAAATTAGAATCCGATGATTTGCCTATTTTAAAGAATATTTATCAATCAGTAGGCTGGATGAAACATGATGAAGAGGTCATCCAAAAGGTCTTTGATGCGAGTACTCATAAAGTGTTTGTGATGGAAGGTGAAAAAATTATAGGGTTTGCTAGAGCTCTTTCAGATGGTGTATTTAATGCAACAATCTATGATGTTGTCGTACATAAAGATTTTCAAAATAAAGGTGTTGCAAAAATTGTAGTAGAAGATTTACTTAAACAATTAGAACATGTTTCTTGTATTCAACTAATTGCAACAACTGGAAATGATACTTTTTACAAAAAATTCGGTTTTAAAAAGTTAAAGACTGGAATGGCAATTTATCAAAATGAAGAATTAGCAAGGGAATATTTAGAATAGTATTAATATAATAAAAGGGAAAATTCATTTATAAATGAGGTGCATGAATATATTTGAAATTAAACATAATCGAAAGAATGTCATTGTATTATTACATGAAATTTATGGAATAAATGATCATATAAAGTATTATGCTAATCTTTTTTGTGAATTGGGGTGTTACGATGTAGTATGTCCTGATTTGCTTAAGAAGGATGGTCCATTTACTTATGATAGTGAACAATTAGCATATCAATTTTTCACAGAAAAAATTGGATTTGAAGAAGCTGCGACAGAAACTAAGAAATTAATTGAAGAATTGAGTTCAGAATATGAAAAAGTACATATCGTGGGTTTTAGTATCGGGGCTACTGTTGCTTGGTTATGCAGTGAAATGAAGGAAGTTGATCGAATCGTTTGCGTTTATGGATCACGTATTCGTATTTATTTAGAAATGTCACCAGCTTGCCCAGTTTTATGTATGTATGGTGAGACCGAAAAATCATTTGATGTTTCGTTACTAGTTAATCAATTAGAAAAGAAGGATGTTGAAACGCAGCTCCTAACAGGTACTCATGGTTTTGCGAATCCTTACTCAAAGGAGTTTAATAGGGAGTCTTACATAAAAGCAAATGAAATAATAAAGAATTTCTTATTGAAATAATACGGGGATAAAGGAGATATGATGAAGTTATACGGAAATGCATACAAATTCATACTGAAAAAAGACTTTATGCTACTGATTATTGTGTTTGTATTAATATTTTTTACATCTTTCATTTGGTTTGGCGTACCTGTTTTTATAATAAGTGGTTGGATGTTCAAGTTAGAATTCCCTGTGTATATCCAGTTGATTGTCGTATCACTTAGTGTTGGTATCCTACTTTCTTTATACTTTGTTCCCTTCAATATAAAAGTAGCGAAAAAAGTTGCAGAGATTAAACAGCAAAGTACTAAAAGCAGATTTATTCGAATACAATCATCATTTGTCTTGCTATTTACAATGATTTTTGTTGTGTTCATCATATTTGTCTTTTTAATCTAAAAACGATAGAAAAGTTTCTAATATTACTTTTAATTTCAATTATTATCGTTTTCTTGAACGCCTTTCCCTAAATATTCACCAGCAGATGGATCGTAATAAATTTCCATATACTTTCCGGATTTAGTTTGTCCTTCTATTATAAAAAAAGGTCTTTGCTCATCGTCACGTAAAATTTGAAAATGATAGCCTAGTTTAAAAGGTGGTTTTTTAAAGCTAGGTCTAAGAGCAAATCTTTTAACAGCTAAATTGACAATGTCATTGCTATTGATAGTAATATCTGATCTTTTAAATGGAATGTCACTCGAGGTATCCAATATAATATATTTTTTTAATTTTCCATTTTTTATTTCAGTAGCCATTCGATACTTTGCATTAGGTAAACTAAACATTCCATTCCAATTAGCTTTCTTTCCATCAAGACCACTTATTTTCCCATCATCAACACTTGCCATATTAATCAATAGAGGATTTTTGTCATATTCTTTCGCTTGTTGAATTCCAAGATCGATAGCTTGCTGTATCGTAATTTCTTTAGTAGGTAATGAATCGAATGAATCTACACTAAATACAGTTCTATTTTCAATTCTTTTTTGAAACACAGAATCTTTAAATCTAGTAATATCGAATGAATACCAAAAACAAAATAGTAGGATACAAAAGAATATAAATCGTAGTATTTTGCTATACAATCTTTCACATCCTTTTTGTCGTAAATATTCAATCCAAAATTATCTATTACATTGTATTCTACTTAAAGAAATTTTAGAAAAGCAAAAAGGAGATAATTTTCCAAATTAAGGTGATTGTTGATTAGCAAATTGAATAATAGGGAATATGTGGATATTAAGATTTGAATTAAGTTATAATTTACTAAAGATGATATGAGTAAAATAAAAAGATGGATTAAATGTATATAAGCCTACCTATGAAATAGAAAGGAAGATTAAGAGAAATGACTATGATTGCTTCATTTGCGCCTTTGCTTATCTTGTTTATTTATATTATTCCAATTATATTTGTAATTTGGTTTATGGTTAATATGGTGAATTTACAAAAAGAGAATAATACAATTTTGAAATCAATTGAAGAAAAATTAAACCGTAAAAATAAAGGGGAATAACTCTTTATGAGGAGGGAATAAATTGATTAAATCTTTGAAGGGACAGCTAATTTTATCGTTATTCGTATCAGGATGTTCTATTTATTTAATTTTTTCTAGATTCGAGTTAAATGATGGAAATCGATTTGTACAAATCATTTTCTTCTTTGCTTTGATTTTAAACATATTTAATAGTGGATTACTAACTCAAAAATATATGCATTCGAAGAAAAGCGTATAAATTTAGAGAGGTGTAAAAATGAAAGAAGATTATTATATTGGCTGGGGAACTTTAGCGCTAATTAACGCTGGAATTGCCCAAGGAAAGAATCGAACTGGATTCAATTGGTTTTGCTTATCTTTATTTTTAGGTCCACTAGCTACATTTATATTACTATTTGTAGAAAAGAGAGTGCAATAATTCCCTCACAAAAGGAAGCATAAATTAGTTTTATAAAACGTGGGTCACTTGTGTTAGGTATTGACTTAGGGCAAAAAAAGAAGAGTGATTGGAAAAATTACATTTTTATGTGCAACCGAAACGTTTGTTATCATTCGTTTTAATTGTAAAAAAAATTGGAGGTGTACCACTTGAAAAGAATAATCCCGCAGTCATTTTATAATTTTTTATCTGAAGAGTTAAAGTATCTAGAGTCGGTTGGAAAACTACAAAAAGGTCAAGCAAACGATTTGATGCAGTTATATGATAATCCGAACAAAAGCCAGTCAAAAAATGATATTAATATTAATATTATTCATGTTCTACTCACAATTGGTTCGATTCTCATTGGTTTAGGCATCCTTACATTTGTTGCGAGTAACTGGTCACACCTAACAAGTATCACGAAATATATTATTTTATTAGCAATCTTAATCATCTTCTTCATAGTAGGTAAGTTGCTAGAAGTAAAGAAACCTACACTTTCAAAAACCTCTTATTACATTGGTGTTTTCGCTTTTGGGGGAGAACTATTCTATATAGGCCAGTTATTTCACTTAGGCATTCACGCATCAGATATGTTCCTAGCATGGGGGATTGGTACCTTGCCACTTGCGTATTACTTGAAGGATAAGTATTTAAAGGGATTCAGTTTAGCTTTAGTCTACATTTTTGTAGAAATGAAATTTATTGTAATCGACAGTCCATATCCATATGGGGCAATTATCGTAATACCACTTCTGTTCCTAGCTGGACATTATATGTTAAAGGAATATCAGTACATATTGAAATGGGTAAATTTATTCTTTGTTTATCAATATATTCAATTCCAGTTCTATTACATCCCTATAGGAGATCATCACTTCCCGTGGATATTCTTAATTAGTATCCCAATATTATTCTTCATAGGGCATCGTTTCTATAATAAATCACTTATACTATTTATCATTAATACTGCATTAGTTATTGAGGCTATTACTTCTTTGTATTCCGAAGACTCAAATATCAGTAACACAATGGAAATAGCATTTGGTTTAATCACCTTCATTGTGGTTCTTCCAACACTGTATTATGTAACTCACCGTTACTATGAGAAGTCCATCATCTTATTTACGACGAACACTTTAGCTTTATTAATATCCGTTATCACCATTTACACTTATTTTGTCCACTCAAATAATTCAGTATTTCTTTTAGCTATTTTGTTTGTTTTAGGTATGATTTTATACTACCAACCTTTCAGAGAGTACGATCCAGCTTCGAAAATTATGGGTGCAATCATACACTTCAGTTCTGCTTTAGCCTTAAGCTTCCCAGATTTATGGGAATCCAGTTATCCTAGTCTATCAGGTTCATCTATTCCCGCAGTTATTTGTCTAGTACTTGGCGTAGCGTACTGTATCTATGCACTGATTTTAGTAGCGAAGAACAATCTACTAGGGGTATTCATCATAAGTATCTTTGTTTTCAGATTCTATGTTGATTTATCACTTCAATTTATGAGTAAATCAATTGCTTTCATCTTAGGGGGTATTCTCCTAATTGTTCTTGGTTATTGGTTTGAACGTACACGTAAAGGAGGAAAGAAGAATGAGAAAACTGACAAGGAATAAACAATTCTTCCTCTCTCTTTTAGTTCCTGTAATCATATTAATTGCAATGACTGTAAAACCACTTTTAACTGTCTTAACAGGTGAAACAATTTATTTACAAACTACACCTGTTGACCCATCTGATATAGTTTATGGAGACTATGTAGACTTAGAGTTTGAAATCGAAACTATACCTCTGAATCTCTTAGATATGGGGTTACAGAAACAATTAAGCAATGATAAAGAATATTTCAATTTTGATAATGCCAAAACCGTATATATTAAGCTAAAGCAAAACAAGAAAACAAATACTTACGATGCCATAAAAGTGACGGAAACTAAGCCAAAAACAGGAGTATTTATCAAAGGTGAATTAGATTCCTCAATTGACCAAGCAGATTGGGATAACGATAAGTCACCGAAAGTAGCTCATGTTAATATTCCCATTGAACGATACTATGTAGAAGATAATAAGGGCACACATTTAGAAAAACAGTCTCAAAAAGGTAAATTAAAAGCAGAAATCAGAGTAAGAAATGGATACGCTGTAATAAGGAGTATCAATATTGTTGATTAATAAGTAGAGAAGGGGATTTTTATCCTTTGTTTTTCCAAAATCTAAATGAGTTACATTAAAAAAACCTTCACATTGAAGCTAACCATTCAATGTGAGGGTTTTTTCTAATTAATTGTGCCAGATACTGCAAAGGTTAGTAACAATTAATTTTTAAACCATATCATTCATTTTTTTCTCCATTAGATAAAATTTCCATGAATTCCTCTCCAGTGATTGTTTCCTTTTCTAAGAGGTACTTTGTTAATTCATGTAGTTTATCAATATTATCATTTAAAATATCAATAGCATTTTTATGACATGATTTGATGATTTTAAGAACCTCATCATCAATTTTAGATGCTGTTTCTGTAGAAACTAAAAGGGAAGTATCTTCACCCAAATAGGCATTATTCACTGTTTCTAGAGCCATCATATCGAACTCATCACTCATTCCATATCTTGTCACCATAGATCTGGCAAGTTTCGTTGCTTGTTCAATATCATTAGATGCACCAGAAGTGATTCTTTTAAAAATAATTTCCTCTGCAGCGCGGCCACCCATTAATGTGGTCACTTTATCTAATGCCTGTTCTTTAGACATTAGTATGGTTTCTCCCTCATCAACTTGCATCGTATAACCTAATGCTCCAGAAGTTCTCGGAATAATAGTTATTTTATGAACTGGTGAGGAATGACTTTGCTTAGCAGCAACTAAGGCATGACCAATCTCATGATAAGCGATTGTTAATTTATCTTTCATCGCGATTACTGCATGCTTCCGTTGATAACCTGCGATGACTACTTCCACAGATTCTTCCAAATCAGTTTGGTTTACTTTACGACGGCCCAATTTCACAGCTCTTAGTGCTGCTTCATTGATAATATTTGCTAAATCGGCACCAGATGCACCTGAAGTAGCTCTAGCAATCACATTAAAATCAATATTCTCGTCAAGTTTTACATTTTTGGCATGGACGCGTAAAATCGCTTCACGACCGGCTAAATCCGGTAATTCAACTGGTACTCTTCGATCGAAACGACCAGGTCTAAGGAGCGCTTTATCTAGTGTTTCAGGTCTATTGCTGGCAGCTAAAATGACAACACCTTTATCTGCATCAAAACCATCCATTTCAGTTAATAGCTGATTTAAAGTTTGCTCTCTTTCATCATTTCCACCAGAGATTCCTGTGTTACGACTTTTCCCAATTGCATCTATTTCGTCAATAAAAACGATGCAGGGTGCTTTTTCTTGTGCTTGTTTAAATAAGTCACGAACCCTTGCTGCACCCATTCCTACAAACATTTCTACGAATTCAGAACCTGAAATCGAGAAGAATGGAACTTTAGATTCACCGGCAACTGCTTTTGCGAGAAGTGTTTTACCTGTACCAGGAGGACCTACTAATAAAGCACCTTTTGGTATTTTTGCGCCAATTTCTTTATACTTTTTCGGGTTATGAAGAAATTCAACAATTTCTTGCAATGCCTCTTTTGCTTCATCTTCACCTGCAACATCTGCAAAGGTAACACCTGTTTCAGATTCAACATAAACTTTGGCCTTACTTTTACCAAGTGATAAAGAATTTCCTCCACCCATCATTTTGCTTTGCATTTTTCTTGATAGCCATCGACCGATAGCGAGGAAGATTAAGAATGGTATTATCCAAGCAAAAATAAAACTCATTAAAGGTGAATTTTCCTTAGGAATTTCCTTTGAAAATTCAATATTTGCTTCATGCAAACGGTCAACTAATTTAGGATCTTCAACGATACCAGTTTTATAAAGCTTCACCTTCGACGTATCATTTGGCGTAAAAACAATATCGTTTTTTTCAATATTTACTTTTTTTACTTTCCCTTGTTCAACCATGTTTAAAAATGTTCCATAATCAACTACTTTTGTGGAGTAATTAATAACGGCTGGGAATATAAAGGAATTTAAGAGCACAATGACCAGTAACGTAATGCCATAGAAATATAAAAGTGATTTCTTTGGAGGTTTTACTTCTTTCATCTCACACCTCTACCTTAAATAATTCGTTTTTTTGTAATATAAATTAGATTCTCCATATCAGGTGTAATTATTCAATTTGTTTTAATAATTGGAACCTCCCATTCTTTAAAAAAGCAACTATATCATATGTCCTGTGTTGAATAATAACGATATTATTAAAGTCTTAGTTTCTTATCCTAATATTAATTGTTGTAACGAAAGCCATGCATTCCGAATTAAAACCCCTATATAACGGGCTTTGTTGGTATAAATTACATTTGTGTAACAAATGTGTTACAAATCCATCTGATATTTTAAAATACCTGTAATAATAATGTCTCTTAATTCTCAATATGATGTACTAACAAAAATAGCTAATTTGATAGTTCACATGAAGAAGAGATGAGCTAGGCTATATTAATGTAATTAAAGAATAAGAATTTGAAAAATTTAAAATAGAACATTTGGTTTCGTGTTGCAGCTATTTCAAAAAATAATCGAAAAGAAAGGTGATGTATAGTGATTAATAGGAATTTTCCTAAAAAAATGGTGACTATTAAAGAACAAAGTATAACTAAAAGTTTGATGACAATTGGAGTCTTCTTTCTACTGCTTCTAACCCTTGTGGGGTGTTCTCAAAGTGAACAATCTGGGGATGAGACAACTGTCAAAGTAGAATATAACGTTGAGGGAGATAATAAAAGTATCAATTCAATTACACATGTGCTTAAATCAGAATTTACAAGTCCGAAGCAAAAATACAATGAAATCCTTAAAAATCCACAAAATCTCATTAATATGGACGGAAAGAAAGTATTAAATGCATCAAATGGTAGTGAGTTATACCAATATATAGAAGAGCTATATCAGCCTTACTTTACCAACACTGGATTCGATAAATTTTTTGTTGGATCTGCATTCTCATATACAATGCATTCAAAAGACGTTCAAATTAAAGTAGCTAATATTTCTATAACGAAAAATAAAGATTATAAAGATGACTATGATTTTGTAGTCGATGTGAAATATAAAAAAGTGGGAAGCCCTGAAAAAAAATACCAGATTACAGGACTTGCAACGATCCCAGAGGAAGGGAAAATTGGTGCAATAACATATTTGGATGATGGCGGATTAATGGAAAATATTAAAAAGAACAGCTAAAAGAATTATATTTATATTCAACTTTTTACAACTTAATTTCTCAATAATATTGAGAAATTAGGTTGTTTTTTATATGGTGATTTTAGTTAGAATAGAAATGTATACTTTTATGGTATTTAAAGTTAAAATTTTACTGTCTAAGGAAATGAGCGAAAATGAATTAATTGAAAAATTAATTAATAACAAAGTATACAAGATGGGTAATTTCTCGTAGCATGGATTCGTTTTTAGAAAAGAACATTAGGGAGGATTACAGATGGATGTATTACTATTTGGTGGAAGTGAATTTGTTGGTAGAGCCTATTTAAAAAAGTTAATTAATGAAGGCTATACAGTTGATGTCATTACAAGAGGCATTAAGCCGATTACCGTAAAAGGATATCGTGACCATATTAAATGTGATCGGAAAAATGAAAAAAATTTAGCTGAACTTTTAGAAAATCGTTCATATGATTATATTTTTGATATTTCTGCATATACAGTAGAGGATATTAAGCCTATTATTAATGTGCTCAATCGAACGAAATTAAAAAAATACTTCTTGATGAGCTCAGGGGGAGTATATACACCATCTGATTCGATTTTGAACGAAGAAGATGAAATTGGTTATAACAAAAATTGGGGAAACTATGGCGTTGATAAAAGAAATGTAGAGTTAGAATTAATAAATGAACATACTTTAACAAATTTACCAATCGTAATTTTTAGACCAACGTATATCTATGGAGAAGGAAATAATTTATATAGAGAATCCTACTTTTTCCAAAGATTCAACGATCATTTACCAATTCCTTATCCAGATACAAATAAAGGAAAAGCTCAATATATCCATATTGAAGATTTAGTCAAGATTTCTATGGAAGCAGTTAAAACTGCAAAGACTAATGGAGAAGCATTCAACATAACTAATCCAGAAATTTTCACATGGGATGAGTTAATTCAAACATTTAAATCAGTTACGAAAGAGAATGTTCCAGTGTTACCGATTTCTCAAAATGAAATAGATAGATTAGATATTTCAAGTAAAGATTTTTTTCCGTTTAGAGATGTAACTTATTTGTTAAATATCCAAAAGCTACATGACTTTGATTTATCAACACCGTCTATTACCTTAAGAGAAGGACTTGAAAGAAGCTTTAACTGGTTTAAAAATCAAAATATTCTTAAACAATATCATATATTTAATGGTTTAGAAAAGGTTATATCATCGAAAAAAATAAATTGAAATAGAGTTGACTTTATTTGAATAACCTCATTCCATAAATGAACTATGTATCAATATCTTGTCTTATTATTAGTGACAATGTATATTCAGCATGATTCTTTGACACCTCATCTAGAAACCCTACATAAGAAGATATAGTTTTGTTCTTCCAGATTCAAGTTTAACTAATCTAACAGATTCAGTCTGTCTGTGTCATTAGAAACAAAACACTACGTCAATTCGAAGTAGTGTTTTGTTTGTTGTCAGATACTGTTGATTAAATTGAAATAGGAGGCAGGGTTTCTCCTGTTTCTAGCAAGCTTTTCAAGTTGCTTAGAATGGCTGGCCATCCGTTGTTAAATCCTTCAAAGGTATCTTCCTTATCAACAATGTCACCAGGTAACAGATTATCATGTTTAAGCGTTAATTTTACAGTCGATTCCATCGGTTTTAATTCAAACGTAACCCATGATGGTTTCTCACGATAGGCTTGATCATTTACGTGGTTCCATGTAAAAGAAAGTAAGTGATACGGTTCACTCTTCAGTATTTCCCCGTAATCAGTAATCTGTTCATTTCTCGAATAAGCAACCTTTGAGCCTGTTTGCCAATCGGAATCAATTTTGGAACCGAAAAAGTATTTCTCGGTAAATTCACTGTTCGTCAAAGCTTCCCACAGTTTTTCAGGAGTTGTTGCAATGTATGTCACATAAACAAATGATGTGTTAGTCATTTTTATCATCCTCAAGATTATTTTTAAGTTTTTGTAGTGCTTTAAAACCAATTTTGTTCATATTTTCCTATACAGCGATTATATATCTCTGCGATTGGAGGATTAAGAGATGTCCTCTTCTTGAATCTGAAAGAGCGTTAAATATATTATCCATGTCTTCATTATACGTAACCAATTATCTGCATGTAAAATTCCCCTTGTATTAGAGGACATACAGAATGATGGTTTACTCAATCAGTTTAAAGAATGACGGCGACTCCTCGAAAATGCATTCGCATTTCTTTCGTGTGATGTTCATTTAGTGATGCTTATTCATTGATGCTTATTCATTGTCCTATAGGAAAAGCTTTAGTTGAAAGCCCTGCAGGAATGTAATGAAGTCAATGAAAAAGTAAAAAAGATGAAAATTTATAATGAAAATCTGGTATAGCTATCTTTGTTGATGTGGAATTAGCGAAGACTCCTGAGGGAAAGCGAGACAGTTGAGCCCCCACAGTGAAGCGCGGTACGGGCTTCCGAGGAGGCTCAGCGCTCGCCCGCGGAAAGCGAAGCTAATTCCACATCATGCAGAAAGAGATTAATACTATTAATATTTGTATTGAAACACTTTTTCAGTACCCTCAACATATTGATCAAGAGATTGAAGCTAAGCCCGTGAAAAGCACCGTCTGTGTCGTAACCTTCATTATGAAAATTTAATGTGTTGAAATGTTTGTATTTAATGACAGAAAATGACTTTATGAAATTGATTCAAATAGAAAAATAGCTATTTTAAGTTATAATTAATTTACAGAAAACCTAAAAACTTCAAGAAATAATAAAACTTTTTTTGCCATGTATATTATTTCCTACTATAATAGTAGCAAATGTAAGTATTAGTGAAATGAGGGGTTGTATGTTTCAACCATTGAAAAAAGGCGATGTTGTTGGAGTATATTCTCCTTCAAAACCAGCTTCTGTAGCTGCACAAGCCCGCTATCTTAGAGGGAAGCAAGTACTTGAATCGCTTGGTTTAGTAGTTAAAGAGGGAATGTTAACTGGAAAAGAGGATTATTATAGGTCTGGTACACCAAAAGAACGTGCTTTAGAATTAAATCAACTTCTGCATGATCCAGAAGTGAAGATGATTATGCCATCTATTGGTGGTACAAATGCGAATAGCATTTTGCCATATATCGACTATAAAGCATTTCAACAAAATCCAAAAATCGTAGTCGGTTTATCGGATGTAACAGCAATTTTGCTTGCTTTATATAGAAAAACAGGAATTCCTGTATTCTATGGACCATCAGTTACTTCAACCTTAGGAGAATTCCCACCATTAGTAGAAGATACGATAAAGTATTTTAAAAGGATGTTTATGAATGAATTACAGGCACCTTACGATATACCAATTTCTAATCTTTGGTCTGATGATTTGGTGAATTGGTTAGAAAAAACTGATGAAAAAAAGTTGTATAAAAACGAATGGATTTGTGTACAGAAAGGAAAGACAAAAGGTAGACTTATAGGTGGAAATGTCAATACGATATATGGCACGATTGGCACAGAATATTTTCCAATAATTGAAGAGGGTGATCTTCTATTAATAGAAGATACCACAAAGTCTGCTGCAGTTATTGAAAAAAACTTTGCGATGTTAAAGCTTCATGGGATTTTGGATAAAGTATCAGGCATTATATTGGGGAAACATGAACAATATGATGATATGGGTACAGGAAGAAAACCTTATGAGATATTATTAGAACAAATAGATGGAAGAGATATTCCGATTTTAGCGGATTTTGATTCATGTCATACGCATCCACTTCATTCAATGCCTTTTGGCCGGCAAGTCGAACTTAATGCAACAGAGAAAAAAGTAACATTAGTTGAAAATTGGCTATAACTAGGAGTGAATAAAAGTGTACATAGGTGGAAAAAAAGATTTAAATGCATTAGATCAATATACGATTGAAACATTAGGTCTACCTGGAACTGTCCTAATGGAAAACGCCGGAAATGCAGTTGTAGAAGCATTATTAAAAGACTATGAAGATGTTGAAGCGAAAATCCTCGTTTTAGCAGGTGCAGGGAATAATGGTGGGGATGGTTTTGTTATTGCTAGAAAGTTATGTGACCGTGGGTTTAACGTTGAACTTTGTCTCCTTGTCGATGAATCAAAAATTAAGGGCGATGCTTTAACACATTTTACTATTTATCGTAAACGGCAATTACCATTCTTCCAATTGACAGAAACAAATTTTTATAAACTACAAGAAAAAATGAATTGTGCAACGATTATTGTGGATGCCATGCTTGGAACTGGTACACAGGGAAGTATAAGAGAACCATATCGTTCTGTTATTCAAATGGTCAATCAATCTACAGCTTTTGTGTTATCAGTTGATATCCCATCAGGACTTCAAGCAGATGACGGGCATGTTGAAGAATTTGCAATAAAGGCAGATCAAACAGTAACCTTTGTGATGCCAAAAATAGGATTCTATTTACAAGATGGGCCAAACTATATAGGTGATTTGAAAGTAGTGGATATTTCTGTTCCGACGGAATATGTGAAACAGTTAAATTTAACATTACCTAAACTGATAACATATTCTGATGTTTTTGCACAAATGCCTAAACGTCCTGCTAATGGACATAAAGGAACATTTGGACATGGTTTAGTCATTGGTGGTTCTAAACCATATGTTGGAGCACCTATCTATTCAGCAAAATCTGCATTTCATACAGGGATTGGCTTAGTTACACTTGCAATACCAGAATGTAATTATCCTATGTCAGCTGTTCAACTTCCTGAAGCACTATTTTTACCGTTAAATCATCAGAATGGTCATATTACACAAACTGCTTTGTTCGAACATGATTTCTCAAAATTTAATGCGATTTCATTTGGTCCAGGTATTAGTAGATTTGAAGATGGAGACAAATTAGTTCAGGCATTATTTAATCAATTGAAAGGTCAACCAATTATTATTGATGCAGACGGACTCTACTTCTTAAGAAATCAAATGCAATTAGTAAAAGATTATCAAGGACCAGTAATAATTACACCTCATCCAGGTGAAATGGCAACATTACTGAATACAACCATAAAAGAAGTTGAAGAGCATCGATTAGAAATTGCAAAACAATTTGCAGAAAAATATAATGTTTATGTTCTTTTAAAAGGGCATCGCTCAATCGTAGCAACCCCTAATGGTAATACTTGGATAAATCCTTTTGGCCATGATGCCCTTGGTAAGGGTGGAAGTGGTGATGTTTTAACAGGTGTGATACTATCATTATTATGCCAAGGTGCTAATATAGAAAAAGCATTAGTTTGTGCAACTTTCTTACATGCAAGAGCTGCAGAATTACAGGCAAAAGAACTATCACATTACGGTGTAACACCGAACACTATTATTGAAGGAATTCCCCAAATTCTAAATAAAATGTTTTAGAAATAAATTTTCATATAAAATCTATGCTATTTGCGAAATTTGGAGATTTTAGTCTTTGAAAGGAGAATACTTTTGCGAAATTTAGCATGGTACATATCATTAGCTATTACGTTTTTTGGATGTATTATTATTGAATTTTTTTTCACGCAAGACCCAACAAAAAGTGCTGCTCATGGAAATGAAGCTTTCATCCCCATCGTGATACTTACTCCGTTTATCATGTTAAGTATATATATAACATGGACAGTTGGTAGAAAATATTTTGCAATTAAACCTTTAATGAGACCATGGTTATTACTATTTGTCTCAGCTCTTATTCTTTTAGTCAGCATTCCTGGAGAATATCAGCTTGTCCATAACTCATTGGAAGCTTTACATGGTAATTGGAATGAACCTCAATCCGTGATTTATCAAAAAGGGCCTTTCAATTATTATACAAACAGTTGGTACTTTAACGAAAATGTATTTTTACTTCTACATCTCTTCGTATTTTTATGTGCATTCTTTGGTCGAAAAAAAGAATGGTTAGTAAATGAAGAAAAACAGAAATAAATCAAATAATAGTTTAGTATATAATCGACATTAAAGAATACTAGATGAATTAATTGATTCACTTCCTTGTAAATATAAGATTGTCGCAAAAATTACTACTCTAATCTTCTAAAAAGGCTGATACGCTATACCTTTTGATATAAAACTTAATATTGTGGAGTTAATCTATTTCTAACAAACTCTTGTTTATGGCACTGCTATTTTATATAGACAGTGCTTTTTAAAACCTATAAAATGTAGTAAAGGGAAATTTTAGGGTGAATATAGGGGAGAATTGTGGGAAATGATATAAAGTTTTAGTGTTACTTGGTGCTTTTTTATAACAAAGGCGGTTCCAAATACTATTGAAGAAATGCAGAGTAGTGAAAAGATCATCCAAAAA
Organism: Rummeliibacillus pycnus; assembly: GCF_050459865.1. Lineage (GTDB taxonomy): Bacteria > Bacillota > Bacilli > Bacillales_A > Planococcaceae > Rummeliibacillus > Rummeliibacillus pycnus_B. Next base: position 87,892 of record NZ_JBCMNM010000017.1, read on the forward strand.
AATAAACACCTTCAAACGAAAGAAGGTGTTATACATTAATAATTAAATAGACGCATTGTTAAACATAATCACGGAAAGCAATAACCGCAATCGGTAATGCAAGTGTTAAAAAAGTAACTATATTTCCAATTATTAAAACAGGTTTCAAAAACCCTCGTTCTCCTTTAATTGCAAAAAGTAGACCAATTAATGGAGAACTAAAAGCAAGAATGAAAAATATATACCCCAAAAAACCTGTTTGACTATACTCATTACTTGAGCTGCTTACATTCTGCCATAACATAAAGCAACTTACAAACGTGATAATTGAAGCAATAAAACAACCGATTGAAATCTTGATAAACTTCCTTTTATCCAAGTGGATTCCCCCATTTTAATTGTATTTCCTCTTCTTTCAGTCGAACATCATGAAAATAAATACAACTAGCTTAATAACGGAAATTTCATATTAGGATAATTACTTAATGGACAGTGGAAGTAATTCAGTCTGTATTCAATAATATGATGATTAATTGGATTTCATTAGCTTATTTTTTCTATAAATTCAAAAAATTTAAGGAAACCTGCAAAGAAAAAAGTAGAGTATGGGATGTTTGTTAAATAATTAATGCAAGGGAGGATTTAAATTGAGTAAAGGAAAAATGGATCATTTTGAAAAGGATAGAGAAAAGTGGCTAGATGAGAAGAAAAGCAAAATAGAAACAAATGATCTTTCTAATCGAACGCTGTATGGAAGTCCGACAATCGGGGGAATGATTGTTATTTTAACTATTATAATTATTATCATTGTAAATATTTTGAAACATTAGAATCAGTAAATTCAACAACAACATGGTGAGCTTAAAACATTAAATGGATGGGGAAATAAATCTTTTTTGACATAGAATACAATTAAATTGTGAATTTACAACCAATTTCATTTTGTCATAAAAAAGCCTCAGTTACATCTATAACTGAAGCTTTTTTCACATAATTTCAACACTCTACCAATACTTTGTAAAGTGCAGCATTGTTTGCTCATTTTCCATGCCCATTTTTTTATAAAGTGATTGAGCAGATAGATTATCATGTGCTGTTTCTAGTGTTATGTACCGGGCATCATTTGTTTTACAATAGCGATAACATTCTTCCATTAAGGCTTGTGCAACACCTTGTTTTCGAGCTTCTTTGGAAACAAATAAATCATTTAAGATAAATGCTTGCTTCATTGCTACGGATGAAAATGTAGGATACAACTGAGCAAAACCAACTGGTATGGTATCAATATAAGCAAGTAGTAAATGAGATTGCTTTTGTTTTAATCGAGAAATTAAAAAATCTTTTGCTCCTATTAAGTCACTTGTTTTACCATAAAATTGACGATATTGATCGAACAAATATGCTGCATCATCAATTGTATCCAAGGTTAGTATTTGAATTTCCATTATTTGTGCTCCTTTCGCGTTTTTTTATACAATCATAAACAGAATACTGACATATTGATAGTCACAAAATTAAACTTTTTCCCATGTCAATCAAATTTAGGAAGTATTATTGATATGCATTATGAAATTTTATTATATAGAATCCGAATGGAGAGATTAAAATGAATATTCGAAAATTGTATCCTAATGAAAAACCGCCTATCAATCTATTGCTATTGGCAGATCCATCTGAATCACTTGTTGAAGAATATTTGAATAGGGGAGATTGTTTTGTAACGGAAATGAATAATCAAATTATTGGAGTCTATGTACTACTTCCCACAAGACCTGAAACAGTAGAATTAGTAAATATTGCTGTAAAAGAATCTTTCCACAAAAAAGGGATTGGAAAACAGTTAATTTTTCATGCCATCCAAATAGCAAAATCAAAAGGATACAAGACAATTGAAATAGGTACTGGAAATTCAAGTATTGGCCAACTAGCTCTTTATCAAAAGTGTGGATTCAGGATAACTGGTGTTGACCAAAATTTTTTCATAAGACACTATGAACAAGAAATTTTTGAAAATGGTATACATTGTAAGGATATGATTAGATTATCACTAGATATTTAAAGAAATTCCTAATTATAGATGATGAGTCATGCTTAAAAAGTAGGTGATGGTCATTGGAAATTGAAAAACTAAAAATTGCATTTAATAAGCTAAGTGACTATATATTTTTTGATGAAAATCAATGTTTTCGTGAACAAGTTAGTTCGATTCAACAAATAAAAAAATTCATAGAAGATACTGAACCAATGATTCAATTTTCATTGAAAAATGATGAAAAGTATTTTTTGTATAGTGTATTAGGATATGCATATCGGGTGATAAATCAAGCAGAACAAGCTATTTTTTACTTTCAAGAATGTATAACATTAACTGAACGGAATCCTAAATTGAAAATGATAACGTTAATTCGTTTAGGAGAAGCGTATAAATACGCGAATTTACATAAAGAAGCCCTTGAGCTATTCGATCATGCATTAAAGCTTTCAATCGAATTCAATATGACAAATTATGATGACTTTATATATCAGCATAAAGGTAAATGTTTAATGGAGATGGGTGAAATAGAGTTAGCCAAGAAATATCTAAACACAGCTCTAAAAATTCGAAAAAGAAAAGGTAATATAGAATTGATAAAATCAACACAGATAGTGCTGGATTACTTAAACAATGGCTCTGTTAAAGGTAAATGTTGATATTTGAGACCTGCCCAAATTGTTGATATAATCATTATAAGAACAAATATTCGGGGGGGAGGTTATAACGGTGAGCAAAGCGTTTAGTAACTTGTTAAAGTAAATCGACAAATTACCGCACACAAAAAAAGAACAAGTTTACCAATGGGTTAAACGCTATGTTGAACCTTCTTCCTCTGTTGGTGGTCGATTAATCAATGAAATGAGGGGAACCCGCTTCAAAGAAGGATTCGAGTGTCCTCATTGTTCATCGGAACACGTTGTTCGGTTCGGAAAATACAATGGTCGGCAACGGTATCAATGTAAATGTTGTGGTAAAACCTTTACTGATACAACCAACACCGTCTTGTACCGTTCTCGAAAAGGTAACGAATGGATTACATTTGTTGATTGTATGTTCAAAGGTTATTCCCTGCGAAAATCGGCTGAAATCGTAGGGGTTACTTGGGTTACGCTTTTTTATTGGAGACATAAACTGTTAAACGCCTTGAAACAAATGGACTTTGAACATTTTGAAGGTATCGTTGAAATGGACGAAACCTATTTCCTTTACTCTCAAAAGGGGCAACGTGGCATTACGGAACGTAAACCCCGCAAACGTGGAGGAAAATCAAAACACAGAGGAATCAGCCACGAACAGGTTTGTGTCCTCGTTTTGCCAGAGACCGAACAAAAGCAACTGTCTCCAAAGTTGCCTGTATGGGGCGTATTGTAAAACCGAAAGTCGATGCCTTGATTGGTTCTAAACTGTCCAAAGAAAACGTGATTGTAACCGATGCTTGGAGGGCTTACAAAACCTATGCGAAAGAAAAAGGTTTAGAGCATTACCGTATTAAATCAGACGGTGGCAAACACGTTATTAAAGGGTTATATCATATTCAAAATGTCAATGGTCTCCATTCCCGTCTAAAACAATGGATAGACCGCTTTAAAGGTGTAGCAACAAAGTATCTCGACAACTACCTTGCGTGGTTCTTGATTGTCGATAGTCGCAGTAATGAAAGCACAAAACAGCATTTAAAAGAATTTCTATTAACATCATTTGTATTTGAAATGACGGATACTTATGATAGTTTACGCCTCTCAAAGTTCATTGTTTAATTCCTTTTCTAAAAACGTAATTTAATCTATATCAAAAGGATAGGTGGTTATTTGGACATTAAATTCTCGTTTATTTTAAATACATATACGCCAAAAGAAACTGAACCACAGTATTCCGCTTATGCCAATGGTTTAATTGAAGGCGAGTTAAAGATTTTACTAAAAGAAAGAGTATTTTTCTATGACCCTTACATCAACGTTGCAGAGCTGGGAATTCAATTAGGAGAGTGGCTCCAAAAAGTTCAAAAAGGAATTAAAGTAAATATGAACTATGAGACTATTGACCACAACGAGGTAGTTCTTAACTTTCTATATGAATCCGATGACAATTGGAATATTTTTTCAATTTGGCAGGATTTTGAGTCAAAAGAATTCATTACTACTGCGAAATTAGTGGAAGCTGTTAAAAATTATTTATACGATTTAAACAATGAATTAAAAGCAATCAACTATGTTGTGAAACTTGATGAGTACCTAAAATAAAACTGTATTTAGTGAGGGAAACCTTGTTTTTATAGGTTCACTTAATTTTAATCAAAAAAACAACATTAAAGTTAAACAGAGCCTAAACAATAAAGGTTTTTAAGTTAAAAAATCTAAACTTTCAATACCATCCTAACTGTTTTTAGAATATGTCCATCAAATTCATCATCAAACTCAGAAACGACTTTAAATCCTTTTGCATGATAAAAGTTTTTTCCAATTACATTGTCATTTTCTACATTGATATAAATCTCTTTAACATTATTAAAATATTCTATTCCTTTTTGCAACAAAGCAGTACCAATACCATTTCCTTGATACTCTGGGTAAAGATAAATGGCTCCTAATTCAACTATTCCATCTTCTTTAATAGGAGAGTAGTTAGCAAATCCAACAATCTTATCATGAAATTCAGCGACAAATAGAATAGTACGTTCCACTCGTTTTTTCAGATTATCATCACTATATGCTGTATTTAAGAAGTTATCCTGAACTTTACGTGGGATAATCCCATCATATGTACTATGCCAACTAACTTTAGCAACATCTTGAACTTGGGGGATATCTTCCACTCTCATTTTACGTGTTGTAAACTTCATTTTCCTCAACCCTTCTATCGAGATAATTGTAAATAGAAATAAAAAAATTTATCAGGGATCTAATTTCTCAATTTGAAGTAAATTTGTAGTTTGGTAATTTATAACATTCTCGGAATTAGGGGACTTCCAACTAACATTTATAAAGTAAGTATTATTTACCTCGATTAAATTCCATAGCTTTTCATCATCAACTTTAATAGAAAATTCTTGATATGGACTGAATAAATTCTCCGCTTTAAAATAAAATGTTCTTTTTCCTTCTGTACTCTTATACTTCTCAAATATCTTGGCATTCATTGTTGATGAATGAAAAATTAAGCTATTGTTCTTCTTTTCAGCAGTAGAATACAATTGGAAAATAACCCCTATGACGCAAAACAAAGATATGAAAATAATCATTTTTTTGATAAAATGGATATTAATAGCAATCATTCTTTTCTTAGTATTATAACATTAGATTCTGATAAAAAAATCTTTATATTATATTAAGAGTGTTGATCTAGGATAAAACTGGATAGTCATCACACGTAATACAAAATAATTAAATGGAGGGATTAAGTAAGGAAATTTTCGATTTTAGCATTGTCTATTGTATTATTTTTTGTTTTTGGGACATCTACTTCTACTGCTAAGAAAAATGACGATATTGATTTTTTACTAATACCTTATCAAAAAGTTCTGGATAATCTTAGTGAGGAATTTGAAATCACTTTTTATGTAGAAAATAAAAATAAAGAAAAATTATATAACAAAGTAAAAGATATGACGCCAAAAAAGTTTGAACAATCACTTAGAAATCAATTCAAAGAATCTCAGCAGTACATGCATGATGCATCTTATGATAATGGTGAAAACCATTCATTTGGACCACATAATATCCCGAATGCTCATGGTTCTGTACCAACAACACCATTTTAATAACATTTGATGAAAAGCACAGTCCTCATAAATTTGGAAACTGTGCTTTTAAATTTAAGAGAAAATGTGATTATCTAAAGTGTGCTGCAATTATCATTCATCTTGATAATTCTTGAGTAAATATTTACTGTAAGAAAGATGAATCTTTGTTAATAAAATATACGTAGATAAAATACAAATACATATAGATTGAGGAGGGGATAATTTGAAAAGAATAGTTGGTTTATTGTTTTTATGTATCATGGCGTTAACTTTATTTGCTTGTGGTCAAGATCAAGCAAGTGATAAAGAAGTTTTGGAGCTTCTAAAAGATTACAAGACCGTACAGTATAACATTAAAGACCCATTGAACCCGCCATCTGGAACAGAAATAGGAGAAAAAGTAAAAGGTTACTTTAGAGAAGATGAGTATGAAAAACAAATGGCTAATCGAGTTTTTCAAATTGCACCTGAAATAGCTAAAGCCTCAAATAAAAGTATCCAATTAGAAAATGTAAAGCTTAAGAAGTCAAAAGAAAATAAAGATGGAACAATTGATTACGATTACACAATAAAATTGAAACTTTATGATGATCAATCCTCTGAAGAAATTGAAAAAAATGGTCAATTAACAGTTGATGGACTTAAAATAACTCGTGATTGGGAAGATAGATCATCTTAAATTGGTAAAGAGGTAATTATCAAAACGAATTAAAGACTGAATCGATATTGATTCAGTCTTATTTCAATTATATTAAATGCTTACTTAGAATATTTGTATTCAATAAAATAATTGGAGTGATTAGATTATGTTATTAATTAGAAATCTTGAAAAAAATGAAAAGGAGTTTGAATTTTTTAAAGATATGTTATACGAGTCTATATTTATTCCTGAGAATAAGCCCTCAAAAGAAGAATTACTTAACTCATCAAATATACGAAAATACCATGAAGATTGGGGAAGAAAGGGAGATAGGGTATTGATTGCATTTAATACTGAAACTCAACCTCAACCTGTTGGAGCAGCATGGTACAGATTATTCGACGAAAATAATAAGGGTTATGGTTATATCGATTGCAATACTCCTGAAATAGGAATTGCGATTTCAAACGAGTTAAGAGGGATGGGGGTAGGAACTTTGCTTATGCGTAAAATAATTCAACAAGCAAAGAATGATGGCTATAACTCAATTTCGCTTAGTGTTGACCTTGAAAATCGTAATGCGATCAATATTTATAAAAAATTAGGTTTTAAAGATTATGAAGTAGTTGGAACATCTAAAACTATGATTAAACAATTATAACCTTGTTAATGAAAGTAGCTTTAATAGTTGTTTATTCTCTAATAAAACAACCTATTAAAAACTTAGACGTTAATTTATGGTAAATATAAGAGGAGACATAGTATGCGTGAGAAAAAAGTTCGAGGAATTAATCGGAAATCTAATAATTTTATTAAACGAATTGAAGAAAACACTACTGAGTTTCCAACGGAATTTTACAATGGTTATTGGCATCTACACCTACCAGTTGCTCAAGACTTTATAAGTTCCTACAAAACACCAAAAAAAATTAAACGCCTCAGTATTCATATACTATTAGATAGAGCTGAATTTCTAATTGGATTGAAGCCAAATGACCAAGAAAAATATCGAATTGTGGTTGCTGTTGATTTACCTGAATTATGGAGTTCGCAAATTATTGTATTTAAAGGTGACTCCCATTTTAATGATTTCTTTAACAGGAATGACGAATATCAAAAGTGGCTTTATCTACCTGACAATAGAAACATTCAAACTGAATGGGGATTATCTGTACCAAATGCCTTGCAAATATTAGGTTTTAAAGAACTAATTACTGATGAGGACGGATACTACTATGAAGGTGAAATATGGTTTATTGGTGAATTAAAATAAACTTAAAGGGACATCTAAATTAAGATGTCCCTTTTTTCTTAGTCAAAAAAACAACAATATCGTTTAACAGAGCCTTTTACAAATTAAAAAGACTGACATTTGAATAACCATTAAAATATTTAATTATTACAAAAATGGTAATTTGTATAAATTATGGAATTGTGATAATTTATATCTATATTATTGTATAAAGTTACAATCATCAAATTTATTTTTTAAAGTACATAATTCGACATAAAATTGTATTTGTAAAAAGAGGTAGGTGACTTTGGTTGCATCAAAGAAAACAAACAAACAAAAAAAATGAAAAAATTTCCTTTCGTATGAATATTCTATTCTTTACTATTTTTGTCCTATTTTCTATCTTAATTTTACGACTAGGTTATATGCAAATTGTGAAAGGTGAAGTATATGTTAGAGAGTTGAAAAAAGCTGAAGAAATAACAGTGAATACGAATGTGCCTCGTGGACGAATCTATGATCGATCAGGTCGTGTTTTAGTTGACAATAAACCTAAAAATGCAATTACATATACCAAGTTTCCAACAACGATGACTAAAGAAATGCTTGATACTGCTGAAAAATTATCAAAACTCATTAAGATGGATACAAGTAAAATAGCGTTACTTGATAAGCAAAATTATTGGATCCTACTTCATAAAAAAGAAGCATATAAAAAAGTTTTTAAAAAAGAAGAGGATGCTATTAATAATAATGGGAAATTAACTTCTTCAGAAAAACAATCAAAGCTCGACGAATTAGTACGTGAACGTATAAGTGATGCAGAACTAAATAGTTTGTCGAAGAAAGATTTACAAATATTAGCTATTTTCAGCAAAATGGTGGCAGGTTACAATTTAACGCCTCAAATTATTAAAAGTGATAATGTGACCCGTAAGGAATTTGCTGTTGTTTCTGAGCACTTACATGAATTACCAAATGTAAATACAACAACAGACTGGGAACGTGTGAAAAAGTCTGATTTAAGTATTTTAGGTTCAACAACTACGCCAATAGAAGGTATTCCAAAAGATAAGTTAGATTACTATTTAGCTAGAAATTATTCGAGAAATGATCGAGTAGGAAAAAGTTATATTGAAGAAGAATATGAAGAGCTATTACAGGGGAAAAAGGCTGTTATAAAAAGTAAAACAAATAGTACTGGACAAGTAGTTGATACAACTACAGTATTTGATGGGACTCCAGGTAATGATTTAGTTTTAACTATTGACAGTGAATTGCAATTAGAATTAGAAGGTATTGTAGAAAGCCAATTACTTGCTTCAAAATCTAAATGGGGTTCTAGCTTACTTGACCGTGCATTTTTAGTAATGATGAATCCAAATACTGGTGAAGTTTTATCTATGGTAGGGAAAAAACTTGATCGAGATAATAATGGTAAAGTCACAGTTAATGATTTTTCAATTGGAACATTTACTTCTGCCTATGAAGTTGGTTCTGTTGTTAAACCTGCTACATTGTTAACAGGTTACTCTCTAGGTGCGATTACACCTAACCAAATTTTATTAGATACCCCAATTAATATTGCTGGTACGATAAAAAAATCGATTTTTAATCCATCAGGTGCTATGTATTTAAATGACTTAACAGCATTAGAAAGATCATCTAACGTTTATATGTTCCAGACTGCATTTAGGATAGCTGGTGTTAATTATGTACCTGGTGCTGCATTAAGTATAGATTCCAATAATTTTACAAAGGTCCGAAATTCATTTGCACAGTTTGGCCTGGGTGTAGAAACAGGAATTGATTTACCTGGCGAGACAACAGGTGTAAAAGGACAGGAAACTATTTCAGGTAAATTTCTTGATTTAGTCATTGGCCAATATGATACTTTTACTCCTTTACAATTGGCACAATATGTTTCAACCATTGCAAATGGAGGAAAGAGAATACAACCCCACGTATTAAAAGAAGTTCGTAAACCTTCTGAGGATGGTAAAAAGTTAGGAAGTATTATCGATGAAGTAAGTCCAAAAGTTTTAAATACAATTAATAATTCAAAAACAGAAATTGATCATGTGAAAAAAGGGATGCACAATGTATATTATGGAAATCAAGGTTCTGCAGCGTTTAACTTTAAAAACACTAAATTTGATGCAGCTGGGAAAACCGGTACAGCTGAAGTAGTATACTATGGTCCAGAAAAATCAGCATATGGTACAAAAACATTAACAATTACACATATAGGTTTTGCACCATATAACAACCCTGAAATTGCATATGCAGTTGTAATTCCGTGGGTTACGACATCAGGTACAATTACCGAATACACGAATAATATTATTGCAAGACAAGCCATTGAGAAATATTTTGAACTACAAAAGAAAAAAATGCATAATATAGATCAAACTGTTGGACAAAAAGTTCAAAAGTCTAATTCTGATTTAAAGGATTGATTTGGGAGTCTTAAAAGAGCTGAATAATTTTATTTACCTCGAATTAGATAATTGGTGAAATAATTAGTATTTGAGGAGTTTTACTCAAGTAAGAAATTTTGTAGATTGGAAATAAAGAAAGTGGTTTGGGATAAATCAGTATTAGTGAGTTTTTTCCCCCTAATACTGATTTATCTTGTAATCGAATTATTATCATTCATAAGGACATCCTAATTTCAAGGAGGTCTAAGAATGGTAATTCGAACTATAATTGTGGTCTTACTAATTAGTTTGAATTTTTCAATGGTAGCTTCAGCTGAAGCCCCACTTAAAGCAGCTTTTATTAGAAATCATCAGTTGTGGTTAAAAGAAGGAGATATAGAAAGACAACTAACAGTAGGCAGAAATGTTTCTTATCCTAAGTGGTCATACGACGGAAGGTTTATTGCTTATTTAGATGGTGATGAAAAGCCATATTTGTATATTTATGATTTGAAGAAAAAGGAAAATTATCAGCCTTATATAGTTGAGACAAGAAATTTTAAATGGTCACCGGTATCAAATCAACTTGCTTACACTGACGATGGTGTTCTAAACGTCACAAAAACAAAGAATGGTCAACCAAAAGGTTTTGATAATGTTTCTCTGGGGGTAAGTGATTTCGAATGGTTTCCGAACGGAAAAGATTTTATCGTTTCGTCTCAAGCAAACCTGCTTCCTACTGGATGGCAACCTGTTCATCTTTTTAAAGTTCCTGTAGATGCCAATCTTGATACAAGCAAAATTAAGCCGTTTTATACGATTCAAACAAATCCAAATGATTTATTTGCCATTGATGCTGTAGCGTTTAAATGGAGTAGTGATGGAAATTGGCTTAGTTTTCTGGCAATTCCTACTGCATCTTGGTCAATGGATAGCAATACCCTGTGTGTCCTTTCATCAGTGGGCGGTGACTTTCAAGTAATAGGTAAGATGCTAGAGAAAGGTGATTGGATAAAATGGGCACCTACAAAAAATCAGCTAGCGTATATATCTGGTGAAGGTAGATTTTATGTTGATAACAAAAATACGACCGTTACCGATATTCCTACAGTGAGCGAAAAAAAGGTATACACGCCTAAAGGATATGTTGATCTTGATTTGGATTGGCTCTCACCAGAAGAGGTAATTGTTGCCCGAGCAAAAGAAAATAAGGAGTGGAAATTGGGGGCAGTTCCAACTATGTTTACTTCACTTTATGTCATCAATTTAAAATCAAATGAACAAACGCAGATTACTCATCCAAAGAAAAATGAAATGGATGATGCACCTCAAGTTGTTGGTCATAAAATTACTTGGTATCGTAACACTGAAAAGCATAACAAGGGAGAGGTATGGGTTAAAGAAAGCAAAAATGGAGTAGAACGACTCTGGATAAAAAGTGTTGATTCTCCAGCAACTTTTTTAACAAGTAGGAAATAAAGCAGTTTATTTCTAAGAATAAAACAAGGGAATTCCGATAATAGGGTTCCCTTTTTCCTTTAAAGCTGCTATTTATTGAATAGGGGTATAAGTATAATTCCGTAAATCACAACACATAGAAAGAAGGATCATCATGAAGAAGTACATAGGGGAAATACTTTTGTTAATAACTGCTATTATATGGGGAAGCGGATATATCGGGATGGCAATTGGGCTAGAACATCTAACGGTATTCCAAATAATGGCGGGGCGTTTTATAGTTGCGACCATTTTATTAAGTTTATTTTTTTGGAAGAAATTAAAGCTGATAAGCAAATCGGTTTTATTGAAAGGAGCAATACTTGGAGGAATTCTATTTATTGCATTTACCGTGCAAACAATGGGGCTTGTCTATACAACACCGTCAAAAAATGCATTTTTAACGGCAATTAATGTAATTATCGTACCTGTTATTGCCTATATAATCTATAAAAGAAAATTTGATCGTTTTGAAATACTAGCGGCTGTGTTAGCTGTTGTAGGGATTGGTTTTTTATCATTACAAGGTTCAATGACGATTAATGTTGGGGATTTCCTATCTCTGGTAAGTGCAATAGGATTTGCTTTTGATATTTTTTATACAAATATGTTTGTGAAAACGGAAGATGCATTAGCATTAACAATTGTTCAATTTTTAACGGCTTCGATATTAAGTATCACTGCAGTCATACTATTAGGAGAGGTACCAACAACTATATCAACAGAAGAAATATCTGTCATATTTTACTTAGGCGTATTTTGTACTACCATTGCATATGTTTGCCAAAACATCGGGATGCAGTATGCTAACCCAACAAAATCAGCGCTTCTTTTATCAACAGAGGCACTTTTTGGGACAATTTTCTCTGTCATGATCCTACATGAAATTTTAACAGGACGTATGATTATTGGAGGGATTTTAATTTTAGTGGCGATACTTGTTGCTGAATTAAAGCCGAGATTTAGACACCAAGAGAGACTAGAAGGCAAAGCGCATGACCAATGATTACAAACCATCTAAAAGTAAGATGCGGTAATATGTAAGACTGTTTCAGGTATAGTAGGAGCAAGACAGTTTATGACGAAATAGATCATATCACTTCTATAGATTTCTTTTTGGATATAAATGTTAATGCTGCTATGAAGAATGTGAAAAAATACACTTATACGAAAGAAGCAGGCAATAAAATGTGGATGAAGCGTATTATAAAAATCATAATTGATAACGATTCATCTGAAAAAGGCTGTTAAGGTGTAATTACGTAATTTAAAACTAAATGTATATTTGACGCTTCAAATCCTTTAGTGTAAAGGGTTTGAAGCGTTTTTTTGTTAAGTAATAGAGGTATATAAGAATCTATCAGAATCAGGTGTTTTTTTACAAACTTAACTTCAAATACTATACGAAATGTTCCTTTAAAAGTAGGGTAATCAAGAAGCTTTAAAATGGAGCAAGTGATTTATGGTTGATGTATATAAAGAGATTGAATATAGAAGCACTATATGGGAAAAGATTTCTGAAAGTGGAGTATTTAATGAGTACGATATTTTCTTAATAATATTCATCTTATTATATTGACCTATTAAAAGGAGTAAAATTATGACATTTATTGCACAAAAAAAAGATGTGCCTATTTATTTTGAGGTAGTATGCGTAATTCTCGGAACATTAATTTCAGCATTCGCTTTGAATATGATTATTATTCCAGCAGGACTTCTATCAGGTGGAGTAACAGGGATTTCTCAAATTATTAAACATTTCATTCCCATCAATGTAGGGTATTTTTATTTTATATTAAATATACCACTCATGATTTTGGGATATAAATTTCTAGGGAAAAAATTCAGTATTTATACTATACTTTCCATTACATTAGTTTCTGTTTTCCTTGTTTTTATCCCTATTCGGCCCATCTTGACAAATAATATCTTACTTTCAGCTATTTTCGGAGGTGTGATTAACATGATTGGGAGTGCAATTGTCCTTCGTTTCGGTGGTTCGCAGGGTGGTTTAGATATACCTTCAAGAATCATTGCTAAATATAAAAATATTTCGGTTGGAAAAATAAATTTAATTATTAATATCGTGATTGTGACGATTTCAGGTTTTATATTCGGGAGCGAAATCGCCTTATATACCATTATTTCGATGACATTTTCTATGAAAACATCTGATCTTATTTTAAATCATGTTAATCGTATTACTTTATTGATTATTACAGATAAAGGAGACGAAGTAGCAGAATTAATAACCCATGATATACATCGTGGTATTACCTCTTGGCAAGCTAGTGGTGGTTATACCCATAAAGAAAAAACCGTTTTATTTTGTGTTATTGTTAAAGGAGAGTTGGCTCAATTAAAAAATATTGTAAAGAAAGCTGATCCACATGCTTTTGTCAGTGTGATTACAACGCAAAACGTCATTGGTCGTTTCCATCAGATTTGGTGAAGGTCGACCTTTTATTTTTAAACTATTTGTGTATAATGTTGAAGTGTACTAAAAAATAATAATTATTGTTTATGAACTGGAAAACTGTAGATAGGGTTCCGCTATTTTTAAAGGTCTGTGACCGAGGTCTACATCTTTTACGAAAGTAAGAGGCACCTATTGACATAAAAGGTCCGAGGGGAAAGGTTCAGCGTGTTTGTTATGCGCTGAAATCTTTCCCCTCGGCCTTTTTTATTTTAAAGGAGGATTATTAAGATGAAGAAAATTGATGAATTAGGCGCTGGTGTTGCAGTTATTATTTTCAATGAGGAGGATCAAGTTTTATTACAGAAAAGAGCAGATGTAGGACAATGGGGTATCCCTTCTGGTCATATAGAAATTGGGGAAAGTGTTTCTGAAGCAGCAATTAGGGAAGTAAAAGAGGAAACCGATTTAAATATTAAGATTAAAAAACTAATTGGTGTATACTCTGATCCAAATTCTCAGGTGATTGAATATCCAAATGGTCAAGTAGTACATTTTATAACAACTTGTTTTCTTGCAGAAATTACGGGTGGTGATCTGAAATGTAATTCAGATGAATCACTCGATATAAAATTCTTTGATCAGCAAAATCTTCCTCAAGATTTATTGAAAATGCATCCTCGATGGTTAGAGGATGCTCTAGCTGATCAAGAGTTGGCATTTATTCGTTAAAGTTAGAATTTGGTTAAAAATGTATAAATGTATTTACAAAAGTTAATGTATAATATGGTAAATTATTGTATCCTTTTATTAAGGAGGGGTAAAATGAGCAATACAAATATTAAATCGATAGCATCACTCATAATGGGCGTATTATCCATATTCATACCTTTAGCAGGCCTAATTCTAGGTATTATAGGAATTATCTTATCAAATATAAGTTTAAAAGAGATAAAAGTTTCAAGTGAAAATGGAAAAGGTTTGGCTATATCAGGTATGGTTTGCAGTATCGTAGGAGTGTGCATTCAGATTATTTTTATTGGATTTATTATTATAGGATTTGTATCATTTTCACAATATTATACTGAAATTAATTAAAATACTATTATAGATATTTCAACAAATTATTAGTGCGTCTTTACAAAAATGTAGAGACGCTTTTACATTAATAAAAAAATATGTAAGCGAAGAAAATACAAAAATATGAAAAGAGGAAATTTAAATGGATAAGATTAGTATTGAAGAATATCGAGCAGAGTACCAACAAGAAATAGTAGAATTAATTCTACAAATTCAACAACAAGAATATGGGATTCAAATTACAAAAGAGGATCAACCCGACCTATTTGAAATCGAAAGTTTTTACCAAAAAGGAAATGGTAATTTCTTTGTTGCGATAAGAAATAATGAAGTTATTGGTACAATCAGTCTTCTCGACATAGAAAACGATCAAGTTGCACTTCGAAAAATGTTTGTAAAAAAAGAGTACCGAGGTTCATTATATAAAACAGCATCTTCTTTATTAACAAGAGCAATGGATTATGCGAGTGAGAAGGGCGTAAAGCAAATTTATTTAGGTACCACACCAGAATTTCTATCAGCACATCGTTTTTATGAGAAAAACGGCTTTATACAAATTGATCAGGAAGAACTGCCATCTAAATTTCCTCTAGTAAAAGTAGACAGACTTTTTTATATGTATAAATTTAAATAGGTTGTTGAACTTTCCATTTTTAAAATAATGTATAAACATGATTTAGTTAGCATCAACGAGGAAATACCAGATAAAAATGTAAAACTAAATACATTTGATTTTAACGAAATTACATTTTATATGTGATTGATCATACAATGTTCTTCAAAAAAGAAAGAAGGTGTATTCATGGAATTATCAATTATCAATACTTTTACGGAGGAGCCCTTTAAAGGTAATCCGGCTGCTGTTTGTTATTTGAGAGAAGAAAAAGAGAGTAGTTGGTTGCAGCAAGTTGCAAAAGAGATAAATTTACCTACCACAGCGTTTATCCATTCCTTCAATAATGAGAATTATCTCCGCTGGTTTACGCCAACCACAGAAATACCGATTTGTGGGCATGGTACACTTGCAAGTGCATATTTTTTATGGGAAAAAGGATTAATAGATAAAGAGAGATATATTACTTTTAAAACAAAAAGCGGAGTTCTTGAAGCACAGTTAATCGATGATTGGGTTCAATTGCAGTTTCCTATAATGATTGATAAAAAGACAATAGCTCCTGAAGTATTAGTTAGGGCATTAGGAGTAACACCTAAATATGTAGGCTTAAGCAAGCTCGACTATATCGTTGAAGTGGAATCTGAGGATATAGTAAGAAATTTAAATCCCAATATTGATTTAATCGCTCAATTACCAGTTCGGGGTCTGATTGTTACTAGTCAATCTAATACAAATGAATTCGACTTTGTTTCTCGCTTCTTTTCCCCAGTTCAAGGAATTATGGAAGACTATGTAAATGGCTCGTCACATTGCTGTTTAGGACCATATTGGAAAAATAAGTTACAAAAAACGGAGTTTACTGCTTATCAGGCTTCAGAAAGAGGCGGAATTTTAAAACTTAAAGTTTTAGATGATTGCGTTTTATTATCAGGAAAAGCAGTTACCGTTTTTGAAGGGATTATTACAGTTTAATATTTCTGGTGCTTTTCTAAAATTGTAGAAGGCACCTTTTTATTTATTCTTATGAGCTGATATAGTTAGTTTGAATGTTTAATAAATGATAAAATGGGAACGTCTACAGAAATATAGTCAAAGTTAGAATAGAAAATTACCATCGACTTAAGAAAGGAGCGGGAGTACATGGACATAAAAGTAACTCACAAGATGATCAAAGAAATGTGCGGTACCGTTGCCTTCAAAAGAGGAGACTCTTTTTATCGATCAAATAAAGTTACGTTTAATGAATATAGAAATGATTACTGTGATGCAATAGTAAATGGAACGGAAGATTTTCAAGTCACGATTGAAAAAGATTCAGCGGGCAAAATGAAAACAGCATGCAGCTGTCCTAAGTTAGAAAATTTTCAAAAAAGTTGTCAACACATAGCTGCTGTTTTATTTGCCATTTGTGAATATCAACGACTTGGAACAAGTCCGATCGATGCAAATAAAAAACAATTTAAAAATAGTGAAATTACAGAAGACTTCATGAAAATCTTTAATCATCCAACAAAAAGATCTAGCGGACATCAACGTCATTTTGAAAATAGAGAAGTATTGGATCTCCTGTTTATACTTAAACCATTATCTATTAGTAAGGATCAGCATTTGTTTGGAATAGAACTGAATATTGGGCATTTGAAGGTACAAAATATTCGAGCATTCTTGCAAGATGTAAAACAAGGAAAACCTAGTAGGTTATCTCCTATAACTTGTTATGATCCAAACATTCATTGCTTTATAAACAAATCAGATGAAGTTATTCAACAACTTATCGAGATTTTAGAGGATGAAAAAACCTTTTTAAATTCATTTCCAAACGATTTTGATTGGAGAGGTAGTAATGAAACACTACTGATTCCACCATCCATTTGGGACAGATTCATCAGATCAATCGAATATACCCCGATCAAACTTGAATATAATGGGCAATCTTTTGAGAGTTTACAAGTACTGAATGGACCACCACCACTTCAATTTACAATAGAAGAAATGAAAAGTAATGGTTACCAACTTACGATAAAAGGTTTTGAGCAACTGACCATAATGGATGCTTATAAATGTATATTATATGAAGGAAATGTATTCTGTTTAGAAGATAATGATACGGAACGTTTAATTGAACTTAAGAGAATGTTACCATCTATTGATTCAAACCACATTTCGATTTCACATGAACAGATTGATTTTTTTCTAAACAAGATAGTACCTGGCTTAAAAAAAATTGGCGAAGTACAAGTATCTAAAAAAGTTACTCAGAAGACCTTGAAAGAGCCATTAATTGCTAAGCTTTACTTGGATCGAGTGCACAATCGCTTACTAGCTGGATTAGAGTTCCATTATGAAAATGCCATGATTCAACCACTAGAAAGCCATAATTTTTCAACAGGGCCAATGATAGTTAGGGATTTAGATAAGGAAGAAAAAATACTTGAACTCATGGAGAACAGCAGCTTTTCTAAAACAGAGGGCGGCTATTATATGCAAAATGAGGAACTAGAGTATGAATTTTTATATCATGTTCTTCCAAAACTTCAACAATTGGTACAAATATATGCGACAACTGCTGTACGAAATCGAATCGTAACAAAGAATGCCTTCCCTAAAATTAGAGTCAAGCATCAAAAAGATCGAATGAATTGGTTGGAATTTAAATTTGAGATGAATGGTATTGCTGATGATCAGATTCGAGAAATTTTAGAAGCTCTTGAAGAAAAACGAAAATATTATCGCCTACGTGATGGATCACTATTATCGCTTGAAACAAAGGAAATGGAAGAAATTTATCGTTTTTAAATGAAGTACCTATTCAGGATGATGGTTTTGAAGAAAGTCTTAATCTGCCTGTTACTCAAGGTCTTAAATTCCTTGATATTCTTGATGGGGAAATCTTCACTATAGAGGAATCCTTCCGCCAGTTTATTGATCAATTAGTTCATCCAAGTTCATTGGATATAGAAGTTCCACAAAGTTTAAGTAATGTAGTAAGAGACTATCAAAAAGATGGATATAAATGGTTGAAGACACTTGCTAGTTATGGTTTTGGTGGAATTTTAGCAGACGATATGGGACTTGGAAAAACTGTTCAAAGTATTACATACATTGTTTCTGAACTTTCAAGCATTCGTGATAAAAGTCTCCCTGTTCTCATAGTTTGTCCTTCATCTCTAACTTACAATTGGTTACATGAAATAATGAAATTTGCCCCTGAAGTTCAAGTCATTGTAATGGATGGGAATAAAGTGGATCGAGAGCATCTTCAAAAGAATATCAAAGGTGTAGATGTCATTATTACATCTTACTCGTTACTACGACATGATATTAAGTGGTATGAAGACAAAACCTTCCATACTGTATTCTTTGATGAAGCACAGGCTTTTAAAAATCCGACAACACAAACAGCGCGTGCAGCCCAAAAAATAAAAGCAGATCATCTTTTCGGTTTAACTGGTACACCAATTGAAAATTCACTTGAAGAACTCTGGTCAATATACCATATTGTCTTTCCACAACTTTTCCAAGGGCTAAGGGAATATAGCTACCTTTCCAATAAAGCAGTTGCTAGAAGAGTACGACCGTTTCTATTAAGAAGATTAAAACAAGACGTGTTAGCAGAGTTGCCCCAAAAAATTGAGTCACTTGAGACATCAGAACTATTACCTGAACAGAAGAAACTTTATGCGGCCTATTTAGCAAAGCTCCGACATAAGACTTTAAAACATCTTGATAAGGAAACCATTCGCAAAAATCGAATTAAAATTTTAGCTGGATTGACGCGTTTAAGACAAATATGTTGCCACCCAGCATTGTTTGTAGAAGGCTACAAGGGAAGCTCGGCAAAATTCGAACAGCTTCTGAAAATTGTAGAGGAAGCTAAACTTTCTGGAAGAAGAGTACTGATCTTTTCTCAATTTACGAAAATGTTGAAGATAATTGGGAAAGAACTCACAATGAGAGGGCAGACATTCTTCTATCTAGATGGACAAACTCCTTCAGAAGAAAGAGTGGAAATATGCAATCGATTTAATGATTATGAGCGAGACATATTTCTTATCTCCTTAAAAGCAGGAGGTACTGGGTTGAATTTAACAGGAGCGGATACAGTTATTTTATATGATCTTTGGTGGAACCCAGCTGTTGAGGAACAAGCTGCTGACCGAGTCCATCGAATTGGGCAGAAAAATGAAGTTCAAGTGATTAAACTCATGGCACGTGGCACGATTGAAGAAAAGATGAATGAGTTGCAAGAAAAAAAGAGAGATCTCGTCTCAAATATTATTGATTCGGATGAAAAAATTTCAGCAACATTAACTGAAGAGGATATTCGAGAAATTTTGATGATTTAATTTTGGTAAAGTTTTCTTCTGTAGTAATGAAAAGCCCAATTTCTCAATTTAATACTGAGAAATCGGGCTTTTAATATTGTAATTTCTTCAAGGTTGAATATCTGTAACTTCTGGGATGGTATATTAGCTATTTATGAATAAATGTTAAAATGAAAAGCTCAATAAAAATCCCCATACGAATATTCCAAATAAAAAAAGCAAACTAATAAACATACCAGAATATCTTAGAATGGTTTTCTTCTTCTGATTTTTTAATCCCATAATGCCAAGGATTAAGCTGATAAACCAACTAATGAATCCCAATATTGCAACAATAATCGTAGCAATGGCTCTTTCTTTACTCAAATCCCCATTTACATTTCCAAGATATTGACTAACAAATAAAAAAAGAATACCTAAAAAGCTAAACAATAATGAATATAAACTTAGATTTTTCAAAGGAAATATCCTTTCTAAATTTATTTTTGCACAAAGAAAAACTCATATTATAGACAAATTCATTACAAACACCACTTTATTATTACATTTTACATTTATTGCAAATAATTGTAAAATGTAATATAGGAAATTTTAAAATAAGGAAAGTATAGGATTTACATAATTTTTGCAATGTTTTTTTGTATTAGAGGTGTTACTCAAGAAAATATTTAAAGCAAAGAAAAAGAATACATATAAAGATTAGTAATAAGGGGTGGCTTTTTGAATTTTGTTGCATGGATGATTGTCGCATGTGAAGTTATGTTTTGGATTGTTATTGTTTTAGGTTTGGTGACACGATATGTTTTTAAGCTGAATAACTTAGGATTATTTTTATTAGCTTTAACACCAGTAATTGATTTAATTTTATTGATTACTACGAGTATTGATTTATATCGTGGAGCAACTGCTACACAAGCACATGCGATTGCAGCCATATACTTAGGTGTTTCTATCGTATTTGGAAAAAGTATGATTAACTGGGCTGATAAGAGATTTCTTTATTTCGTAAAAAAGGAAGGACCAAAACCAATTAAATTATACGGAATGCAATATGCATTGAATTATTTAAAAGGATGGGGAAAACACGTACTCTCATATCTGATTGGTTCTGGACTTTTAATGGGAATGATATTTTTAGTAAATAATCCTTCACAAACTCAAGCGTTATTTGATGTGTTAAAGGTTTGGACTCTAGTGTTAGGTATTGACTTTATTTTTACTATCTCTTATTTTATTTGGCCTAAAAAGAAGAGAGCATAATTTAAAAGTATAGGGGATATTTTGTGGAAATTTTATTAAGAAAAGGTGCAATGTATGGCTTCATTATTGGGTTAGGAATAGCTATATTATTTGTTAAAAACGAAGTTAATAGAATTATAGGAAATGGAGTTATTGAAACAACTTATTTGACTCCTTTTGAGTATATTATTCGTGTGCTAAGATATGGAGTTATAGGATCTTTTATTGGGGTATTAGTTGGATGCTATCTATTTTTAAAGCAAAAAAATAAATTGTTGTCTCAATCTAAATAAAAAAAGTTCTTAGGTGTCAATATTTATACGAAAACAGATCAATCAAAAAATTGACAAAATAATTTATTTATGCTATAATTTACAATTATATTTCTTCGATATATAATAGGATTCTCCTGGCCAGGGGAATCCTATTTTTTTGTTCTAAAATGAAGGAGTGTGTTTGTATGAAGAAAGATGAGTCAAGTATAACCTCGCTAATATCAGCTTTTGGCAGATCCTATCATAGTCAATTTGATACCCCTAAAATCTTTAATGATTATATAGCTAAAGACTTAATTTCTGAGAAAGAATTCAATGATATCAAAGAGAATATGGTTCAAGGCATACATTTCTTCAACAAAGATATCGCACAAAGATTCGAGGGAAATACAGAAGAAATATTAAGATGGATTACTCA
Source organism: Rummeliibacillus pycnus (assembly GCF_050459865.1). Classification (GTDB taxonomy): domain Bacteria; phylum Bacillota; class Bacilli; order Bacillales_A; family Planococcaceae; genus Rummeliibacillus; species Rummeliibacillus pycnus_B. The sequence goes on from NZ_JBCMNM010000017.1 coordinate 109,805, forward strand.
AGTCCAACTTTCTCCAATAGCCTTATCACGTGCTGCGTATTGCGAAAATGTATTACTTAATGAGGTAGCGTTAGGATTAAGACAATATGTCATACTTGGCGCTGGATTAGATACTTTTAGTTTCCGACATCCAGAATTGGAAAACAGCTTAGAAATATTCGAAATTGATCATCCAACTACACAGAAATTTAAAAAGCAAAGATTGGACGAGGCAAATTTAAATATCCCAAATAACCTTCATTTTGTTTCTATGGACTTCACCAAAAAGTTGTCTTATGAAAACCTAATAGATAAAGGATTTGATAACAAAAAGACATTCTTTAGTCTTTTAGGTGTTTCATACTATTTAACTAAAGAGGAAGTTTCAAGATTAATAGATTACTTATTCACCAAGGTTCCACCAGGAAGTTCGATCGTTTTTGATTATGCGGACGAAAAACTATTTGAAGAAAAAGGAATGTCTAATAGAGTTGAAAATATGGTGAAAATGGCTTCAATAGGCGGGGAACCAATGAAATCATGTTTTTCTTACTTTGAAATAGAAAAAATGTTAGAGAAATCAGGTTTACTCATTTATGAACATTTATCACCTGATAAAATTAATGAACTGTATTTTAACAATCGAGAAGATTACCTATCAGCCTTTGAGACTATTCATTACATTCATGCTGTAAAGAAATAAAATACACTGATTATACACATTACATTAAAGAGATAGAAAAGAAAGAACATAAAAAGTCGATTCCTTAGCGTATAGGAAATCGGCTTTTTGTAATCAGAGTAGCTAATGAAACTAGGTCTTGCTCCATATGCGTTTGCGGATATTTATGTTGGAACAACTGAAAAAATGGTTAATGATGCAGTAGGGGGATATAACTAATTATTTAGATTGCATAATATTAAACATTATTATAATAGAACGATTTATTTGGAATATTATCATCTATTCTAATATCAAAATTAATGGGTTTTTAAAAAAATAACAAGAAATCTAATTTATGGTATATTTAAAATGTTTATAGTTTCTATTATAAAAAATAAAATAGTAAAGGACAAAATATAAAAATGAATAAATTTATGTTTTATTTTTGGATATTCGGAATCGCATTTATTGCATTTTTCACTGGGGAAATTGCAACAGTTATGATGTTGTACCTGATTTTAATTACGCTAAATGCAATGCATTCCACAATCAAAGATTTTTATAATGATTGGAAAAGTAAATATGAAGAGTAACTACTAATTTACTTACAAAATAATTGAGGTGTTTTTAGTCCGGAAATTATCAGTTAAAAGATTAACAAGTGGGTTTTTTAACGATTTACAAAAGGATTACTTTTGTTTAGAGATATAATAATTTCAAATTTACATAACAGATTGTTGATTTTTTAATAACAGAATATATTTAATTGTTTCAACATTTCAAACGTTTTTAGCGATTTATCAATTTTGGGTAGGTATTACAACAAAGACTTGATTCTACAAGCGTAGAGTCAAGTCTTTTCATTTATAAATAAGTACAATATCTTTTTAAATTTTATTTTACTGAATTAGCTATGGCAATTAAATTCTCTAAAGTAATCTTTTCTTCGCTTTTCTCATCGATACTTAAGATATATTGCAAATCATTTTTCTCGAAAACTAAGGTATTGAAACCGATAATTGAGGTACTAAAAATAGCTTCACTTCCATCTTTGAGTTTCACTTTTTGCTCAATATTTTTTTCTTCAAAGGTCATTTTAAAAGCGATCGGGGTTATGTTTATTTTGAAATGGTTGTTCGGTAAATTTTCATTTAGAAATTCGAATTCTACGTTATCATTTACTTCACCTTTTAAATCGTTAAGTCTTCCAAACGCATGAGTGAAGGTTAACTCCGGTAATTGTGAAGGCAGAGAAATATTCTTTTTAAAGTGTTTGCTACTATCTGATAAAGCATTCGAAATATCCTTATAACCGATATCGTAATAGTACTTCTCAAAATCATTATTTGCAGCATTTGCAATATATATGTTTTGTAGAAGTAACAAATAAAAAGAAAATACAGCAATGGTTAATTTTTTCATCGTGATTCACCCTTTTATAATAACTTAATACAAATAGGTTGAGTTAAATTGAAGTTTTTATGCATAAAATTGTATTTTATAAGCCTCGATAGTCTATATATAAAAAGAAAATTGGCATCTAAGAAAAAAACAAATTATACTAGAGAACAATAAACTGTAGAAGAGTACTTTTTGTTCATCCCATATTTGTTGTATTTTGATTAACCTTGAATATACCACTTGGGTTTTATGTCGCTGAAATAGCGATGATCCTCTAAAAAGGTGTTTATTTTAGTTAACATACCATCCAATTCATCAGGTACTGTTTTTATTGTCCAAACAATAGAAGAAAATACACACATTGCTAAGTAAAGCGAATAGAGCCTCCAAAAATCATCATTTGGTTTTACATTTCCAAAGTATCCTTGAATTTGACCATTTGAAAAAGGAACACTTACTTGTCGACTGAAAATACCTAACTTTAGAAATTCATGAATTGGATCACCCCAATCAGAGCGATTGAAATCAATTACTCCAGCTAGTTTGTGATGATGAATAATTAAATTGCTTGGATGAAAATCATCATGCTGAAAAACATTTGGCCGATTTTTCATAAGATGAATATTCTTTTCAATAAACTGGATTACCTTTTCATCATTCTCTATTTTAATGCCATTCCTAAAATAGGCATCCATATAATTTTGATGTTTTCTAAGTTTTCTCTCATACCATGAAGACGTGTTATTGGGGGCATTAAGTTGGTGCATTTTCTTTAACTGTTTTCCAGCTTCAACACCTATAGCATATTGTTCTTCTACGCTGCATTGTGGTAGATAATCTTCTGCATCCACACCATCAAGATATGAAGTGACCATAACCCCTTTTTCTTTAAACTCTCCAATATGAATGGGTTTCGAACATTTCACCTCTAAATTATTCATTTTTTGTAATATCTTAAATTCTGTAATCTTGGCGCCCATCGATTCTAAATCGAAAACTTTGAGCAGTAAATTATCCTGAGTTTCATCGATTCGTACTAAAAATTTTTCATCTGAAGAATAACCCTTATGTATTTTGATGATTTCTTTACAATGTTCTAAATAAGGAATCTGTTTAATATCACAATCAAGCATTTTTTCACCCCATGATTGATATCAATAAATTTTGGATCAGTTACAAAACTGAATTTGTTTTTTGAAAATATAGTAATATTTGTATAATAACCCAAATTTATTTATAATTCTATTATTGGACGAATATTATGAGGGGGCAAATATTTGAGGAATACTTATTTTTTCTATTTTTTATTGTTCATCATAATGGGTTGTTTTGGATGCACCCAGAGTAATTCTCAACATATTTCTCAAGATAAGTCCTATAGATCAGAAGAAGCTATTAAGAAAGGGGATGTAGTTCAAACTGGTATTACTGTTTACAATTTTGAGCGATTCGAACAATTTTTAAATAATTATCATGGTAAAAAACCAGACAAAATAAGAGTAACTAGTTATACCGTTGAAGGGGATCCGATCTTTATCGATTTAGATTATGATGGGGAAAATATAAAATATTTCCACGATAGCTCTAATGATGAATACGGTTCAAAAGAAATAGTTAAAGATGTATGCGCAATGATTATAGAGGAAAAGAAAGAACAGCGTAAAATAGACTATTCTGTATCTAGTTGTTCAAAAAACAATGCTTATTTAGTAATTAGTATAGATCAGAATGATTTTCAATATAAACAAAGCAAGTAAGAGGTAGATTTTAGTGAAGATGAGATATAACAAAATTTAAAATATTATAGGAGAATGAAAATATGAGTCTTTCAATGTGCATGATTTCTATAAGGGTAAATGATATCGAAAAAGCTAAACGATTTTATTGTGAAGATTTAGGTTTTCAATTTGAAAAAGCTTATGGGGATCAATTGGTTGAGCTTAATATTGACGGTCTACCAATCATAGTAGAAGAAGTATCAAAACTGAATAACTTAGATTATTACGATCATTCACAAATTATTTTGGGATTAAAAGCTAAGGATTTACTAACTAAAATGAATAAGCTTAAGGATAAAGGGATTGAATTATTATTCGAAGAGCCTCAAAAATGTCCACCAGGGATATTTAATGTTATTAAAGATCCTTTTGGAAACTATATTGAAATTTTAGAGTTTCAGTAAATACCGGGCTAGGGCTAGTGTTTCAATTTGAATCATATAATAATTAATAAAAAAATTATCTAATAACCGTGGAAACCCTATTAAGTTAGTGGTTTCTTTTTTGTTAATTGAATACATATTTCGAATATGGAAATTGGAGGTCCTTAAAGAGATTTTCTTTTTTTATCAGGGAATAATGGTTAAAGTTATTTTGAATTTTAGTCATATTTGGTGTTAATCAATTGAAGGGGAATATTATTCAGATCAATTTAAGAATAAAATTAAGGAAGGGAAATGAAAATTACATTGATTAAATTGAGGAAAAGTGTTAAATTAGTATAGAAACACTTTTATTTCTATAGAGGATATATCTTATGCAATTTAATTATACAATAAATATTCTCTTTTGTCAAATCAAACTTTTCATTTTTTAAGGAGTGGTTGGTATGAACACAGAACTTCGTCAGGAGCAGGAACGATTGGATAGTGTAATGGAGACGATCAAGGAGCAAATCATCAAGATAAAAGATGATACAGGCAGTCGTCGAAAAGAAGTGGTAAATATCCGAAAACACTTTTGGGATGAAGTAAAGGTTAACACAGATACTTTTGATGATTATCTCGAGACAATTATTGGCTTAAGACAACAGGCTCAAAACTTGTCCGTAAGTCAAAGTATCCACAGACACTCCTTCGATAAATTAAATGTATTGCATCGTATGAAAGAAATACCGTATTTTGGTAGAATTGATTTTCTCGAAAAAGGAACTTCTGAAGTAGAAAGTATCTATATCGGAGTCTCTACGCTTATGGATACAACTGGAGAGAATTTTCTAATCTACGACTGGCGGGCGCCTATATCAAGTGTTTACTACGATTATTCACCTGGTCCAGCATCTTATGATACACCAGGAGGAATCGTCCAGGGCTTGTTGGAACAAAAGTGGCAATATATCATCCGTGGTGGAGTCATCGAATCAATGTTTGATACGAATCTTACTATTGGAGATGAGATTTTACAGCAGGTACTTGGCAAAGGTACAAACAAACATATGCAAAGTATTGTAGCCACCATTCAACGGGAGCAAAATTTGATTATTCGACACGATCGTGGTCGACTACTTATTGTTCAAGGTGCTGCTGGTAGTGGCAAGACATCCTCTGCCTTACAGCGAATTGCTTACTTACTATATAAGTATCGAAATAAATTGAAAGCCGATCAAATCATTCTATTTTCTCCGAATTCTATGTTTAATAGTTACGTATCCCATGTATTGCCTGAACTTGGTGAAGAAAATATGCAACAGGTAACATTCCAAGAATACGTAAATCAACGGTTGAGCAGTTCATTCCAAGTTGAAGATCCTTATAATCAATTGGAATATGTGTTAACTGGAATGGATGACCCCTTCTACCAGACAAGAATCTCAAGTATTGAATTCAAGGCATCGAACAGTTTTTTTGAAACAATTAACAAATATAGACAGTCTCTTGAAATATCCGGCATGTTATTTAAAGGAATAAATTTCAGAGGTAAAACAATTGTTTCAGCCAAACAAATCATGGATACGTTTTATAGCAGCAACACCTCGCTCCGATTTCAAAACAGGCTTGAGAAATTGAAAGAATGGTTAAAAATACGAATAGATGAAATTGAAAAACACGAGTTAATAAAGCCATGGGTTCAAGAAGAGATGGAATTGCTTAGCAAAGACGAGTATCAAAAGGCATTTACTTATTTACAGAAAAAAAGGGGTATTACTGAGGACTCGTTAGATTATTATGAAAACGAGAGCAAATTATTAAGACAAATGATTGTTCGTAAGAAGTTAAAGCCTCTCCGCAAATGGATACAAACTTTTCGTTTTATCGATTTTATAGGAATATATAAACAGCTTTTCACTGATCCTGCAAGCATCGAATTGTGGAATACCGAGAAAATTCCTGAAGAGTGGGAAGATATTTGCACTTTGACAATAAAGACACTTAATGAAGGGAAACTGTATTACGAAGATGCTACTCCATTTTTGCTTCTGAAAGAGTTGATTCAAGGGTTTGAAACAAATCGCTCAATTAAGCATGTACTTGTAGATGAAGCTCAAGATTACTCATTGTTTCAATTTGAGTTTTTGAAGCAATTGTTTCCTTCTGCAAAAATGACTGTACTTGGAGATTTTAATCAGGCAATATTTGCCCATGCTAGTGAAATGGTTGATTTTCATACACTTTCTAGCTTGTATGGAAAGGATGAAACGGATACGTTTAACTTGAGCGTAAGCTACAGATCCACAAAACCAATCACTGAATTTACACGTGGACTCATACCTGGTGGTGAGCGGATTTCGGCCTTTGAAAGAGATGGTGAGATTCCAGTCTTTACACAAATATCTAATCGTACTGAATTACACAACTCCATAGTTGCCAAAGTCGAAGAGTTACGGAAGCAGGATTATAATACGATCGCGATCATATGTAAATCTGCTGCCGAAAGCACTGTTGCATATGGATCCCTCAGTGACATCGATAATATTAAACTCGTGAAGACAGGTTCAATTGAATATGAACAAGGTGTTGTTGTCATGCCAGCGTATTTGGCAAAAGGTATCGAATTCGACGCAGTCATCATATATGATGCATCGGCTCAAGTTTATGGAGATGAAAGTCTTCGTAGGTTGTTCTATACTGCCTGTACGAGAGCTATGCATTATTTGCAGCTGTACAGTATAGGTGAACCAAGCCCCTTTTTACAAAACGCTGCACCGGAAAATGTGGTAATTCAAAAATAAAGGTACCATCTACTTGGTTTAAATTATGATCTTTAAAAAAGTACAGTTAGATATTCAATAAAGCAAGTAAAGAGGAGCTAACCCTCCAGGGGCATATATCTTGAAGATATGTGCTTCTTTTTTGTATATAATTCCTAATCAATCTAATTTTCATTATTCATTTTTCTATTTTAATCCATTTAAGTTGGTTATTATAAAATTACTGATTTTTTGGATATATAGTATAATAAAACTATCCGATTCATATTTAGGATAATATTTTTCAAGGGGGCGTTCATTATGAAATTTATTACGTTTTTAATTGCTATTGAATATAAGGAAATAGGGGATATCGTTTAATTTATTCTTAATAAATACGTTTCCCCCTAACGTTGGAAGGGGAATATTAAATGACTAATGTAAAACTTGTAAAGTTAAATCCGGAAAATTGGTATGAGTGTTGTCAATTAGAAGTTTCAGAAGATCAGTCTAATTTTATCGAACCTAATGCTATTTCAATAATCCAATCGAAATTTGAATCTACTTTAAGAGCATATGCGATTTATAGTGAAACGAATATGGTTGGCTTTTTAATGTATAATTCTGTTCTTGAGGAATTAGATGGTTATTGGATTTATCGAATTATGATCGATAAAAAATGGCAGGGAAAAGGAATTGGAAAGGCCGCTACAAAATTAATGATATCTGAGATAACAAATTTACCAAATGCTAAAAAAATCATAGTAGGCTATCATCCAGATAATTTAGGTGCGCATAAATTATATGAGAGTTTAGGGTTTGAAGATAATGGTGACCGTTTCGGAAAAGAAATGGCGGTTATTAAATATTTAAAATAGAAGAATCTTAAATAGTTAAATAATTGATAGAAAAGAACTGACTAAAATCATAGTTCTTTTCTATCTCAAAACCTAGTTCTTGATTACTCATGAGGGAGGATCTATCTATGAAAGCAGTTATTCAAAATGAATTTGGAGATTCTAGTGTATTAAATTACACAAATATCGAAAAACCGATTATTGGAGATCATGAAGTACTCATTCGTACAGCTTATACAAGCGTAAATTATGCAGATATAAAAAATCGCTCAGGCAATAAAGCGAAAGGCGATTTTCCGATGATACTAGGTTTAGATATGGCCGGTACTGTGGAAGGAGTCAGTGGAAATAGTCCTTTTTCAGTTGGGGAGCGCGTTATTGCTTTTCCTAAGAATGGTTCTTATTCAGAATATGCAGTTGCAAAAGAAGCGCTTGTTTATAAAATACCGAATTCCTTATCATTTGAGGATGCTGCCTCATTTCCAACTGTTGCGATTTTATCATATATGTTAATCCGTGAAATTGGACAAGTGAAAGAATCAGATACAATTGTTATACATAGTGCTGCAGGTGGCGTTGGATCAATGCTTGTACAACTAGCAAAATTGGCTAAAGTAAAACAAATAATAGGCGTTGTTGGGAATATGGCCAAAGCTGTTTATGTGAAGGAACTTGGAGCTGACGAAGTTCTTACATATGATATTTTTATAGACAGTGTATTAAAAATGACTAATGGTAAAGGAGCAAATGTTATTTTTGATTCAGTTGCAGGTGATGTAACGAGTCAAAGTTTAGATTGTTTAGCTCTTTATGGGACACTAGTTCAATTTGGTAATAGTAGTGGGAAAGCAGGTCATTTTAAAACGAGTGATGTGCATTCAAGCTGTCGAAATGTAAAAGGTTTCAGCTTAGGTACAACAAGAAAACATGATCCGAATCGTTTAGCGTCAATCGCCGAAAAAGTATGTAAATTATTTGCTGATGGTCAATTGAAACTTCCAATTGCACAAGTATTTAAGTTAAGTGATGCAGCTAAAGCACACGATTTAATGGAGAGTAGAAATTATCAAGGGAAGATTTTGTTGAAGGTAGAGTAAGTAAGTAAGTAAGTAAGTAAGTAAGTAACCGAAATTAAAAGAGAATTGTTAATCAAGTAACTGGGGGGAATTATGAGTACTTTTAGCTCTATAGTTATTTACATAGTTAGCTTATTTATACTTTATATAGTTATAGAAACAGCTGTTAGAAGAGGTATTAACAGCTCAATAATTGGTAAGGTACTGGAGAAAAAGATAGAAATTAAAGAAGAAAAGAAAAAATCATTTTTTGATAGTGATTTAGATGAAGATTGAGATAGTCCTTTTCAATTAACGGGGGCATTTAAAAGATTATTATAAGGAGAACCTATGCAAATTAAGGGCTTAAATCATTTTTTATTTTCTGTATCTGATTTAGAAAAATCTATTGAATTTTACCAGTCTGTATTTGAAGCTCGATTACTTGTAAAAGGGAAAACGACAGCTTATTTTGATTTAAATGGTATGTGGTTAGCTTTAAATGTAGAAAAAGATATTCCACGTAATGAGATACATCAATCCTACACACATATTGCTTTCTCTATTGATGAAGAAGATTACGAAAAAACCTTAGAGAAACTAAAAATACTAAAAGTTCACTTATTACCTTGTCGTATAAGAGACGAAAAAGATAAGAAATCTATTTATTTTACCGACCCAGACGGACATAAATTTGAATTTCATACAGGAACATTACAAGATAGATTGTCCTACTACAAAGAAGAAAAGAAACATATGCTATTTTTTGAATAAGGGTTTTATTATAAATTATTCTTTTTCATAATTAATTCGGTTAGACGGTTAACAGGAATGTCAAGTACTAATCAATTAACAATGATATAAAAACGTAATGTAAAAAAGCAGGAATAATAGATTATTAACTATTTAAAATAATCTATTTTTAAGATAAAATATTACCAATATTGAAGTAGGGAGATTAACTATGAAAAAAATTATATCTATATTCACGGGTGTTTGTTTATTATTGTTTTTCATAAGTACAAATGCCACAACTTCTCAAGCAATAAGTTATGACAAAGCTTATGCTAATCAAACAATTGTTGTAAAATCCTCTCCGGGGACGTCTTATAAAACTATAGGTAAAATAAAAGCAGGTAGTGTTGTTAAAGTTTATGGTGGTGTGGCAATTGGGAAAGACCAATATGACTGGCCAAGCTATAAACAATATGGTTGGTCTAAAATTAAATATAAAAATAAAACTGCTTATGTTAAAACAAGTCAATTAAGTTTTGCTAATCCATATGCATGGGCCCCTGGAATTAAAACTAAAACATTAAATGAAATAAAGAAAAATTATGTCTCAAAAGGAGATAAAACAAAACTAGAAAAAGCTTATGTTACGGATGGACAAGGATACTATATTTATTACATTAAATATGGTGGAAAAGGAAGCTGGATACAACTTGAAGTAATCAACTGTAAAACAGGTTGGTATCATGGCTAATATAATTAACTAAGGTTAAAACAAAAGAAGGAAATAAATCTTTGGATTTATTTTCTTCTTTTGCGTCTATCTTCACATATCAATCGAGCTATTTCTCCATAAACTCTGCAATCACTTCATTCGCCAATTTTGTTTGGATAACGTCTGACATTGGTGGGTTATACAAACCTGCCCGGACATTTAGGTAGTAACGATGCATTGGGTTTGACTCAGATAATGCTCTTGCACCTACAATTCGCATTGCACGATCAACTACCTTCATGGCTGCATTTGTAACCTCTATTTTTGTTACATCAAGTGGTTCTTTAAATGCTGTTTTATCCTTGCATTGTTCATAGCGTTCAACAGTTCCGTAAAGCATGTGTCTTGCAGTTGTTAGTGTAAGTTCCATTTCACCAATCAATTGTTTAATATTGGGAGCTTCTGCAATTGGATTTCCAAGTGATGAAGGGATGTAGGAAGTCGCAAATTTTAAAGCGTAATTTCTTGCTGCTTTCGCAATTCCGATGTAACAAGCGGGAATATGCAATAACCAACCTTTTGCTGCTTTAAGTTGAGATGTTTTTGTCTGCAGGACGTATGTATTTGGTACACGAACATGATCCAAAATCACTGTTTGACTAGCTGTACCTCTCATTGCTAAAGAATCCCATGAATCTTTTAATGAAATGCCTTTTAAATTACTTGGAACTAATATCATTTCAACTTCATTATTTTCATTTGTCGCAGTAATAATAAAATGAGTTAATGCTGGAGCAGCAGTTGTAAAAATTTTCTCGCCCGTAATAACAAGTTCTTCACCATTACGTACAACAGTTGTTCTCGGAAGTGCTCCACGTGTAGGGCTGCCGGCATTGTTTTCGGATGCAGCTGTATTAACTAGCCCTCCATTTTCAATTGCTCCCAATAAAACGTTTGCTGCATCAGAATTCCAGTGCTGACTTTCTACATATTCTAAAATCGTACCGTTCGTCCATCCAATAGACAAAGCTGTAGACCCGCATCCTTCAGCAATTGCTTCTTGCGCTAAAATATATTCATATAGTCCTAGACCTTGACCCCCATACTCTGTTGGCAATGTTAATTTAGAATAATTAATATTTATTAGATTTTTAATATTTTCAAATGGAAATGATCCAGGTGTATCTAATTCTGGTTCTCGTTTTTGAAAAATTGGAATGAGTTGATCAATTTTAGCAATTAAATCTCGTTGTTTTTCTGTTCGAATAAAACTGTCCATATTAACGCCTCCATCTCTTTATCTTTATAATACATCTTATTCCTATTTCTTTTCTATGAAAAGACAGAAATTTGTAGAAAACCAAGAAAGCTTATTGGGACTTTAGAAAATAGTATGGTATCATAAATTGAAATTGTCTCGAAAGGAAGATATTTATGAAATCTCCATTTACATTTATACATTCAGCTCCTAGGGATATGGAGCATGGCAAATTATATCCAGCAGTTTTCCTAATGCATGGTATGGGAAGTAATGAACAAGATCTGCCTGGATTACTTGATGAAATTAAAGAACAATGTCATATTTTTAGCCTGCAAGGTCCGATTCTTCAACCACCAGGTTATGCTTTTTTCACTATCGAAGAATTTGGAAAACCACATCGAATTGTATTTGACCAAGTCATTATTCATATTATGAATTTTATCGAAGAAGCCATTACCGAATACCCGATTGATGCAGAGAAAGTCTTTTTGATGGGCTTCAGCCAAGGCGCGATCTTATCAAAATCTTTAGCTGTAGCAATGGGTAAAGAAAAATTAGCGGGAATTGTTGCTTTAAGCGGATATACTCCTGATTTTGTTAAAAACGAATATAGTAAACACTCTGTTAAGGATATGCCTATATTCATCTCACATGGCACAATGGACATGGTACTTCCATTCCAATGGGGTGAAGCTAGTCGTGATTTATTCACAGAACAAGGTGCAAATGTAACGTTTAAGCAATTTGAAGACGGACACGGTGTAACACCTGAAGTTCAGCAAGCACTCATTACATTTTTAAAAGAACAGATGTAAAATTCAATACTTCTTAAAAACTATTTTCTTAAGGGAAAATAGTTTTTTTATTTATAGAATGTTTTATCATACAAGTTTCATTTTGACATACATATAATTACATAATTTTGTACTTTAATATTTTTTACATTTTGTTGATTTGTGGCAAAGGAAATATGAGTATGTCTAAGAGTAGATTCTTCATATTTCATCACATGAACTAACTAACTGGAAAATATTCGCCAATTTTATTGCAAATAATTGTTGACAATTGAAATGATTATCTTTAAGATTACAATAAATAATTGGTTCGAAGGGGTAGCAACTTCGGTAGCGAGGTTGGCCTTATGAGTTGAGATTAGAAAAGTTGAGTATAGCCGAGAAATTGAAGAATAAGAGTAGTAGCATATTCTATATTGTTTAGAGAGTCAGCGGTTGGTGCAAGCTGATCAATGTGGTATGTGAATGGACTTATGAGAGCATCTGTCAACACTTTTGTTAGTAGCAGATGACGACTAATCCTCGTTACGGATAGTTAAGCGGAAGTATTTATACTTCAACTTGAGGTGGCAACGCGGTATACATCGTCCTCATGAAAGATTTTTCTTTCATGAGGACTTTTTTTATTTTCAACCATCGACCATGAATAGGAGTTGATTATTTGATGATAAAGCAAGCAAGTTACCGTACAACAATGAAGAAGATTAATAGTGAATTGTTAACACCTATTTTAATTTTTCAAAGGTTAAAAGGTAAGCGTAAATTTTTACTCGAATCAGATTCAAAATTTAAGGATTCTGGTAGATACTCGATTATTGGAGTAAACCCTATTAAATCATACAGTGGAAGTGGTAATACTTTAATCGAAAAACAATTCCATTCTGGAAAAGAGTATCGCTACGAAGGAGATTTACTTACGCTTTTAAAACGAGTTATGCCTAGAATTATTGGACCATCCGAATTTCCATTTACAGGTGGTGCCGTTGGATATATTTCTTATGATGCAAAAATCAAATCACGTCATCAAAATACAATGCAAATCCCAAGTGTACATTTCTATATTTATGAAACGATTTTAGTATTTGATCATTTGAAGGATGAAGTGACAATAATTCATACTGAGGTAAATCCTGAACAACAAAAAATAGATTTAGAACGTATCATTATTGAAATTCAAACACCTTCTACTGTTATACAAGATGAAGAATACCAACTTTCACCGTTTTCAAGTGAACTGTCAAAAGAGCGATTTATCGAACAAATTGAAAAAGCAAAAGAATATATTCAAAAAGATGAAATCGATCAAATCGTATTATCTAGATCTCAATTAGCCGATTTTAGAGGAAATCCATTTTCTATATACAGAAAATTAAGAAAACAAAATCCGTCACCATATATGTATTATATGGATTTTGACGATCATATCGTTCTGGGAACTTCTCCAGAAAGCCTTATTAAAGTAACAAATGAAGTTATTTCAACAAACCCTGTTGGCGGAACAAGAAAAAGAGGAAAAACAGAAGAAGAGGATCAACTTCTTGCCAAAGAGCTTCTTAATAACAAGAAAGAGCAACAGGAACATTCCATGTTAGTAGAAGTTGCAAAAAATGATTTATTAGAAGTAACAATGCCTGGAACATTACAGGTGAAACAATATATGAAACTTGAGCGATTTGAACATGTTATGCATTTAGTCTCTTCTCTTCAGGGTAAGCTTTCACCTTTGTATCACTCATTAGATGTTTTAATGTCTACATTCCCAGCAGGCGCCATTACAGGATACCCGAAAGAAAAAGCAATTGAGCTGATTGATCAAATAGAAACATCACATCGGAATATATTTGGTGGAGCGATTGGCTATATAGGTTTTAATGGTAATATCGATTTCGCTATCACAATTCGCTCTATGCTAATAAAAAATGGTATCGCGCACATTCAATCCGGTGCTGGAATTGTAAAGGATTCAATTCCCGAAAGAGAATTGAATGAGACAATCGATAAAACAAAATCCTTAACTGTATTATCAAACGTTGAGTAGAGATGAGATAGGAGAGATGAGCATGCAACAAGTAATTGAAAAAGTGAAGAATAATAAACATCTGTATTATGAAGAAATGCTAGATGCTTCAAATAGAATATTTCAGGATAATACCCCCCTAGAAGAAATTGAAGAGTTTTTGATTGCTTTATCAAAAAAAGGGGAGACCTCACAAGAAGTAGCTGCTCTTGCAACGGTAATGAAATCATTTGCATTAGAGGTTCCTGCACCAATCAATAACTATATGGATAATTGTGGTACTGGTGGAGATGGTTGCAATAGCTTTAACATTAGTACAACTTCAGCAATTGTATTAGCGGCAGCTGGTGCAAAAGTGACTAAACATGGTAACCGTAAGATTTCAAGTGCAGCAGGTAGTTCAGATGTATTAGAAGCGTTAGGAATTCACACAGATTTTACGATATCAGAAACACTCGAACTATTAGATAAAGAAAATGTTACTTTCCTTTACGCACCGAATGTTCACCCAAAATTAAAACGTATCGGTCAAGTAAGAAGAAAGATTGGTAAACCGACTATTTTTAACTTAGTTGGCCCTCTTACCAATCCAGTTGATCTTGAATCACAATTTACAGGTATTTACCGACAAGATTTTTTAATGGAATATGCAAATGTGATGAAGATGCTAGGGCGAAAAAGGGGGATTGTCGTAACAGGTGCTGGTGGAATGGATGAAGCTTCTTTAGCTGGACAGAATCAATTTGTACTTGTTGATCATGAGGACTTAATTCCATTTTCACTTCGACCAGAAGATGTTGGTTTAAAAGAAGCACCATTAGAAGCAATTCGTGGAGGAAATCCTGATGAGAATGCGATTATTTTAAGAAAATTATTAAATGGTAAACGAGATGCCTATTTTGATGCAGTTGCATTGAATACAGGAATCGGGTTATTTTCATACGGCTTCGTTGATAGAATTCAATATGGCGTGGAACTAGCAAAAGAAACTATTTTATCTGGCAAAGCCCTTGATAAATTAGAAGCTGTCATTGCATTCAGTGAAGAACATCGAAAGGAGAAAATCTCATGACAACAATTTTGGATAAAATCATAGCTGAAAAAGAAAACGAGATTCAAAGATTAAAAGCATTAACCTTTCAACAAAGCTTTGAACCGGAAAAGAAACCTTCACTTTTTGAACTGCTAAAAGGTGCGAATCAGTTACAAATTATTTCAGAGATTAAAAGAGCTTCTCCTTCAAAAGGTATTATTAATAATGGTGTAAACCCTGTAGAACAAGCATTACAATACGAAAAAGCGGGTGCAGCATGTATTTCTGTATTAACGGATACTCCATTTTTTAAAGGTTCGTTTGAAGATTTAAAAGAAGTTACACAAGTTGTTCAAATCCCTGTACTTTGCAAAGATTTTATCATAGACGAAATACAGATAGATTATGCAAAAGCAAATGGAGCATCTGTCATCCTATTAATCGTAGCTGCACTATCAAAAGAAAGACTAAGTTCGCTTTATCAATATGCTAGCGAGCAAGATCTAGAAATTTTAGTTGAAGTACATGATGAACAAGAACTTCAAAAAGCATTAGAATTGAATGCTAAAATTATTGGAATTAATAATCGAAATCTAAAAACATTTGAAGTAGATCTACAACATACTGCAGCCATAGCAAAACATTTCCCATTTCATGAAAATCGTGTGCTAATCAGTGAAAGTGGTATTCAATCATTAGATGATGCAAATTTTGTTTCTGATCTTGGTGCAAGCGCAATTCTTGTTGGTGAAATGTTAATGCGTAGTGGTGATATTAAAACAACTTTACAATCACTCAAGGTTCAAAAAGGTGTTGATGTGAAATGACCAAAATAAAAATATGTGGATTGATGAAAGAAGAGAATGTAATAGCTGCTGTCCAGGCAGGAGCTGATGCGATAGGATTCGTTTTTGCAAAAAGTAAGAGAGAAATTTCAATTGAAACAGCTAAGAAATTGGCAAAATCTATTCCAAAATATGTTTTGAAAATTGGTGTATTTGTGGATGCATCTGCTGAATTTATTTTGCAAGCATATAATGAAGTTCCATTAGATATCGTCCAATTTCATGGAAATGAAACAAATGAAGAGATAAAGAAAATAGGAGTACCTTCGATTAAAGCTTGTTCAGTAAAAAGCCAAGTGGATATAGAAAGAGCCTTAGATTATGAAACGAATTACTTATTGCTTGATGCACCAGGGATACAATTTGCAGGAGGGAGCGGTCAGACATTTGATTGGAATTTGCTGAATAATCCGAAATTAAAGGAGCGGAAAATCATTTTAGCAGGCGGTTTAAATCCATCAAATGTTGAAAATGCAATAGAGATTACTCATCCGTATATGGTTGATGTTTCAAGTGGTGTAGAGAGTAATGGGCAAAAAGACAACCAACTTATTTCTAGTTTTATAGATGCTGTAAAAAAGGAGTGTATTCTAAATGGTAAAAGAACTCAATGAACAAAAAAAGGGACGTTATGGTAAATTTGGTGGACAGTTTGTGCCTGAAACTTTAATGACGGCATTAAACGAGTTAGAACTAGCTTACGATGAGGCAATTGCTGATCCTACATTTCATAAAGAACTACAATATTATTTAAAGGATTATGTAGGGCGCGAAAACCCTCTCTATTTTGCAGAGCGATTATCGAAGCAATTAGGTGGTGCAAAAATATACTTAAAACGTGAAGACTTGAATCATACAGGTGCACATAAAATTAACAATGCTTTAGGGCAAGCATTACTTGCATTGAGAATGGGTAAAAAGAAAATTGTCGCTGAAACTGGAGCTGGACAACATGGTGTAGCAACGGCGACTGTTTGTGCACTATTTGATTTAGAATGTGTTGTATTTATGGGGAAGGAAGATGTCAAACGACAAGCTTTAAACGTATTTCGTATGGAATTATTAGGAGCAACTGTCGTTTCTGTAGATCAAGGTGGGGGTACTCTTAAAGATGCGGTTAATGAAGCGCTTCGTTATTGGGTAACAAATGTTGAAGATACACACTATATTTTAGGTTCTGCATTAGGACCACACCCCTTCCCGAGGATTGT
This sequence comes from Rummeliibacillus pycnus, assembly GCF_050459865.1. GTDB lineage: Bacteria > Bacillota > Bacilli > Bacillales_A > Planococcaceae > Rummeliibacillus > Rummeliibacillus pycnus_B. The sequence continues at coordinate 127,274 of NZ_JBCMNM010000017.1, forward strand.
ACGAGATTTTCAACGAATCATTGGTGTTGAAACTAGAAAACAAATACTTGAAAAAGAAGGAAGACTACCAGATGCTGTCGTAGCATGTCTTGGTGGTGGAAGTAATGCAATTGGTATGTTCCACCCATTTGTTGAAGATCAATCTGTAAAATTATATGGTGTTGAAGCTGCAGGAAGTGGTATTCAGACAGGACTTCATGCATCAGCTTTTGCAGATCTAAAAGTAGGTGTCTTACATGGTGCATATATGTACTTATTACAAGATGACAATGGTTTTATCCAGGAGGCTCACTCAATTTCTGCAGGATTAGATTATCCAGCAGTTGGTCCTGAACATTGTTATTTACATGATATCGGTCGCGTTAAATATTCTTCTGTGACAGATGATGAGGCGCTAGAAGGATTAAAATTATTATCCCGTGCAGAAGGTATTATTCCAGCTTTAGAAAGTGCACATGCGATTTATCGTGCTGCTGAAATTGCTAAAGATATGAACCCTGATGAAATTCTAGTCATTTGCTTATCAGGTCGTGGTGATAAAGATGTTGAGACAGTTCGAGCAGCTTTAGGAGGTGAAGAATAATGACAACAAAACCATTACAAATTGCAATCGAAGAGAAAGTGAAAGTTGGTCAAAAAGCATTCATCCCTTACATAATGGCAGGAGATGGGGGATTAGACGCTATTCGAAAACAAGTGCTATTTTTACAACAGGCTGGTGTTACTGCGATCGAATTAGGAATTCCGTTCACCGATCCAGTTGCAGATGGACCAGTTATTCAAGATGCAGGGAATAGAGCGCTAAAAGAAGGGGCTAATCTAAAGGTAATTTTAGAAGAAATTGATCAGTTTAAAGAGGAAGTCCAAATTCCTTTAGTTATAATGTCATACTTAAATCCAATTCTTGCATACGGGATAGAGAATTTCATAACTAAGTGCGAAGAAGTAGGAATTAGTGGTTTGATCATTCCAGACTTACCACTTGAAGAGTCGGATATTGTCCAATCAAAGCTTATAAATTCACCACTTGCACTAGTTCAACTAATTTCTTTAACAAGCCCAAAAGACAGAATTGAACGAATTGCAAAAGCGGCAGAGGGATTTGTATACGCTGTAACTGTGAATGGAATTACAGGCGTGCGCAATGATTTTGGTCAATCTTTGGAGGAACATTTACAAAATCTAAAAGAAATCAGTGATATTCCTGTTTTAGCTGGTTTTGGTATTTCTACACCTGAACAAGTGGAAGAAATCGGTGAAATGGCAGATGGTGTAATTGTCGGAAGTGCCATCGTAAAAGCATTCCATGAAGGTAATAAAGAATCTATTAAGGGGTTATTGCCAAAAGTAGTAGTTGGAGAATAGTAGATTTTTAAATTAAAACTATATTTAATCAATTTCATAATGCAAAATTTATATATAATATAGAACATTTAAATATATTCAATTTTGTTCATTGTGGAGCGAAAGACGGCGACTCCTACGGGAAAAGCTTGAGCTGAAAGCCCCGCAGGAACGTAGTGACGAGGAGATTGAAGCCAAGCCCGTGGAAAGCGCCGTCTGTAGCGGAACACTCATATATGAATTAGTTAATGTGTTAAAATGTTCGTATTTAAAAAATGGATTTATAAAATTGATACCATTAGATGATATTTTTGATTTTTTATTTGAGCAAAAGGAGGAGGTTTGTCAGGTTTCCCGCAAAAAGAGTCCGCCTGTGTTGATACTAATTTAATATTAGCAGTATTGATTGTTAAACAATCCTTATAATAAAAAGAGAAAATGGCTATTCAAAAGTGTTTTTTCATTCACTTTATGAATAGCCATTTTTATTTGAAATAGAAGCTATAAGGTAATGTTTATTTTTAAATCAAGTATGGTATTAATTGTTCTTTGTTTCTTGGAAACTCATTGGTACTAGACAACACATCTTTAGATTGTAATACCTTAGCCATTTCAAATACCCATGGCTTTTCTAAATGAGATTTTAATAATAAATTCTCTTGTTCGAATATATCAAAAGGATTACTATGGTAGATCACTTCTCCATCACTCATAACAATAATTTCATCTGCCCATTCATAGGCAAAATTCACATCATGTGTAGATAAAATAATGGTCTTATCGAGTGCATGAATTGTATTTAGTAATAGTAAAATTTGCTTTGAATAGTAAGGGTCTAGTCCAGCAGATGGTTCATCTAAGATAAACACATCCGGATTCATGGCCAACACCCCTGCAATCGCAACTCTCTTTTTTTGACCAATACTTAAGAAATGAATTGGTTTATCTTGTAAATGGGTCACTTCTGTTTCAGTCATTGCCCATTCTACCATTTCAGTTACTTTATCAGTAGGCCATCCGAGATTTAATGGACCGAAGGATATATCTTGACGTACATTACCAGCAAAAAGCTGAGAATCTGGATCTTGGAATACAATCCCTACATGAGAGCGTAACGCTAGTAATGCTTTTCGATTATACTTCATTGGTTGATTTTGAAAGAAAATCTGACCTGAAGATGGTTGAAGAATGCCATTTAAATGTTGGAAGAATGTAGATTTTCCAGCCCCATTATTGCCAAGTAAGGCAATCTTTTTTCCTTTGGCAATCTTCAAACTTAAATTATTTAATGCTACAGTTCCATCTGCATATCGGTGTGTTAAATTCTGAATATCAAAGAATAATTCATTCAAACTAGAATGCCTCCAAACTGAATAAAAACAACAATGATTACCAAAAAGATCATAAGAATAATCGTCCAATTTCTAGCAGAATATTGGTAAGAATCTTCAAGATAAATAATTGATTCATCATAACCACGTGAATTCATTGCTATTGATAATTCCTTAGATCGCTTAAACACATGAACAAATAAAGAAGAAATGAGCAATCCTAAAGAATGCATCCCTAGCTTTACAGAAAGATATCCTAATCTTGAATTTTGTGATTGGAAAATTTGTACTGATTTTTCTAAGAATACGAAAATAAAACGGTAAGTTAGCTCTATTAATTCAATTAATAACTGAGGTACTTTGCATTTTTTTAAAACATGCATGAGCTCATGTACTGGTGTAGTTAATGTTAAAAAATATAAACAACTTATGCTACTTAATACAGAAAAGAATAATTGAATACTCATTTCGACACTTTGAGCTGAAATGTAAACAGTCCAATTCATTAAGTGAGATTGCCAAATAGAACTATGAATTAGTTCAGGGTGTTGAGTGAACGAGAGTAAAATACTAATCATACTACTAAGCAAGAAAACACCAGGGATACATAACAATTTCGAATAGTACTGCCATGGAATTTTAGCTACCAAAACTGTAAGAGAACTCATCAAGAAAAACGTAATGAGTGAGATAAGCGCATCTTTTACAGTCAATGAGAATAATAAGAGGAATAATGCTAACACTATTTTTTCTACTGGATGTGTTTTCGCTAGGCGATTGATATAAGCATACTGATCAATGAGTAACATGCTTACCTTTTTCTTCTTTACTTTCTACTTTTTTATGTTTCCCTCTAGCGTAACCAATAAAATAACCGATAAAACCAGCACCTATAGCAGCTTGTAAACAGAATAATAGACTTTCGATTTCACCACTTGGTGGTTCCCATATACTTGAAAACCATGGCTTATAGGAAGAATCAATTGTCGAAATGGCCGCTTCAGCCTTGTCATCTGATCCGCCAAATTCTGCTCCTTTTTGAAAGAAAAGTGGAAGAATAGCTAAAATAACTACTATTGCGATTAAAAATATATTTTTTTTCATTGTTGTTCAGCACCTTTCTTAAATACTTTCAGGGCTTTCAGTTCTGCTAAATTGTATTTTTGTAAGAAGTTCATGATTACCACTGTAAGAATCCCTTCACTTATTGCTAAAGGAATTTGAGTAAGTGCGAAAATACTACTAAATTTAGTGAATGATGCTAAAAAACCACCAATTTCAGATGGGAAAGCAAGTGCTAATTGAATCGAAGTCACTAAATATGTTCCTAAATCGCCAAGTGCAGCAGCTAGAAAAACAGCCCATGAAAAGGATAATCCCATTTTTGTTGTACCCTTATATACTCCATAAGTAAGAAGTGGCCCTACAATTGCCATAGAAAATGTATTTGCACCTAAAGTCGTTAATCCACCATGAGCAAGTAACAACGCTTGGAATAAAAGAACAATAAAACCAACGATGCTCATCGCGAATGGTCCAAAAAGAACAGTACCGAGGCCAACTCCTGTTGGATGTGAGCAACTACCTGTAACAGAAGGAATTTTCAGTGCTGATAAAACGAATGCAAAGGCACCTGATAAACCCAACATCATTTTTGTTTCTGGATTATCTATTATTGTTTTTTGTATTGAACGGAATCCAATAACTAAAAACGGAATGGAAATAGCCCACCAGAAAATAGCCCATTCAACAGGTAAAAATCCTTCCATAATGTGCATGGCAAAGGCAGGCTTTGGCACAATCATTAATGCTGCTAAGAAATAAATTAGTTTCCAATTTACTAGATTTTTAAAATAAATCAATGTATCTATTCTCCTTTTTTGTATTAAATCGTTCGTTTTTTAACAAATGCACCTCCTATTAACCAAACAGGACATAAAAAAACACTTCTTCAGAGCAGAAGAAGTGTTGATGAATAGTAAAACAATGCTTATCACAAAGCATAGCTATTCTCACACCTATCCTCGTAGGCTGATATTAATCTACACTTTATGGCAGGTCTCCTGGCTTAGAGTCATCATTATGCTTTAACCTTCCCATCATTGACAGTGGTATTTAAAAACATAACTCGTCTTTACAGTGGCGGGACCGCGTTTGGATTTCACAAACTTCCCTTTTCAGCTGAATGTGATACTTCAGCACCATAAAGTTTATTGAATTGTTAGATTACGAATCTAGTGTATCATGGTTATATTTTCAATACTACTATATTTTTCACATAGAAAGTATGGAAACAGAAGATTGTTCTATCCGAGTTGAACTATAAATAAAATTAAGAAATATTTTACTTGATCATTCATTTCTTCTTTGAGAATTTATCTATGAGTAAAAAATATCTATTTCAAATTGTGAAAAAATAGTATATGATAATGACAGTTTTAATTTTACTAAATTATACAATTACATATTTTTTTATAAGTGCCCTTGTTTATTCAAAGGGATAATAGGGAAATCGGTTAGAATCCGATGCAGCCCCCGCTACTGTAACATGGATGAAATGATACAAACTCACTGGTCATTAATGACTGGGAAGGGATCAGAGTAAAGTGAAGTGTGAGCCAGGAAACCTGCTTTTAAAAATGGAAGTACAATACTTTTCGGAGGGAAAGGTAAAGACTATAAATGAGAAATGCCTTTGTTTTACATTCGGCTATTTTCTGAATTATCTAGTTTTTAAACCTTAATTCTTGGAATTAAGGTTTTTTTATTTGCCTTTTAACTCCTCCATATTTCACTGAATCGGAGGCCAAATATGACCACTTGGAATTTATCTGGGATGAGAAGTCATTTATTTATTTGTAATGGTAGTTCATGTATGCGTAAAGGAGCTGAAGAAATAACCCTAGCAATACGTGATGAAATTTCAGAACTCGAAATGGACGAACAAATCCATACAACTAGGACTCGTTGTAATGGACGTTGTAAAGATGCATGTATTGTTATTGCATATCCTCAAGGAAGTTGGTACAAAGCATCTTCAACTGATACTGGTCGCGAAATTGTACGCGATTGTTTAGCGCAACAAAATAACCAACATACAGTCTATCGCACAATAGATGGAAAAATGATATTAAATCCCGAAGTCGCATCCATAACCGGAATCGATAAAAATAAATAAAGGAGAGATATGCATGACTCAACAAGGAAAACTATATGTCGTTGGTTTTGGTCCTGGGGATTTTAAACATATTACAACAAGAGCCGTGGAAGCGCTTCAAGACAGTGACTTTATCATTGGTTATAAGACATATGTAGAACTGATTCAAGATTTAATAACAAATGAAACATCAGTGATCAGTACAGGAATGACAGAAGAAGTATCAAGAGCTCAGGAAGCTGTACGCCAAGCAGAGGCTGGTAAAAAGGTTGCTGTTATTTCGAGTGGCGATGCTGGAGTATACGGTATGGCTGGATTAGTATATGAGGTCTTAATTGAAAAAGGTTGGACTGAAGCAAACGGAGTACCAGTTGAAATTATACCAGGTATATCTGCCATAAATTCATGTGGTTCATTGCTTGGAGCTCCTATTATGCATGATTCATGCACTATTAGTTTGAGTGATCATCTAACACCATGGAATTTAATTGCTAAAAGAGTTGAAGCTGCAGCAATGGCTGATTTTGTCATCGCACTCTATAATCCTCGCAGTGGACGTAGAACTCGCCAAATAGTAGAGGCACAGCGCATTCTTCTTCAATACAGATCTCCAGATACACCAGTTGGTCTGGTAAAAAGTGCATATCGTGAACGACAACATATTATCATCACGAATCTTGAAGAAATGTTAGAACACGATATCGGAATGTTAACAACAGTCATCATCGGGAATTCTTCAACATTTCTTTATGATAATAAAATGATTACACCGCGCGGTTACCAAAGAAAATACACGCTGAACACAGATAAACAAGCATTAAAACCTCATCAGCGTTTGAGAGAAGAAGCTGAACCATGGGCAATGGATCAAAACACTGGTGTTCAACGATTAGAATCTTCTGTAGCAGTTGCTGATAGAGTCAAAAATGTTCAACAGGTTGAAACTATTAAGCAGGAACCACCCAAAGTTAGCTCATATGAAATGGCAATGAAAGCGTTAGAACGTGTTTCAAGTGAAGATCTAAAAACAACACAATATGTTCATCAGGATTTTGAAGAAATTTTCGAATTAGCTGTAAGTCCAGGTGTTGCTAATAAAAAGTTTACTCCTGAACAAATGATGACATTAGCAATGGTTGTGGGTGAAAAAGGTACGATGGAATATACACCAAATCATCAAATTGTATTAAAAATCCCCACTTCAAATCCAAATAGTATAACGAAAAAGTTACAAGGAGTTGGATTTCTTCTTTCACCTGTAGGAGATGTTCTTACATTAAAGGCTTGCGATTTCTGTGATGGTGAAAAAACAGCAGGAATTCCATATGCTGAGGAAATTCAAGAAAAATTAGGTGGTATGGATTTACCGAAAGAGTTGCAAATTGGATTTAATGGTTGCGGCATGGCTTGTTATAAAGCGGTAACTGAAGATATTGGGATTATTCATCGAAAAGGGAAATTTGATTTGTTTTTAGGAGCTAAACCAGTTGGAAGAACTGCTCACCCTGGACAAGCTGTAGCAGAAGGAATTGAACCAGACGATATCGTAGAAGTTATAACAAACATTATTAAAGAGTATAAAGAAAACGCACATCCAAATGAGCGACTATTTAAATATTTCAAAAGAGTGAAACAAATACAAGGTTTCGTTTACAAAGATATTGCACCAAAAATTAATATAGAACCAGCACCTTGCGGGGACTAATTTGAGGAGGAAAAATATGAAAGCCATTTTATTTGTAGGACACGGTAGTAGATTAGCAGCAGGAAATGAGGAAGTTACAAAATTTGTAGAACAGTTGAAACCAACTTTAGATCAAAATTTACTAGTTGAAAGCTGTTTTCTAGAATTTGCTGCACCAGACATTTCTCAAGGGATTGATACTTGCGTTGCAAAAGGCGCAACTGAAATTCATGTAGTTCCAATCATTTTATTACAAGCAGGTCACTCAAAAATACATATCCCTGCAGCAATTGATGAAGGAAAAACAAAATATCCAAATGTAAAGATTGTCTATTCAAGACCTCTGGGGGTCCATGAAGGAATCTTTGATATTTTGAAAGAACGTCTTGTTGAAGTAGGATTTTCAATCGAAGAAAAGAATGAAGATACAGCTATTTTATTAATTGCTCGGGGCGGTAGTGATGTGGATGCAAACAGTGATTTCTATAAAATTTCTCGAATGTTATGGGAACAATTAGATGTGCTAACAGTTGAAAGTGCATTTATGGGTGTTACTTTCCCAACAGTTGAGCAAGGAATTGAAAGATGTGTAAAACTTGGGGCAAAGAAAATTATCATGTTGCCATACTTCCTTTTCACGGGAATCTTAATGGAGAGAATGCAAGGAATGCGTGCTGATTTTGCATCAATACATCCAGAAATAGATGTTAAATTAGCGAATTATTTTGGCTATCATCCTACGCTTAAAACCGTACTAAATGATCGTGTTGCTGAATCATTACAAGGTGATGTAAAGATGAATTGCGATACTTGTCAATATCGTATAAATGCTGCTGAATTTGTAGAACATCACCATCATCATGACCATGACCACGATCACGAACATGATCACCACCACGGACATGATCATCATCATCACCACGATGACCATCTAGTGGGTACTGAAAAATGATTTTTATGTTAGCTGGAACAAGTGATGCGAGAGAATTAGCAATTCAAATGAAAAGAAGCGGTTGGGATGTTATAGCAACTGTGGTAACTGAATCGGCTGCCAAAAGCTTAAATGAAGCTGGTATACAAACAAAAATTGGTCGATTAACTTCAGAACAAATGACAGATTTTATTAAAGAAAATTATTTTCAAGCAATTGTCGATGCAAGTCATCCATTCGCTGAAGAAGCTTCAAAAAATGCACTTTCTGCAGCAGATGCTTCTGGCATTCCTTATATACGTTATGAGCGAGCAAGCCATGCATTTAGTAACCCTCTAGTAACTTTAGTTCAAGACTATGAGGAGGCAGCAACATTAGCAGCTAAAAAACGTGGCGTTATTATGCTAACAACAGGTAGTAAGACTTTAGGGGTTTTCACGGAACGTCTAGTAGGTTTAGAGAATACTAGAATGATTGCACGAATGCTACCAAGACTTGACAACATGGAGAAATGTCAATCATTAGGTGTAGAACAAAAAGATATTATTGCAATGCAAGGACCATTCTCGAAAGAGTTAAATATCGCACTTATTCATCAATACAAAGTCACGTTAATGATTACAAAAGAAAGTGGCAAAGTAGGATCAGTCGATGAAAAATTAGAGGCTGCACTAGAGTGTGGCATTGAAACGATAATGATTGCAAGACCGAAAATACAATATGAAAATATGCATTCAAGTTTTGAGGGAGTTATAGAAGATTTAACTTCAAAACTAACTATCTAGGAGGAAATAATATGGATTTTAAAACAGACTTCAAACCACTTACAGTTGACCCAGATAAAATTTATGAGCATAGCTTTGAAACAATCGCAGAAGAATATGGCCCACATGATTTTACAGAAGATGAGTGGAAGATCATTCGTCGCATTATTCATGCTTCAGCAGATTTTGATTTAGGCCGTAGTGTGATGATCCATCCAGATGCTATTGCTGCTGGGATTAAAGCCATACGTGCAGGAAAACCAGTTATTGCAGATGTACAAATGATTCAAGTGGGTACCGGACACAAACGTTTCCAAAAATATGGTGGTGATGTTTATTGCTATATTTCTGATGAAGATGTATCTAAAGCTGCAAAAGAAGCAGGTGCTACTCGTGCCATTATGTCAATGCAAAAAGCAGCTCATTTACATGAGGGTGGGATTTATGCAATTGGTAATGCACCAACTGCACTTTTAGAACTTATTCGATTAATTAAAGAAGGCGAAGTAAAACCAGATCTAATCATCGGTATGCCTGTAGGCTTCGTTTCAGCTGCTGAATCTAAAGATGAATTGGCAAAGGTTACAGAGGTACCATTTATCACTAATTTAGGTCGTAAAGGTGGAAGTACGGTAACTGTAGCAGCATTAAATGCCATTTCAATTTTAGCTGATCAAGCTTAATGCAAAAGAAAAATAAAAAAGACCCATCGCAAATGCGTCATGGCTACACAACAGGCGCTTGTGCGACAGCCTGCACAAAAGCAGCGTTAACGGCCCTAATTACTGGTGAAGCACAAGAAACAGCTACGATACATTTACCAATTGGGCGAGACGTAACATTTACAATTGAAAAGAATTCATTTACTGACGAGACAGTAAGTTGCGAAACAATCAAAGATGGTGGAGATGATCCAGATGCAACGCATGGTGCTTTGATTGTTTCAACTGTTAGTTGGCAAGATGAACCTGGTATTTGTTTGGACGGAGGAATTGGTGTTGGTCGCGTGACAAAACCCGGTCTTCCAGTAGCAGTTAGTGAAGCAGCGATTAACCCTGTGCCTCGCAAAATGCTCTATTCAACAGTAGAAGAAACATTAGCTGAGTTCAAAATAGCCCGAGGTGTTAAAGTGATTATCTCAGTTCCAGATGGAGAGGAAATCGCGAAGAACACACTCAATGGTAGACTAGGAATTATCGGTGGCATTTCTATATTAGGAACAAGAGGCACTGTTGTACCATTTTCAAGTTCAGCCTACATGGCAAGTATTGTAGAAGCGATTAGCGTAGCACATGCAACTGGCAATGATCATGTAGTCATGACAACAGGTGGTAGAAGTGAAAAATATGCCATGAAACAATATGAAGGATTACCTGAGGAAGCCTTTATAGAAATGGGCGACTTTGTAGGTTTCGCCGTAAAACATTGTAAAAGACTGGGCATAAAAAGAGTTTCTCTTGTAGGAATGATGGGGAAATTTTCAAAAGTAGCACAAGGCGTGATGATGGTCCATTCAAAAAGTGCGCCCATTAACTTTGAATTTTTAGCACAATTAGCAGAAGACGTTGGAGCAACTAGCGAAATCGTTCAACAGGTTTCAGCTGCAAACACAGCTTCACAAGTCGGAGAGATTATGCTTGAGACTGGTAATAAGCGTTTCTTCGATCATTTATGTGAAGCGTGTTGTATATCCTCATTAAATCATGTAAAAGGTGGCCTCGTGATGGATACCACTATTTACTCGATGAAGGGTGAATTATTAGGAAGGGCTGATGGAATTGACACAATCGATTAAATTAATCGGCATAGGAGACAACGGCCTAGCAAGTTTATTACCCCAATATGCTAAGTGGATAGAAGAAAGTGAAGTCCTCATTGGTGGCGAAAGATTGTTAGAGTTCTTTCCTTATTATATTGGTGAAAAAATTACGGTAAAAAGCGGCTTAAAGAAACTTGTCGAAATTATCCAAAATGAAACAAGAAATATCGTCATATTAGCTTCAGGAGATCCACTGTTCTATGGACTTGGAAGCTATCTATCAAAAAAAATCAATTTAGAAGTATATCCACACGTAAGTTCCATACAATTAGCGTTTTCTAAAATCGGTGAAAGCTGGCAAGATGCCTATATTACAAGTGTACATGGTCGATCAATGAAAGGATTAATTCAGAAGATTGATGGCTACGACAAAATTGCGTTATTAACGGATGCAGAAAATAATCCAAGTGCAATTGCTGAGTATTTACTTCAATTTGGGATGACTGAGTATAAAGCATTTGTAGCAGAAAACTTACAAGGTGAGAACGAAAAAACAGGATGGTATTCGTTAGAAGATATGCAAGAAAGTACTTTCTCTCCTTTAAATGTTGTGATTTTAAAACGAATTGCATCATCACCTAAATGGGCTCTCGGAATTGCAGATGATGAATTTTCTCAACGACGTCCTGATAAAGGCTTAATCACCAAAAAGGAAATTCGTGTGCTAAGTCTTCATGCAATGCATTTACAAAAAGACAGCACTGTATGGGATATCGGAACGTGCACAGGTTCGATGGCAATAGAAGCCGCAAAAATTGCGCGTGATGGACAAGTATTTGCCATTGAAAAAAATGAAGGCGATCTTGCAAACTGTTTTGAAAATCAACATAAATTCCGCACAGATTTAACCGCTATTCATGGCAAAGCACCAGAAGGATTAGACTCTTTCCCTAATCCAGATGCGATTTTCATCGGCGGAACAGGCGGCAATATGAAAGACTTACTTAAAGTTTGTTGTGATCGTTTAAATGACTGCGGACGAATCGTTTTAAATGCAGCAACCATTGAAAACTTATATAAAGCACTTGAATGTTTTAAAGAATTGAATTTTGAAACGAATATTTTACATGCACAATTGGCTCATAACAAACCAATTTTAGGGATGAACCGATTTTCACCATTAAACCCAATTTACATTATTACTGCAATGCGAAAGGAAGAAAACGATGACTAATATCGGCACATTATATGGTCTTGGGGTGGGTCCTGGTGATCCAGAGCTTATTACTGTTAAGGCATTTCGAGTAATTCAAGAAACGCCAGTAATTGCTTATCCTCGAAAAAGAAAAGGAAGTAAGAGCTACGCACATCGGATTGTTGATGTTTACATTCAGCCGGGTGAAAAAGAAATGCTTGGTTTAGTTTTTCCAATGACGAAAGACCAAGCGATCTTAGATGCAGAGTGGAGAAATACTGTAGATGTAGTTTACAGCAAATTAGAAGAAGGCAAAGATGTAGCATTTGTTACGGAAGGCGATCCACTTTTATATAGTACATTCATTCATATGATGAAATTAATGCAAGAACTTCATCCACATGTTGAAGTAAAAACTGTACCAGGTATTTCAAGTTTTAATGGATCTGCATCAAGATTAGGTATTGCGTTAGCAGATGGTGATGACCATGTTGCAATCATTCCAGCACGTGATGATTATGATGAAATGCGTAAAGCAATTGAAGATCATGATGCAGTAGTGTTTATCAAAGTTGCAAAAGTCATAGATTTGATGATTGAAGTATTAAGAGATTTAAATCTACTAGACAAAGCATCAGTCGTTACGAAAGTTACTTCTGAGGAAGAAGTGATTTGGTCCATGGATGAATTAGATGGAGTAGAACTAGAATATTTAACATTAATGGTGGTGCGTAAATAAATGAAGAAAATCTATATCGTTGGTGCCGGACCTGGGGATCCTGATTTAATCACAGTTAAAGGATTACATATTTTACAAACAGCTGATGTTGTTATGTACACTGATTCACTAGTAAATGCTGAGTTGATTGCTAAAGCAAAGGCAGATGCTGAAGTGATAAAAACAGCAGGTATGCATTTAGAAGAGATGGTAGAAACAATTGTTAACCGTGTAAATGCTGGGAAAACAGTTGCACGGATTCACACTGGAGATCCAGCCATGTATGGAGCAATCATGGAACAAATGGCATTACTAAAAAAAGAAGATATCCATGCAGAAATAATACCTGGCGTTAGCTCTGTATTTGCATCTGCAGCAGCAGTCGGTGCTGAATTAACCATTCCTGATTTAACACAAACATTGATTTTAACTCGTGCAGAAGGTCGTACTCCAGTACCAGAGTTTGAAAAATTACGTGACTTGGCAAGCCATCATTGTACAATTGCGCTATTTTTAAGTGCTACTTTAACGAAGAAAATCGTGAAAGAATTACAGGATGCTGGTTGGACAGATGATACTCCTGTAGCTGTTGTACAAAGAGCATCATGGCCGGATCAAAAAATCGTTCGAACAACATTAGCAAATTTAGATGAAGATATGCGTAAAAATGGTATTCGTAAACATGCAATGATTTTAGCTGGTTGGGCATTAGATCCATCTATCCATGACAAGGATGAGTATCGTTCAAAATTATATGATGCTACATTTACACATGGTTTTAGAAAAGGCGTGAAACCACAATGATCGAGTTACAAGAAGGATTACTACCGGAAATTGACCAGCAAAATCCATATGCAATTGTGGCCATTACAAAACACGGTGTACAGCTGGCACGGAAACTAAATAGTTCCTTTATTCATTCAGATGTATATTATATGAGTAAATTTGAACAAGGAGATGAAGAAGCGAAGCACATTCAATTATTTACTGGTAGTGTGCGTATGCTTCTACCTTCTCTTTTCAATCAGTATAAGGGGATCATTCTAATTATCTCTCTTGGTGCAGTAGTTCGAATGATAGCACCAATCTTAAAGGATAAAAAGACAGATCCTGCTGTTGTTGTTATTGATGATCGTGGGGAAAATGTCATTAGTGTACTTTCGGGTCATTTAGGTGGAGCAAACCAATTAACACATGAAGTTGCTCATGTCCTAGATGCTCGTGCGATTATTACCACTGCTTCTGATGTACAAAAAACTATCCCTGTTGATTTATTTGGTTCACGTTTTGGTTGGGAATGGGATTCTTCTGAGAAATTGACACCCGTTAGTGCATCAGTTGTAAATGAAGAACATGTTGCAATTGTTCAAGAATCTGGTGAAAAAAATTGGTGGCATTTGGATAGCCCAATACCAGAAAATTTAAAGATTTATCCATCCATTCAGGAAGCAATAAACGCAAAGCCAAATGCTGCCCTTGTTATTACTCATCGAATGTTATCACATGAAGAAGAACAAATCCTAGAAAATGGTGTTCTTTACCGACCTAAAAATGTTGTTATCGGTATGGGATGTAATCGAGGAACTTCTGCTGAAGAAATTGAACAAGTTATTCAAGAATCGTTAAATGAACTTCAAATTTCGATAAAAAGTGTAAAAGCTCTTTGCACGATTGAATTGAAAAAAGATGAAGTTGGTTTATTAGAAGTTGTTACAAAATATGGTTGGGAGTTTGTCTATTATAAACCAGAAGAATTGAATGCACAGACAATCGAAGCACCTTCAGATACAGTATTTAAATATACAGGTGTATATGGTGTTAGTGAACCTGCAGTGAGAATTTATTCTGGTGCAGACCAGTTAGAGCTGGTAAAGAAAAAATCAGGCAATACTACGATATCCGTTGCGTTGATGTAACAAGTAAAGGAGGAAATTAAGATGTCAGCACATAGATTAGTAATTGCTGGTACTGGTAGTGGTGTCGGTAAAACAACCTTTACAATTGGACTAATGGCGGCATTACAACAAAAAGCTTATCAAGTACAAGGATTCAAATGTGGACCAGATTATATTGATCCCACTTTCCATACTGCAGTTACAGGTAGACCATCTCGTAATTTAGATAGTTGGATGTTTGATAAAAAAACGGTCATTGACATTTTGGAAAGAAACAGCAGAGATGTAGACATTTCAATTATTGAAGGCGTAATGGGGTTCTATGACGGAAAATCGCCATTAGAAGATAAAGGTTCTACAGCTGAAATAAGCATCTTAACGAAAAGCCCTGTATTACTTATTGTCAATTGTGGCAGTATAGCTCGTAGTTCAGCTGCGATTGTTAAAGGCTTCCAACTATTAAACGAGAACGTCAATATAGTAGGTGTAATTGCCAATCATGTGGGAAGTGAAGGGCATTATCAAATAATAAAAGCTGCAGTTGAACAAGAATGTGGCCTTCCAGTAGTAGGCTATTTGAAAAAAGAACAAAATATTGAAATGCCTAGTCGACATTTAGGATTGATTCCTGCAATCGAACGTGGAGAACTACAACCATTCTTTCAACAATTAGGTGATTTGATTAGTGCAACAGTTGACGTAGACAAAATTTATGAGCTATCAACTACTTGTGAACTTTCTGCTATTCAACCAAGTATGTTCGAACCAAAAAAGGATCAACAAGTGAAGATTGCAGTGGCTAAAGATGCGGCTTTTAATTTTTACTATGAGGAAAATATCGAATTGCTTCAAGCGAATGGTGCATCGATCGAGTATTTCGCTCCATTAAAAGGCGAAGTAGTTCCCTCTGATACAGACGGACTATATATTGGCGGGGGGTTTCCTGAAGAATTTGCACAAGAGCTCTCACATCAAACTGCAGTAAAAGAATCCATACATAATGCAATTTCCAAAGGAATTCCTACTTTAGCTGAATGTGGAGGTTTTATGTTCCTTACGGAGGCAATATTCACTACTGAAGGAAATCGCTTTGAAATGGTTGGTTCTATTCCAGGTACTGTACAGATGCAAACCAAAAGAGTTGCATTAGGATATCGCGAAATTTTTGGTGTAAAAGGGAATTTTTTAATCCGTGAAGGTCAAGAAGCAAAAGGGCATGAATTTCATTATTCAACTTATTCAAAACCAGAAAATAGCAGTTATGCCTATGAAACAAAAAGCCGTTTTAAAAAGCAGGGAGAAGGTTATTTGCATGATAATTTAATCGCTGGCTATACACATTTTCACTTTGCATCTAACCCACAACTAGTTGTGCAATGGATTGAGCAATGTAAAGAATATCAGAAGAAAGCCGTGGAAACTAATGGCTAACTATTACCCTATGATGTTGAATATAGAAAATCAACTAGTTGTAGTTGTTGGTGGAGGGAAAGTTGCTACACGGAAAGTTGCTAGCCTATTAAAAGCTCAAGCACATGTGACTGTTATTAGCCCAGAAATTTCACCAAAACTCAAACGATTATTCGAAGAAAACACCATTCAATGGAGAAAAAAAGATTTTGCACCAGATGATTTAAACGATGCATTTTTGATTATTGCTGCTACTAATTCTTCTAAAATAAATGAATTGGTAGCTCAATCTGCTAGCAAACATCAAATTTGTAATATTGTTGATCGTGAAGAACTCAGTCAATTCATTGTTCCTTCTGTGGTTCGACGTGGTCCATTAACAATTGCTGTATCAACATCAGGTGCTAATCCAAAACTTGCGAAAGAGATTAAAAAAGAATTGGAAGAGCAATATGATGATTCTTATGAAGATTATATTTTATTCTTACAAAGAGCAAGACGACAAATTATTGACGAAGTACCAGATCCAATGCAAAAAAGTGTTCTATTAGAGGAACTGCTAGACTCACAATTTTTAACACTAACGAAAACAAAACATATTGAAGAACGTAATCAACTGTTTGAGAAATTATTAAAAAAGGGGACGATTCAATGACTCCGGGAAAAGTCTATTTAGTAGGTGCAGGCCCAGGTGATCCTAAACTAATAACCGTTTATGGCCTAGAGTGCATTCAAAAAGCAGATGTCATTGCATATGATCGTCTAGTGAATCCATCATTATTGGAACATGCAAAAGAAGGCGCAGAACTTATTTTTTGTGGTAAATCCCCAGGAAAGCATCACCTCATTCAAGATCAAATTCATGATTTATTAATTGAAAAAGCACTTGAAGGTAAAATTGTTACACGCTTAAAAGGTGGAGATCCATGCGTTTTTGGGCGCGGTGCGGAAGAAGCAGAAGTATTAGTTGAACATGGTATTGAATATGAAATTGTTCCAGGTATTACAGCAGGTATTGCGGCACCAGCTTATGCAGGTATCCCGGTTACGCATAGAGAATTTGCATCCAGTTTTGCAATTGTAACTGGTCATGGTCGTGAAGAGAAAGGACAAGATCATCTAAACTGGCATGCATTAGCAAATGGGATTGATACGATTGCCTTCTATATGAGTGTAGGAAATCTAGAGCATATTAGTAAAAAACTTATTGAAAATGGTAAACGTGCAACAACGCCTGTTGCAGTAATCGAATGGGGAACAACTGAAAATCAACGTACGATTACAGGTATTTTAGAAACAATTCACGATCTTGTTGTTCAAGAAGAATTTCATAACCCATCGATGGTATTAGTAGGTGAAGTTGTTCAACTACGAGATAAAATTCAATGGTTTGAAAAGCAAACTATTTTAATTTAAGGAGAGACTAATATGACGATAATTGAAGCTATTCAAGAGCGCAGAGCAATTCGAAATTACGCAGATCGACCTGTTGAGAAAGAAAAAATTGAAAAACTGTTAGAAGTAGCTACATATGCACCAAATGATCGATTACGTCAACCTTGGCATTTCTATGTGATACAAGGCGAGGCAATGAAACGTTATGAAGAAATGGCAACTGAATACTTACAACAACGTTTTCCAACAAAACCACATTTAGTTGAAAGTTCTTTAAAAGTTGTAACCACTACACCTGTTGCAATTGTTGTTACTTCAACATTAATTCCAGATAAACCAGATGATTCAGAAGATAATATTTTTGCAACTTGCTGTGCAATCCATTCGATGTGGTTAGCTGCACAAGAATTAGATTTAGGTTTCGTCTGGAGAACAAGAGGCGTTGGGCTAGTACATGATGAACGTATGCATCAGTTTATCGGTTCACCTGAAAATGAAAAAGTAATTGGAACTATATTCATTGGTTATCCAGAAGAAGGTACAAAAGTTCCTGCAACAACTAGAATACCATTTGAAGAAAAAACAACTTGGTTATAGAATAAGGGGAGTGGAAAATGGCACGCCAAGGATTATTTTTAATCTATACAGGTGATGGAAAAGGAAAAACAACTGCATCATTAGGTGTAACACTACGAGCAATAGGAAGAGGATTACACGTTAAATATATGCAGTTTATCAAATCACCTGAACGTACATATGGAGAAGCATTAGCCCTTCGAAAACTCGGTGTAGAAATGGAACAAATGGGCATTGGTTTTACCTGGACAAAAACACCAGAAGAACATCGTGAAGCTTTACGATTAGCTTGGCAAAAAGCAAAAGCAGCACTTGCAGATCCGTCTATTGACTTGTTGGTTCTTGATGAATTAAATAATGCTTTATCGATTGATAAATTTCCAATCGATGATGTTCTTCCTTTACAAGAAGTAATCGAGGCAATTCAAAATCGCCCTTCAACTATGCATCTTGTCATCACTGGAAGAAATGCAAAAAAAGAATTAATAGACTTAGCTGATTTAGTTTCAACAATAGATGCGACAAAGCATTATTATGAAAGAGGAATTCCAGCTGTAAAAGGTTTAGAATTTTAAAGGAAGAAGGTTTGGGTAGCGTATGACTGCAAAAGCATTAATGATTCAGGGTACTGCTTCAGATGTTGGTAAAAGTATGATATGTACCGCATTTTGCCGTATTTTTTCAGATGATGGCTTGAAAGTTGTTCCGTTTAAGTCTCAAAATATGGCACTTAATTCATTTGTTACGATTGATGGTGGCGAAATTGGTCGTGCGCAGGGTGTACAGGCTGAAGCTGCTAGAGTCATAGCGACTACGGATATGAACCCCATTTTACTGAAACCAAAACAAGATATGGTCTCAGAAGTCATCGTACATGGTAAGCATTTTATGGATATGAGTGCGACAGGTTATCGAAATAATTTTGTTGAACAAGCGATGCCGATTGTAAAACAATCAATACATAAATTACAAAATGAATATGACCTTATTGTACTAGAAGGTGCTGGAAGTCCTGCTGAAATTAATTTAAAGGATCGAGATATAGCCAATATGCGTATGGCTCACGCTACAGATGCAGCTGTTATATTAATTGCAGATATAGAGCGAGGGGGAATGTTCGCTTCAATCATTGGAACATTAGCACTTCTTGATGATTCAGAAAGAGCACGAGTAAAAGGAATCATTATTAATAAGTTTAGAGGAATGCGTGAGTTACTTGATGATGGTGTAGAATGGCTTGAAAAAGAAACTGGAATTCCTGTTCTTGGTATCATTCCTTACATTGATATTAATATTGAGGCAGAAGATTCCTTAGCATTATCCTCTTTACGATTTAAAAAGCCAAAACAAGATGAATTTGCAATTGATATTGCAATGATTCGTTTACCTCGTATTTCAAATTTTACTGATGTTGATCCATTTTTTGATGAGCCAGAAGTAGGAGTACGCTTAGTTAGTAATGTAAAAGAGCTAGGTGATCCAGATTTGTTGATAATACCAGGTACAAAAAATACAATGGAAGATTTACAGTGGTTAAAAGATGAAGGATTTGAAACAGCTATCCATAAACTCATCGAAAAAGGAACACGTATTTTCGGGATTTGTGGAGGTTTTCAAATGCTAGGACACTCACTTCAGGATCCTGATGGAGTAGAAGGGGATGGAAGTAGTGCAGTAGGCCTTTCATTATTACCTGTAACAACCATATTTAATAAAGGCAAAAAGACCGTACAAATGACGGGAAAAGTTTCTGTAGATGTCTTTGAAAAAGATATGGAATTAACAGGTTATGAAATACATCTTGGAAAAACTGTTATAGAAAATGAGAAGTGTTCACCGTTTTTAATGTTATCAGATGGACGGAAGGATGGAGCCGTTACAAGGAATGGACAAATAATTGGGACATACTTTCATGGTATCTTTAATAATCGAGAGTTTACAAGAAAAATAGTGAACGAACTACGTATTGAAAAAGGACTTGACCCAATTAATCAGACAGTAAAGACAGATTCTGAAAGAAGAGAAGCTGCCTATCAATTATTAGCTGATCATGTGAGACAAAATATAGATTTGGAAAAAGTGTATGAGATGCTTCAAACTCCTATACCTTCAATTTAAAAAAGCAGAAACTGAACCCAATTATATTCATTAGTCTTATCCAATACTAATATTCCAGAATTAATAATAATTACACGATAAGTCTATATATGGTCAAAAGATCTCCCTTGAATTGTTTTAATCTTCATCATTGATGAAGATTTTCTTTTCGTAAATCGAAAACAAAAAAAGTTGATACCCCAGTAGCCTACTGTCATTAAATGGATAGTAGGCTATAATTTTTATTAGGAAAAAGTATAAATTTTACCAATTTATATATCGAATATTGAAAAATTAGTAGAAAATTATAACAAGGAACAACAATGAAAAATGAAACAATATATTATATAAAGCCTTAATTGCTGATTGTAACTATTGCTTTGGACTTTGAAACAGAGCTTATAGAATTGTTGGATAAAGTGAATATAAATCACTTAAACTGCTGTTTCATCTACATCTTGTACTAATTTACATAGTGATTTTTATTGATACATTCATCATAGTAAGTGTAAAAAGGGTTTCAAAGATTTTGATTCCTCTTTGATGCCTTATATAAATTTTGAAAGTAAATTATTTATTTGAAACTTTTTTCGAATATTTAGCCCACTAATAAATAGAAAGGAGTTGTGAAATGGAGGAACAAAATTTCAAGTTAGTTAAAAAAGCTATAAAAGGAAATAAAAAAGCTTTTGAACAATTAATTAAACAACATTACCAACAAATCTATCGTACAGCTTTCCTATATGTACATAATCAGGAAGATGCATTAGATATTGTTCAAGAATCAACTTATCAGGCTTTAATATCTATTCACACCTTAAAGAATCCAGAGTATTTCATGACATGGTTCACTAAGATTGTTATCCGATGTTCTGGGCAATTGCTTACAAAAAGGAAAAGCGTTGTCCCCTTAACAGAAGACATTTTAGAAGACATTTTATCTAGTTATAAATTCAATAATGATTATATAAATGAGGATTCACTGTTACTTATGGATGCAATAGGAAAACTGAAAGAGAACTATCGAACAACGCTAATACTTTTTTATTACTATGATTATTCCATTAAAACGATTAGTGAAATGATGGAGATACCTGAAGGGACTGTAAAAACTTATTTAAGCAGAAGTAAAGATGCACTAAAAAAAGGGTTTGAAATGGGGAGGCGCCATGGATAATAAGGAAATTAAATTTGTTATTGACCAGATCGAGGTCCCAAAAGAAGAAGTTCTAAATGCTATTGATAGGGGAATAAACCAAAGTAATCAGATGGATATAAAACGTTATTCTCATAAAAAGAAGATAATGATAAGTAGCATAGTTGCTGCTTCCATTTTCGGGATAACTCTTTTCTCTGGTTTTATAAATCCAAATATGAATCGAGTATTAGCTGAAGCGCCTTTTATCGGAGGCATTTACGAAGAATTTGGAGATAAAATGGGTTTAAATTTAGCTAAACAGAACCTTATTACTGAATTGGATCAATCAATAACCAAGAATGGTGTAACTGTTAAACTTAATGATGCATATTTTGATGGTGACGTTGTTTCAATAACTGGACATGTAAATGGTAACTTAGATGATGGAAAAAATGAAAAAGGTGAAGTTAGTTTCGATGTGAATTTTGAAAACAATAAAGGAGATAATGATCCATGGTTAAATAATAAGTCAACCGAAATAAAAAAAACAGTAAATGGATATGATTTTCAATGGAAGTTAGCTTATCCTTATAAAACGATTAAAGAGTACTTCACATTACCTATATCTATTCATTATATTAACGGGATTAAAGGAGACTGGAATTTTAATATCCCAATTACACAACACAAAAATAAAACATTAACAATTAATCATTCGGAATCATATCAAAAAGAGAGAATCCAGATAAATATAAATGAAATAAAGATGGCAAAAGCATCGTCTACTTTGGAATTTGAAACTATTTCAAATTATAAAAACGATCAAATAGACATTGAAAAAGCAACCGACGAAAAAGGGAATGTAATATTTTATTACTCAAATAATACAAGGCTTTCTCAATCAAAAGAAGAGGATGGCTACCATCTTACTCTACGTAAAACGATAAAAAAGATAGATAGTGATCTACAATCTATTACGTTCTATCCGTTTATGTCTATCTCTGACCCACCTGTTCAACATTTGCTCAATACTCCATCATTTTTATTAGAAAGTGAACGTACAGATTTGGGGATTAGAGTGAATAATATTACGATAGAAGGAAATAAATTAATACTCGATTATCAATTTCAAGGGCTTGCTGGAGAAATGAGTAACCATCGTCAAGATTTACTGCTTAATAATTTATCTTATGCATTCAAGTTAATCGATAAAGATTATGTTGATAAAATTGACCCAGATAATCCAGTTCCACCGAAAAATCATAGTATATCAACAAACAAAGTAAAATTACTTGATAAAAAGACCTATCATTTTCAATCTGTTTTTAAATTGGATGGAGTAAATAAAATTGAAAACTTTTCATTAAAAGATACCGTCTTACAATTTGATTTTTCTAATTTTATTGGTACAAGTAAATTAACACCATTTACTGTTGATTTACCAAAATAACGTAGTGTGACAATCCCAACAGTTAATGCAATAAAATAGTGTTAAAATAGGGATTATTGCAGTATCGAGAATCTTATTGAATAGTAAATTACAAAATAATATACAAAAAGCATCTCAAAATGTGAATGCCCCCTGTAAAGTAGACAGGTGATTTAAACGGCTTTAGCTAAATATTCCACAGGACTAAGGCAGTTTAGTTTTTGATAACGATTGTGATTTGAAGGAAACAAGTGGAAAAGCCCATGTTCTCTATTTTTAATTTGCAGAGAACATAGGCTTTTTATTTTGGATTTTCCTAAACGTTGTAAATCCGTATTTTCATTACGGTATCACGTATAGTAATATCCCATGCCGCACTTACTTTTCAAGTCACGTCAGCAGCCATGTTTTTTATATAGACTTCTCCCGCCGTCATTCTCCCAACGATCAATGTCCCATCCATAATCGTCCCAGACGTCTGGTATTTCTCCGCCACTAGGTAGGGGAACAGTTCTTGCTATTGAAATACTCACAATTTCATCAATGACATTTTATATATCATCCTTTTTTATAAATATTTCATATCAATATCTATAATATGCAAGGTTACATGTTTTAGTTCTTAGCAAAAAAGGAACGGTTTTAACTGATTTATAGGTTGACTATTTCTTTATATTTTTCTCATTTTCGATAAGTAATCTTGTTAGAATCATGATATAAATCATGGTTCTTTTTTTAGATGATTTATCAAATGGAGGGGTAAAAAACTATTTAATTGGAGGGTCAATTTAATTCAAAATAACATATTATTTAGAGGTGAATACTATTAAGTATTTAGGTGATTAAAATATTTAATAGATTATTGAGTTGACTGATTCATAATTAATTACAGCCGGCTGAGATTGTAGCAAAGCTTCCGATAGAAACATTGATTGTATCAGCAGTTCCCTTTGTTTTGGTGTTGATATATAAAAAGAGAAATGAAGAGAAATAAATTAGCGGATTAAACAAATAGGATATGAGCGTATACGCTTACTTCTTAATTTATTTATAGAATGGTTATTAAATTAGGGTTTAGTTTTAAAAAAACTTGCCTATTTTAATCTGAGCCATTAATGGAGTGATTTTATGTCTAAATTTACAGTGGAAATAAAATTAAACGCAGTGAGACGTTATTTAAGTGGATCAGAAAGTTATAAAGAGATTGCAGAAAGTATTGGTTCAAGCAAATCTCTAGTTATGAACTGGGTAAAATTATTTGAAGCTCAAGGAATTAAAGGTTTCGAAAAGAACTACTCATCATATTCTGTACAATTTAAACTAGACGTACTTAATTTTATGAACAAAACAGGCGCTTCTCTTCGCGAAACAGCGAGTAATTTTAATATTTCTTCACCGAGTACAGTTTATCAATGGGAAATGTTATTAAAAACACAGGGGATAGAAGCGCTAGAACCAAAGAAAAAGGGTCGTCCTCCATTAAAAAAAGAAACTATTGAGAAGTAATCAAATGATGTAGTTTCAGTTGAAGGCTCACTTGAAGATTTACAAGAAAAAATTAAGCGTTTAGAAATGGAAAACGTCTATTTAAAAAATACAAATAAAATCAAAGCGCAAGTAATATTTGAATTAAAGCATAAGTAAGACTTTGTTGATTTGCTTGAAGTCCGGTATTCCCTTAGAAAAATAACCTCTCATTACAAAGTTTCTAGATATGTACGACAAAAAAGTTACCTTTTTAGTAAATTATACCATATCGTTTTTGCAAAAGATCTATTCATTCAATTATTTGGATGAATAGTTTTGTTACATTTTCTATGACTAGCAAAATTGGAGTGAAAGGGATTAGTTGTTGATCTGCTACTTCATCCATCTTTGATAGGTAAGCAAAAAGGCTAGTATTTGAATTCTAAAAGCTTAGTTATAAAAAAGAATATAGTTTGTAAAACAACAATTGCTTGTTCAACTAACGGGAACGTTGGTCCAAAAAGGATTTAGTGCTTTTATTATTGAACATATTTTATTTAAGATGCATATAAGTTAAATATAGGAATAAAAAAGAATGCCATATTTTATTCTTATATAAAAACTGTAAGTATTAAAAATTTTAGCATTCTAATTTAATAAACAATGACATCAATGTATGTTTTTTTCATACTATATATTTGAGGTGAAAAAATGGCAAGAGCAAATTACCGAAGTGCAGACGTTGACTTAATGGCAAGGATGATGAGGGCCGAAGCAGAAGGCGAAGGCAACATGGGAATGTTATTTGTTGGGAATGTAATTGTTAATCGTCTTGTAGCAAATTGTTTAGACTTTAAAGATTTAAGAACAATTGAAGACGTCATTTTTCAGGTACAAGGAGGAAATTATTCTTTTGAAGCTGTTCAAAAAGGGAATACTTTTTATCAAAGAGCGAGAGAAAATGAAAGAAAATTAGCAAAACAAAACTTGGAGTATTGGAGACAACACCCAGCAAAATATGCACTTTGGTATTTCAATCCATATGCTCCATGCCCTCCTACTTGGTACGGTCAACCATTTACTGGTCAATTTAAAAATCATTGTTTTTATGAACCGGCACCTGATACTTGTGACGGTGTTTATGCTTAGAAGCTATTATTTATCCAAATTGTAATAGAAAATAAGATTTATACCATACTAATTAATAAGGTAAATACAAATTATTTCTTTTTTCAAGCAATGACACTAAATGCAAGAGAAGTCCAATATTTATCCTAACTCTCAATTGAATAAGAAGAAATAGGACAACACAATGGAAAGAAGAAGCAAGAGAATTATTCTCTTGCTTCTTTTTTTGCTATTTAGCAATTGCCTGTTGATTTCCGCTCTTACGATCAGCGCCTAGTGTACTCAGCACTTATCTCTACGTTAAGTCAATATCGAACCGCTTCCGCTTTGTTATTTCCTTTATCAGATTCGAAACGGTACAATCATCTAATTGTAAACCATCCTCTTTTTTTAATATACAATCCTTTTACATTGCATTAATGTGGGTTTTACATTGTGGTTTTATACTGAAACAGTAAACAATCAACACAAAACAACACCAATTGGAGGAAAATGTTAATGAATCAAAAATGGAGCAACAAATCTATTCGAACTATTCAAGCAGCGGTGTTAGGGATCAGTTTACTAGGTTTAGCTGGTTGTGGAGCCAAAGATGAATCTGCTGCACCGGCTATTAGTGATCCAAATAAGTTAACGGTTGGAGAAATTGAAGCAAAAGCAAAAAAAGAAGGTGAAATCAATAGTGCTGGTATGCCTGATTCATGGGCAAACTGGGGAGATACTTGGAATGATGTCACAAAAAAATACAATTTAAAACATGCTGATACTGATTTGTCCAGTGCTGAAGAGATTGCTAAATTTGAAGCTGAAAAAGAGAATGCAACAGCTGATATCGGTGACATGGGGATATCTTTTGCTCCACTTGCTGTAGAAAAAGGATTGGCTCTCCCATATAAAACTTCACATTGGAATGATGTTCCTTCATGGGCGAAAGATGATAAAGGGAATTGGGTCGTTGGATACCAAGGAACGATTGCCTTTTTAACAAATAAAAACTTGGTTAAAAACCCTCCAAAAACC
Organism: Rummeliibacillus pycnus; assembly: GCF_050459865.1. Classification (GTDB taxonomy): domain Bacteria; phylum Bacillota; class Bacilli; order Bacillales_A; family Planococcaceae; genus Rummeliibacillus; species Rummeliibacillus pycnus_B. Next base: position 153,712 of record NZ_JBCMNM010000017.1, read on the forward strand.
TGGGATGACATCTTAAAGGGAGATTATAAAGTAACGATTGGAGATGTTCTGAACGGAGCACAGAATCAAATGGGGGTACTTGCTGCAGCAATGGCCTACGGTGGTAGTGAATCAAATATTCAACCTGGGATCGATTTTTTTGCGAAGCTTGCCAAGCAAGGACGTCTAAGTCTGACAGATGCAAAACCGGCAACTATTGAAAAAGGCGAGGTACCAGTTGCAATTGTATGGGATTTCAATGCACTAGGTTATGCTAACCAAATCAAACGTGATCAATTTGATGTATGCATTCCAAAAGAAGGTTCCGTAGTAAGTGGCTACACGACTGTTATTAATAAATATGCAAAACATCCATATGCTGCGATGGCGACAAGAGAATATATCCTAAGTGACCAAGGACAAATTAACTTGGCGAAAGGTTATGCTCGTCCAATTCGTGATGATGTAAAACTTCCAAAAGATGTTGAAAAACAATTAATTCCAAAAGAGGAATACAAAAATGCAAGACCTATTAAAGACCCTAAAGCTTGGGAAAAAACAGCCAAAACGTTGCCACAATTATGGCAAGAGGAGGTAGTAGTAAATGTCAAATAAAGTTATAGTAATTGTTGTTGATGGTATGCGATACGATAAGGGGAGTGAAGCAATGGGGTTTGTTCAACACCTGGTTGAAACGAATCAAGCGGCACTTTATAAAGTAAAATCAGAGCTTCCTAGTCTTTCTCGCCCATTATATGAAGTATTACTGACAGGTACACCTGCATCAATGAATGGAATTACATCAAATCTAGCAGTTCAACTATCTTCACAGAAAAGTATTTTCCATCTTACGAAAGAAAATGGCCTAAGAAATGCAACGGCATCTTATTACTGGGTAAGCGAGCTTTATAATCGTGCGCCATTCAATTATATTGAAGACCGTCATCAAGATGATGAGTCTAAACCAATTCAACATGGAGCATTTTATTGGGATGATTATTATCCAGATAGTCATTGCATAATGGATGCAGAAGCATTACGTAGAAAGCATGATCCACACTTTTTATACATTCATCCAATGGGAGTTGATGAAATTGGTGAAAATTTCGGATCAGAATCTAAAGAATACCGTGAACAAATATTAAAAGTGGCAAGCTTGTTAGCACAACTTTTACCTACTTGGATCTCAGAAGGTTACCATATTTTAATTACATCTGACCATGGTATGAGTGAAACAGGCAACCATGGAGGCATCACTGATGGTGAGCGTGACGTACCACTTTTCATCATCAGTCCAAGAATTGAAACTGGTATGCACGAGGAAGTCGTACCACAATTGGCTTTTGCACCACTCGTTTGTGAACTATTAGGAATTGAAAAATCCGAAAAAATGATTTCTTATCAATTCCCTGGTTTGAAAAAAGAAGTCGTCCATTAAAAATTACAGATTATCAGATTCGACGACTAAAGAGCTAAACTATGTTTGTCTTCTGTACTTTCTGAAGTGAATTTCCCCATATATTGTTTGAATCGATTTAGCGTATTAAGCTAAATCGATTCAAATAAATTGCTAGCTCAATAGAGGAGAGAAAAATCTTGCTCAAAATAAAAAAACAAAAGCTGTTTTTATTAGCTCTTTTACTGCCATTTTTCATTCTGGTAATTGGCTTTGAAATTGGACCGTTAATTTCCATGGTGAAAGATAGTTTCTATGCAGACGATGGAATCAAAATTTCATTGGATCAATATATAACAATCTTTAAAAGTAAATTTTACTTGCAAGGAATTCAAAATAGTGTTCTTATTTCACTAATTTCTGCAATAACCTCTATCATTGTGGCAATTGTTTTGGCTTATTCCTTTACAAAATTCTCACAAAAAGCACAAAACCGGTTACTAATGATTGCCAATATGACTTCTAATTTTGAAGGACTTCCTCTTTCATTTTCATACATTATTTTACTCGGAAACAATGGGCTATTTACTTTACTCTTTGCCAAGCTTGGAATGGATGTGTTTGCCCACTTTAATTTATATTCCTGGACAGGATTAATTCTTGTTTACGTTTACTTTCAAATACCATTGGCAATTATGCTTCTTTATCCTTCCTTTCAGGGGATTAAACGTCAATGGACTGAAGCTGCTGCGCTATTAGGAGCATCTAAACTGAAGTTTTGGATTCATATCGGACTACCAGTCTTATTACCTAGTATTGTTGGTATATTCAGTATTTTGTTTGCGAATGCAATGGGGGCTTATGCAACAGCCTATGCCTTAGTCGGAAGCAACTATAATCTATTATCATTACAAATAGCAAATCTTGTTTCTAGTGAAGTTACATTAAATCCACATCTAGGTAGTGCCCTTGGAGTTCTATTAGCGACAACTATGATTGTAGCAATGTGGTTTAATCAGCGAATGATGCGTCGAGTTAGGAGAGATTTACGATGAAGTCTTCTATGAAATTTCATAAATCAGCAGTAGGGTTATTAATGATTTATTTGTTAATTCCGCTTCTGGGTACATTTTTATTTTCCATAGCCGGTACTTGGGATCATACCATTTTACCTGAGTCTTGGACAATGAAATGGTATATTGAATTATTTCAAGATCCTCGATATTTTGCTGCCTTTCAACGAACACTGTTTCTGATTGTTATGACAGTGGGACTCAGTATGTTAATCATGATACCGACCATTTTTATAATAAATGTCTATTTACCTAAATTGCAAGGATTGCTTCAAACCCTAGCCATGCTTCCTTATGGAATTCCATCAATCGTAGGGGCTGTTGGGTTAATTAAGTTATATTCCAATGGACCGATTCAAATTTCAGGTACACCGTGGATTTTGATTGGTGCTTATTTTGTAACGATTTTACCATTCATGTATCAGGGGATTAGCAATAGTCTTCGGACCATAAATGCAGTAGAACTTGTTGACGCAGCTGAATTACTGGGGGCAACAAAAATTCAAGCCTTTCGATCAGTAGTGTTACCCAATATTTTATCTGGTATTTTAGTATCTACTCTTTTATCCGTTGCTCTTTTATTTGGTGAGTTTTCTTTTGCTAAGCTACTTGTTGGAGGGCAGTTTGAAACTCTGCAAATTTATCTTTCTAACCAAATGATTAGCAGTGGCCATATTTCAAGTGCAATTGTCATAACGTATTATTTAGTTATTATGATATTAACGTGGATAATTTTAAAAATTACGCTTAAAAATCCTAAAAAGACTATTTCTACTAAATAAGAAATAAAGCTTTAGCAGCAATATTCTAGAAAAATAACTTCTTTAGAAGGAGATTACTTATGACATATGTAACTATTGATCAAGTGACCAAAAAATATGATAATCAGGTGGTTTTAAATAATATTTCCTTAACATTACAAAAAGGCGAATTTGCTACCCTTCTCGGGCAAAGTGGATGTGGGAAAAGTACATTATTACGTGCGATTGCAGGACTTGAAGAAGTGGATATAGGAAATATCTTTGTCGATCAAAAGAACATTACGAACTTATCATCTCGCCAGCGTGAGGTTGGTATGGTGTTTCAGTCTTATGCTCTTTTCCCAAATATGACTGTTTTTGATAACATCGCATTTGGTCTTAAAATGAAAAAAGAGAAAAATATAAAAGCAAAAGTGCAAAACATGATTGAAATGGTTGATTTAACGGGTAAGGAAGGTTCCTATCCTCATCAATTATCTGGCGGACAACAGCAGAGGGTTGCACTTGCACGTGCACTTGTAATGGAACCGAAAGTGTTACTTTTGGACGAACCATTAAGCGCGTTGGATGCAAAAATTAGAAAAAACTTACAAAAAGAATTAAGACGAATACAAAAAGAATTGAATATTACAACAATCTTTGTTACCCATGATCAAGAAGAAGCGATGACAATGTCTGATAAAATTTTTATTATGAATCAAGGAAACATTGTACAATCTGGTTCACCTTCAGATATTTATGTTTCTCCGGTCAATACATTTGTTGCAAGATTTATCGGAAACTATAATGTTATGAACTTGAATGCTTTTAATCAGCTTGTTTGTGGTACCGAATTGAAGGGACAGGATGTAGCAATTCGTCCGGAAGTTTTACAATTGATTCCTGGTGATCGCGATCTCCCTGCACAATCAGATAACTGGAAGGCAAAGGGATCTATTAAGGATATTTCCATGACAGGGAATGTGCTAAGATATGAAGTAGAAGTGGATGGTTCTATTTTCCACGTGGATTCACTTCACCATCAAGGTGGAATTCTTGATAAAGGCACATCTGTTCAAATTCTTATACCAAAAAAAGATTGTATCGCTTTATAACTTATAAGTATTTAGGAGATATTAGGACCTATGACCATTTTACCCGAGGAAAGAAAGAATGTAATTTTAAATTTACTTAAAAGAGATGGGAAAGTAAAAGTCGCTGACTTAGCTAAACATTTTAGAATTTCTGAGGAATCCATTCGTCGCGATTTGACGATGCTTGAAGAGAAGGGGTCCCTAAAAAAGGTTTATGGTGGGGCGATAGCAACCATCTTTCAATCCGGAGAGCCTCCGTTTGAACAGCGAACTACAGTAAATCAAGCAGAAAAGATTAAAATAGGAAAAAAGGCAGCGGAACTTATTTCCGATGGTGATGTTATTGCGATCGATGTCGGTACCACCATGCTTGAATTTGCCCATTTTATTCAAAACCGAAAGAACTTGACCATTCTAACAAACTCAATACCTGTCGCTACTGTATTAACGGAGTCTCTCAATCAAAACCAATTTACAGGAGAGATATTAATGCTGGGGGGGAATATTGACCCGAAACAGCAGTCTGTAAGTGGACATTTAGCCGAGCAAATGTTGAACCAATTCAATATTGATAAGGCGTTCATTTCAGCCGGCGGTGTATCAATCCTGAATGGAGTAAGCAATTATCATTTAAACGAATCGTTCGTTTCACGTATCATGGTCGAAGTATCGAAACAAATCATTTTATTAGCTGATAATTCTAAATTAGGTGTGGATACCTTCAGTAAAATTTGCCCATTAGAAAAAGTGGACATGATTGTTTGCGATCAGACATATCCAGATACTTGGAAGGATGACTTAAAGGTTTACGAAACCGAATGGATTAAAGCATAGGAGGAGTCAAACAACATGAGTTTAATTGCAATCGATTTAGATGGAACACTATTAAACCATCAAAATGAAATTAGCAAAGAAAATATAAGCGCTATCAAGCATGCGCAAGATAATGGAATAGAAGTGGTCATATCAACAGGTCGAGCCTATTTTGATGTGAAAAACATTTGCAAAAAGGCCGAACTATCAACCTTTGTAATTGGAACAAATGGTGCAACGATTCATTCAAAAGATGACAAACAAATTGATAGCACAATGATAGATAAAAGCAGTGTCCTTTCTATACTCCAGTGGCTAGATGAACGTGAATACTACTATGAAGTTTTTACAGATAAAGCTATATATGCTCTAAAAAAACGCAGAGACCATTTTCACAATGAAATTCAAAGCCTTAAAAACAGTAATTTAGACGAAGAAATGAAAGAAATTGTCCATGAAGCCGAAAGGCAATTTGATCAATTTGGTTATGTTTTAGTTGAAAACTATCATGATATCTTAAATAAAGAGGAAAACTTTTATAATATTTTGGCATGTTCCTTTGATCAAGAGAAACTGATTAAAGCAAAAGAACACATCCAAAGTCTTGATAGTGTAATGGCCGTCTCATCAGCTGAACATAATATTGAAATAACAAATAGTAACACTTCAAAAGGAATTGCGCTTGAAAAATTGGCTGTTTTATTGAACTGTTCCCTTAATCGTTCAATGGCTATTGGTGATAGCGAAAATGATATATCCATGATGAAGAAAGTTGGCTATAGTATTGCAATGGGGAATGCAAAGGATGAGATTAAAGAAATTTGCACCGCTACCACACTAACAAATGATAAAAATGGTGTAGCTCACGCAATTTACCTATACCTTGAGAATATTGTAATACAAAAATAACCTGCTAGTATGGCAGGTTATTATCTTTATATGCATTAGTTTTGTGATTCGATTAAGATACTCTAGTAATAAACTAGTTAAAAAAGTTAATTTGATCAGATTTTGTTTTTTTAGATATTGGGCAAATAACCTAGGGAATTTCCCTTAATATTGAATCGTAATCAATTTATAATGTAGCAACAAAAGGAGAGCCATCAAAATGGCATGGATATATTTGATCATTGCAGGATTTTTAGAAATAGTATGGGTTGTAGGTCTAAAATATTCAGACGGATTTACAATACTCATCCCCAGTGTATTAACGGTGGGAATCATTATTTTTAGTTTTTTCTTATTATCAAAAGCATTACGTTCCATTCCAATCGGAACAGGATATGCTATTTTTACGGGTTTAGGTACGATCGGAACCACTGCAATTGGCGTTATTTTTTGGGGAGAGCCCATCAATGTGTTAAAAGTGCTTTTTATTATGTTAATGGTTATTGGAATCATTGGATTGAAATTGATTCCAGAAGGTGTCGGGACACAAAAGAAATATACAAAGGTAGGTGAATAGGAGGATGTCTTGGATTCTTCTTCTTATCGCCGGTTTAGCTGAAATTGGTAGTGTCGTAAGCCTTAAGAAAGCTAATGGATTTACAAAATGGCTCCCTTCAATATCCTGTCTTTTTTTTGGAAGCTTAAGCTTTTATTTTCTTTCACTTTCATTAAAAACACTTCCCATAGGGCCAGCATACGCAATTTGGACAGCCATTGGCTCTGTAGGAAGTGTACTATTTGGAATGATTTTTTTCCAAGAATCTAGAGATAGAAAAAGAATTGCTTTAATCATTTGCATTCTAATTGGAGCAATTGGTGTTAAAATAACCTCAGGACATTAAAACCATTAGGACCCGTCGAATTCCAATATAAAAGGAGAAAAGTGATGAGTGCATTTCAGATAGATGGAAAAACAGTAGAAGATTTGAAAAAAGAGTATCCTTTACTGAAAGAGTTAATAGCAACAAAGGAAATATTTTGGACAAATCCTAAATATGAATTGTTTCAAAATGGAATGAGGAAAACAAAGCTGAATGAAATAGATGTAAAAGAGGCGGAGGAGAGATTAGTACGATTCGCTCCTTACATTGCTAAAGTCTTTCCAGAAACAAATAAGTCTAATGGAATTATTGAATCTCCAATCGTTAAAATTCCATCGATGAAACAACATTTAGAACAAGTTCATAATCTTCAAATACCAGGGGAATTTTTACTAAAATGCGATAGCCATCTTCCTATTTCTGGCTCTATTAAAGCAAGAGGTGGTATTTATGAAGTTCTAAAACATGCAGAAAAATTACTTCTAGAAAAAGAAATGCTTACGATGAAAGATGATTATTCTATAATTGATAATGAGAAATACAGAAACTTCTTATCGCAATACTCCATTGCAGTGGGATCAACAGGTAATTTAGGACTGAGCATTGGAATAATGAGTGCAAAAATGGGCTTTAGCGTAACAGTTCATATGTCAGCAGATGCAAAGAAATGGAAAAAGGATCTCCTTAGAAGCAAAGGAGTAACCGTGATTGAATATAAGGAAGATTATAGTCAGGCAGTAGAAGAAGGCCGAAAGCACGCAAATAGTCAGCCAAACTGCTACTTCATTGATGATGAAAATTCTAGCGACTTATTTTTAGGCTATGCTGTGGCTGCTTCACGTTTACAAAACCAGCTAATGGAAATGAACATTACAGTTGATGAGGACCATCCATTATTTGTTTACCTTCCATGTGGAGTTGGTGGAGGGCCAGGCGGAGTAGCGTTCGGCTTAAAATTAGCTTATAAAGATAATGTCCACTGTTTCTTTGCGGAACCGACCCATTCGCCATGTATGTTACTTGGATTAGTAACAGGATTACACGATAAAGTTTCTGTTCAGGATATTGGCATAGACAACCTAACAGCAGCAGACGGACTTGCTGTGGGAAGACCATCCGGATTTGTCGGTCAAACAATCGAACCATTTTTAAGCGGTTGTTATACGGTGAGTGATGATGATATGTATAAACTGCTTAGTGCGATGATCGATTCAGAAAATATTCGCCTTGAGCCATCAGCACTTACGAGTGTGTTTGGCCCAATCCAATTACTTAAAGAAAAATCAGGACAAGAATATATAAAGCAACAAAATTTAGATGACAAAATGAAAAATGCTACACACATTATGTGGGCTACAGGAGGTAGTATGGTGCCTATAGAAGTGATGGAAGAGTATTATAAAAAGGGATTGGAATGTTGAGAAACAAATTTATTTTTTCTATACAGAAATAAGTCACATCCTTTATAATTAGACATTACCCGTATACATTTTCAACTATGACAAAATCATAGTGCATACTTTAACTAACGTGAATAATATCCGCAATCAATGCTTAAATCCAATACGAAAAACATAAAAGGCCCTAACATATCACCATAATATGTTAGGGCCTTTATTTAAAAAAACTTGTATAGCTATCTAGGTTGATGAGGAATTAGCGTAGACTCCTGCGGGAAAGCGAGAAAGGTGAGACCCACAGTGAACGAAGTGAGCGAGGAGGCTCAACGCTCGCCCGCGGAAAGCGAAGCTAATTCCACATCATGCAGCAAACAGATTAATATTATTCATATTTGTATTTTGCTTTATGAAATTGATTCTATATATCTTTACAATTAAAAAAGCAGTTGGAAGAAAAGATATTCTCTCATCCAACTACTTCTTTATTGTTATTGAAAAGCAAATTTTATAAGTTAGGTTTTAAACCTGTATTTGCTTTAACTTCAACTTCAGCATATTTTTTAGCATCAGATTTTTGACCAACAAGTGAACCAATAAAGCCTGCTAAGAAACCAAGTGGTACAGATACAATCGCAGGATTTGTAAGAGGGAATAATGGTGTACCTGTTAGAATTGCGGCACCATCTGGATTCCAAATGTTAGGGCTTAATGATACAAGTACTAAAGCTGAAACTAAACCTGTTACCATTGCAGATACTGCACCAGTTGTATTGAATTTTTTGTAATAGATTGTATAGATGATTACTGGTAAGTTTGCACTTGCTGCGATACAGAATGCAAGTGATACTAAGAATGCTACGTTTAAAGTTTGAGCACCTAGAGCAAGTAAGATTGAGAATACTGATACACCAATTGATGCAAAGCGAGCAGCTTTCATTTGTTGCTTTTCAGTAACATTACCTTTTTTGATAATTTGTCCATAAATATCGTGAGCGAATGCAGATGCACCTGATAGTACTAAACCAGCAACTACTGCAAGAATTGTTGCGAATGCAACAGCACACACAAATGACATTAGTAAGTCGCCGCCTAAAGCTTCAGCAAGTAGGGGAGCAGCCATGTTACCAGCAGGGTTTGCAGCAACAATTTTCTCAGCTCCAACAAATTTTGCAGCACCGAATCCTAAGAAAATAGTTAAGATGTAGAAGATACCTACAATCCAAGTTGCAGTAACTACTGAACTACGAGCTGTTTTTGCATCTTTTACTGTGAAGAAACGCATTAAGATATGAGGAAGACCTGCAGTACCTAATACCAATGCGATCATCATTGATAAAGTATCAACACCATTAGAATATTTTACGCCAGCATTTAAGTATGCTTCTCCATGAGGAGTTGCTGTTTTAACTGATGAGAACATTTCTAAAATATTGAAATTGAATTTCATTAATACAAGGAATGAGATAATGACAGTACCAATCATTAATAACACAGCTTTAATAATTTGTACCCAACTTGTTGCAGCCATACCACCCCAAAGAACATAGATAGTCATCATGATACCAACAAGTAAAACTGCTACCCAATAATCAATACCTAATAATAATTGAATAAGTGCGCCTGCACCAACTAACTGTGCAATCATGTAGAACAATACAATTACAATTGTACTAACAGCTGCTGTTCCACGAACTTTTTTCTGATCAAAACGAGCAGTAATCATATCTGCTAAAGTATAACGACCAAGATTTCGTAATGGTTCAGCAACAATATATAAAACTACTAAGTAAGCAACTAAATAACCAATACTATAGAAGAAACCATCAAATCCAAATAGAGCAATTGCACCAGCGATACCTAAGAATGAGGCTGCTGATAGGTAGTCACCAGCAATAGCAATACCATTTTGCCAACCAGTAAGTCCACCACCTGCAGTATAGAATTCACTTGCAGAATTAGTTCGTTTTGATGCAATGTAAGTTACAACTAATGTTAAACCTACGATTGATACGAAGAATATAATCCCCATTGTGCTCATTAATATCCACCATCCTTAGCCTTTTCAACGATTTTATTTGCATCTTCATCAAATGAATTTGCTTTTTTAACATAAGTCATACATAATACCCATGTCATGATGAATAGGCCAAGTGAATAAAGCCATACCCATGTGATATCTCCAATTGCTTTTCCATCTAAAACTGAAGTAAATGAAGTTAAAATAGGAAGTAAAATATAAAGTCCTAAAAATAAAATGGAAATAGGTAAAATAAATCCGCTTTTCTTTTTTACAAGCGCTTTAAATTCAGAACTTTCAGAAATTGATACATACTCTTCTGGAGTATAATCTTTTTTCGGCCCTTTACCCGATTGCCTTGTAGCTTTCTCTTGTCCCAAAGCATGATCTTTTTGTAACGTATTTGATAGATCTTGACTCATATCAAATCCCCCTTTGTTTATTCGTGACTTTGGAAGTGCTTCCAAATCCTTAAAATAATAATATTCAAATTTGACGAAAATAGCAACGTTTTTTTAGAAAAAATAATTATTTTTCTATTTTATGTATATTTTTTTCTTCTTAAAGTAAAAAATCCATCATCCGAGAAAGCTGGGGATGATGGATTTGATGCAAAAAGTCTTGTTTTTCTAAACAATCTGTATAAGTTAAAAAAATTGTATAATATTTTAGCTTAAAAAGCAATATATTGTTTTATCGAGAAAATAGTTAATTTACTGTAGAATGATTTTCATCGACGACAATAGATTCCAACGTATTAGATGACCATTTATAAATAATAATACCTATTGTCGTAATTCCTTCAGCTATAGGAAACGCTAACCAAATGTAATTACTATTTAACATTGAAGGTAGAATATAAAGCAATGGTAAGAAAAGTACTAAACTTCTCATCACGATAATCAGCATGGATAATCTTATCTGTTTGATCGCTTGATAATATTCTGCGTGTATTAAATTAAAGCTTAAAAACAAATAACCAATGAAAAATAAGTCAATACCATTTTTGGTAAATTCAATTACTTCGGGATCAGTAACACCAAATAAAGCTATTAGCGGTTTTGATAGGAACCAACCTATTAGTAAAATACTCCCGCCAAATATCATTCCTGTTTTTATCCCTAATTTTAAAACTTGTTGCAATCGTTCTTTTAATTTCGCGCCATAATTAAAGCTTACGATTGGTTGAATTGCTGCACCTATTCCAATGAAAATCATAATAAAAACAGCGTGTAAATAGTTTACAATAGCATAAGAAGTAACACCGATTTCACCTACAAAATGACTAAAAGTAATATTATACCCAACAACTACAATCGCAGCTGATCCTTCTGTTATAAAGCTTGGAGAACCTATCTTAAGTATTTCTGAACAAGTTTTCATTTCAAAATGTAACTTGGTAAACTTTAAATTGCTCTTCTTATTGAAGAAATGGATAATTAATACGAGTAAACCTACAACCGTCGATAGAGCAGTTGCATAAGCTGCACCTTTCACACCCAAACCCATTCGAAAAACAAAAATATAATTCAGGATAATATTCAATATGGATGTTGTGATTAATCCGATCATCGCTAATTTTGGATTACCATCATTACGGACAAAAATACTTAAGATATTTTCTAATACATAAAAAATCCCGAATAATAAAATTACATGTAAATAATCTTCAACATACGGAAGAACTTTTGTACTTGCACCAAACAAATAAGCAATTTGTTCCTGCTTCCATAAAGAAAGCACGATCAAAACACCAACAATTATAATTGTCATCATCACACTCTGGGTAAAAATTGATCTCGCTTTGTCAAAATTGCCTTTTCCCATTTCAATTGAGTATAGAGTCGCGCCCCCCATTCCTATCCATAAGGATACAGAAAGTAAAATGGAGAAAATAGGAACCGCAATATTCACACCAGCAAGAGCTAAAGATCCTACTCCATTACTAACGAAAATTCCATCAACCAATACATTGACAGCCATTAAGACCATACCTAATAATGATGGAAATAAATATGATTTAAACAATTTGTTAATAGGTGTTTCTTGTAATTTTAATGTTGTTTCACTCATCATGTTCTCCTTCTCGGAGCAACACTTCCTTTCTTTTTTATACAATTTATGTTCTAATTAAATTCTAAAGTATACGGTAACCATACAGTCAATATATAAACGTCTAAATAAAAAAATAATTGAGGTGAAAACAATGACAGAATTTTTACATAAGTACTTTACAACTGGAGAATTCGCGAAAATTTGCCATGTAAAAAAACAAACATTATTTCACTATGATGAAATTGGTTTACTTCAACCAGAGATTAAACTTGAAAATGGCTATCGATACTATTCTTATCAACAATACGAAATTTTCATCGTCATTGAATTACTAAAAGATTTGAACATGCCTTTAAAAGAGATACGAAATTTTTTAAGAAATAAAACCCCTGATGAAGCAGTTCATTTATTACAAAATCAATTGATACAGATTGACAATAAAATACAAAAATTAAATCATACTAAAACAATTGTCAAAACAAAAATGCAAAATATTAAAGAAGCTATGAAAGTGAATCTTGAAAGCATTTCAATAGAAGAAATTGATGCATCAATTCTACTTATAAGCACCAACATATTAAATGCATCAGATAAGGAATACTTAAATGCAGTTACCGATTTTATAGATCTTTGCAACAACAATGAATTATATACAGGTCACCCAATTGGAGCCATTCTTTCGAAAGATCAAATGACCAAAAAACAATTTGGTAATTATAGTTATCTCTATACAATGATGCCCCAAGATTTTTTTAGTTCTTCAAAAATTGTGAAACCTGCCGGAACCTATGTGATTGGGTATCATAAAGGGGATGATGAAAATATTGAATCATCTTATATTAAAATTTTTGAATTTATCGAACTACATCATTTAAAAATGAAAGACTATTCATATGAGGAATATATTTTAGATGAAATTTCAGTTAATGGGGAAGAGAATTATGCTACCAAAATCATGATTCAAGTCGAAAGTGATTAAAATTAGTCTTCAATGTATAGAACTCTGCTTTAGTTAGCGTTAATTCTAATTAAATCGTATATTTTCTGTTATTTTTAGAATTCGAGAAATAACGACATTTTAAAGCGGATTTCGTATAGTTGTCCTTGGAAGTTCAAATTTAGACATTATGAAATATATACTCTACAGTTTAAAATTTGCTCTCTACTTGTTAGAAAATTAACCGAATTTAAAGCAATCAAAAAAGACTCGTTTTTCAACATTAACGAGTCTTTTTTGATGCACTATCAACTTGAATTATTTAACTTTTTCAACCTTTATTTCAAAACTTACATAAGGCTTTTGATCAATCGTAACATTAATTTTCCATAGACCTTCTTGACCGAACCCTAGTTTTACAGGGTTTATACCCCAATTCGTGAATTCTCCAATTTCAATTGTTTCCCCAGTATCCTTCTTAGTAGCTGTCATTTTAAGATTTTTATCTAGTAAATCTTTAGAATCATCTAATATATATATAGTGTAAAGTCTGCCTTGATTAGCAGGGAAGTCCGGTTCAATTGGTTCTCCATTTTCCCTTAAAAATCCAATTTTCCCTGGTACTCCATTTAAAGTTAAATTACCATGTTTAAAAGTTGACGATTCAGTGTAATTTGATTGATCCTCTTGAGAACACCCCAATAATACTGCACTTAATAGAAACAAAAAGAGGATGACTATAATTTTGTTTTTAAACATAAGATATTCACTCTCCATTTTCATTCAGATCTTTTCAGCCTTACTCATTAGTTGAACTATATGCAAAGTATTTCATTCATATCATTCCATTTAAGATATATATAACTCTTTTGGTACGAATAAATCACACGTTTGTAAAAGAAGGTTTTATCGATTTCATTTCTGGTGAGTAAAACAAAGAGGCTAGAATTCATTAAAAAAAGGTTCCCAAATGTATATTTGGGAACCTTTTTTATGATAAAATAATTGTAATTGAGGTGAATTACATATGAATCAACAAAAACCAAAGATTTTACGTGATTTTCTTATTTATTTGACAGCCATTAAAGGGAAGTCAAAACGAACAAGAGATGAGTACGATTATGATTTATCGTTATTTATAAAATTTATAACAGTTGTACAACATGACTTAGATATTAATCATCTTGAAGAAGTTGATATACAAAATATAACTTCTGATTTTTTTAAGGAAATCTCTTTAGAAGATATGTATTTGTTTTTGGAGTATTGTGAAGAACGTCGGAATAACTCTGCTTTTACTAGAGCTCGAAAAGTCGCTACATTGAAATCTTTTTTTAAATACTTAAAATCAAAACGACATATAATAGAAGAAAATCCTGCAGAAGATCTTGAAACGCCAAAAGTAAGTAAAAGACAACCTATCTATTTAAGTTTTGATGAAGCAAAAACTTTTATGACAGGGATTCAATCGAAGACACATTATGATCGTGACTATTGCATGATGACCTTTTTCTTAAATTTAGGTATTCGAGTTAGTGAACTATGTAATTTGAATTTAGATTCAATTCAAGAACGATTTATGACTGTAAGAGGAAAAGGGGATAAAGAGAGAACTGTTTATCTGAATGATGCATGTATTTCTACATTAAATGTATATTTAGATAATGAAAGACCACTTATTAAGAATCCAACAAACAATCAAGCGTTATTCCTTTCTCAGAAAGGAACTCGATTAACAAGACAACGAGTGGCTAAAATCGTTAAGGAAATTAATTATTCATCTGGTTTGGAAAAGAAGAAACTATCTCCACATAAACTTAGACACACATCAGCAACTATGATGTATAAAAGTGGTGCAGATATACGTAGCCTTCAACAAATACTAGGACATTCGAATGTCTCAACAACGCAAATTTATACGCATGTGGAAAATAAAGAAATTCAAAAAGTAATTGAGAATAATCCATTTAATATTTAAAACAAAATAATTTTATTATGTAAACTAATTGTAGGAATTTATATAAAGAAATATTAGTTGAGGAGAGGATATATGAAAAGTGTAATTTATGGTATTTGTATGATTTCTTACCTTATTGGCTTACTATTATTAGTAAATATTCTATTTGATTTTCAAAATACAACTTTGAATAATACCTATTACTCAGTGCTTTTTCCATTTTGTGGACTATTTCTTATTGGCTTCTATTTCTCTTTATTAAAACTATTTAAAAAGGTTCATGAATCAAATCTTAAAGTTAAAATTAGCAAAGCAAATAAGCTGTTTGGTCTACTAATAGGTATAATATTTTTATTAATGTTAACTATTAAGTTTAGCTTTAACCCATTTAATTTTATGGTAATAATCGCATTTATAGGATATGGCATTTCATTATTCTCAGGTTATCAATTGATTAAAGTAGAAAAAGTAAAAGCTAACTCAAATTAATTATTTGGGTTAGGCTTTTACTTTTTAATTTAAATAATTATTGATAGTTTACTGAATAATCTTCAGGTTTAATCATTTTTAATTTACGTTCAAATAATCGAAGTAATAAAGTATTAATAATTATTGGTAAAGCAATGAACATAATCATCATGATAATAACATTGTGTAAATTCCAACCACCTGCAGCTAGGTTAACGTAATTTAAAGGTCCAATTAGTCCTGCAAGTCCAAATCCTGCGCTGTAGGGTGTTCCGGTAATATTTAATATTCCTGCTAATGCTCCTAAGATTGCAGCAGTAATAATCATAGGAAAAGCGATTCTAGGCTTCATAAAGAAGTTACGCATTTGAATTTTCGGTGAACCCATGACATGGGCTAATGCAGTTCCTAGATTGTTTGCTTTATAACTTGCGATACACATTCCTACACCTGATGCCACTACACCAAGATTTGCTGCTCCAGCACCGACACCTGAAAGCATGATAACTGATGCAACACCAATCGTTGATAATGGTGATAAAATTAAAATACTAAAGATAACTGCGATAATTGCACCCATCAATACTGGTTGTAAATTCGTTACGTTGTCAATCACAACACCGACATAACCTGCACCATTTCTCACATATGGAAGAGTGAATACACCGATACCACCAGGAATAAACAATGATAATGCTGGCATTAATAGAATAGTGTAATCCTTAAAACGATCTCCGATAAATCGTACAAATAAAACAGCTAAACCTGCGGTAAGTCCTGTGTTAATCACGACACCAATTCCTTGCATTGTTATTGCGCCGCCTTCTCCCATTACCCAGACACCACTACCAACGAATGCAGCTAAACCAACACTGGCTGTTTGAATCGGTGTTAATTTAAAAGTAAGACCTATCATAACACCTGTGACAATAGGGAGAAGACTCATTGCTAATACTGAAATATCTAAAATATGTTGTAAGAACGGAACATAAGGGATAATTAATTTTAATATTTCTCCTACCAATGCGTTTGGAATAAGTGCTACGATAATTCCCAAGCTCATACCGGTAAGTAGCTTGTTGAAAAAGTCCTTCATATCTATCAATCTCCAATCAAGTGAGTAATTGTTCTAAATTATATAGCAATTTAAGTATCAGTCAATAATGAAAATTCTAAAAATTATAAACATATAACGTATTTTAGAAATAATTTACGTTTTCTAAGAAAATATTAAACTATTTAAGTTTATTTATTTCTGATAATTCAAACATTTTCAATGCTATATAAAATATTAATGATTAAAAATAATTTTATTATGTAAACT
>NZ_JBCMNM010000018.1:0-21161 GCF_050459865.1 Rummeliibacillus pycnus
TTTATCCAGTTTTGAAAGAATAATTCTTTCTATATTTGAGATTTTCAAGATGCGAGCAGTACGAGGAAACGAACGAGTGAGAACCGGAATGTACTTATGTACATGAGGATTCGAAAGAGTGAAGTTGACGAAGTAATGCGAAGTATATTGTAAATCGAAAGTCTAGTAATGATGGCAAAGAGGTCACACCTGTTCCCATGCCGAACACAGAAGTTAAGCTCTTTAGCGCCAATGGTAGTTGGGGGCTGTCCCCCTGCGAGAGTAGGACGTTGCTAGGCTTACTAAGGTACTGCTGATTTTATCAGTAGTACCTTTTTTTATAGAAAAAATGTTATAAATATAAAGGTTAATACAAATTCCTAATAAAACAGTATTATGTATTTGTTGATACGTCATCCCAGTCATCTTTCCCAATCAGCCAATTCAATGCATAATGTCTTTCCATGACAACTCCTGGATCTAGTTGGGGAGGAATTTCAAAGCTTTTCAGATGAGCTTCTCTTACAGCCCAGTGCATCCGATATACAATATCCAGTTCATCAAGTACTTCAGGAAGTGTTTTCAATTGGACTTTTGTAAGTAACTCTTCTTTCTTGAAACCTAAGATGGTTTCAAAGGTGAGGTCTACGTTGCAAAGATTCTTTGGGCTCCCCAAATCTGAGATTAATCCCAATGACCAAAGCAGCACCCATAAACTTTCAAGCTTCCAGGTGAAATTAATCTTATCCTGTTTCTTTGTAAATAGAGAAGATATAAATATTTGCTCCTTACGGGTGAAGAAAGCATCAGCGCCGTAGCGTTGTATAAACTCTTTTACTTTCTTTTTTGAGCCACCCATTGCCTTTCCTGAGACGATGGCAAGTGCAAATGCCCGATCGATAATTTCCTCTTTTGCTTTTAGGATAGCTTCTCTGTCGTCGAGTATTTCCGGCAGGTGAGCGTTAAGTGGTATACCCTGAGAATTAAGGATATTTTCCGACTGTAACTTTCTCTTAGTTGAATCTTTCATGATGCACTCCTTACTGTTCTTTATTCATCAGGGCTTATACAAGATGTTAAAATGGTTAAAGTAATTACCTTGTGATTTCTTCTTGTTGCTTCTATCTAATATCTTTGTAAAATAACCCTTTAGTTAAATTATAGGTTAAAAATATATTTAGGTAAATGTACTAAAAATGGTATTTAAATGTTATCGCTCGATAGGAATTCTGCTAGAAATAAGTGTTGGAAAGCCTAACGAAAATAGCGAAAACTGAATGAATTGAGATTACTATTAGATAATTATAATAAACTCAATAAAAAGTATTTAATATAAATTTCATAAGATATTTTTATATAAAAGTATTGTCATAATTTCATATATTTGATAGAATAAATCTTGTCTAAAATAAATGGTCCGGTAGTTCAGCTGGTTAGAATGCCTGCCTGTCACGCAGGAGGTCGCGGGTTCGAGTCCCGTCCGGACCGCCATTATTAATTTGAATGCAAACACAGCTAAAGAGGCTGTGTTATTTTTTTATGTCTCGATATTCAACTCGTTCACTTTGAACATTTTTAATGCTTTAGGTAAACTATAAGTAATGTGAATTTGAGAGGACGAAGACAATGACAATGGAAATAACCGTTGCTTCTTTAGAGGAAACAAACCAATTAGCGTTGGAACTAGCTAATTTACTAGAGGCACAGGATACAATTACTCTTGAGGGAGATCTTGGTGCTGGTAAGACAACTTTTACCCAAGGCTTAGCAAGAGGCCTAGGTATTACGAGAACAGTCAATAGCCCAACGTTCACTATTTTAAAGCAATATGAAGGGAGATTACCCTTTAATCATTTAGATGTATATCGTCTTGCAGATAGCGATGAAGATCTCGGATGGGATGAAATTTTCTATGGTGATGCAGTATCTGTTGTGGAATGGGCGCACTTAATAGAACAAGACCTTCCTTCAGATCGTTTAGCAATTGAAATACAACGAGTTGATGAAAATACAAGAAGATTTTTATTGAAACCAATCGGAAAGCGCTATGAACGATTGTGTGAGGAGTTAATGAAATGATCTGGTTAGGGATAGATACAGCAAATTCTCCTTTAGCTGTAGCCATTGTAAAAGATGGACAAATACTTACAGCTGAAGTAACGAATAATAAAGTAAATCATTCTGCAGGAGTAATGCCAGCGATTGAGTATATTTTTAAAAAAGTGAATATGTCTCCAAAAGATATTGATGCGATTGCAGTAAGTCAAGGACCTGGGTCATATACAGGTGTACGAATAGGTGTAACGATTGCAAAAACATTATCTTGGACTTTACAGAAGCCTTTAGTTGGTGTTTCTAGCTTACAAGTTTTAGCTGCTAATGCTCAGATGTACAAAGGTGTTATTTGTTCTTTAATAGATGCAAGACGCCAAAATGTATATGCTGCTGCATATGATGCAACAAAAGAATTCACTTCTATAGTAGAAGATGGGCATTATAGTATTGTAGGCTTGTTATCTCAACTGAAAGAATTAGAACAACCAGTGTTGTTTGTGGGCCATGATGTAGATAATTTCTGGGATTTAATTCAAGGAGAATTAGGTGACTATGCATTACGAGCACCTTATGCACTGGATCTTCCAAATGCAGCACAGCTTATTTATTTAGCGGAACAACAGGAGTTACCATCTTTAGAGGCTACGCATACTTTTGTCCCAACATATTGTCGTTTAGCCGAAGCTGAAGCAAACTGGTTGAAAGAACAGAAGGGTAAACAATAGGTGAGCCGATGATTAAGTATCGACAAATGACTATTGCAGATGTTGAGGCAGTACACGGTATTGAGGAAGCGGTTTTTGCTACACCTTGGACACTGGATGCCTTTTATCACGAAATGACGACCAATACACAAGCTACTTATGTTGTTGCTGTGGACGAAACAGATGCTATAATCGGCTTTTGTGGAATGTGGATTGTTTTAGATGAAAGTCAAATTACGAATGTAGCCGTACTTCCTGCTGGTAGAGGAAGAGGTACAGGAGAAGGCCTGATGCGTGAAGCAATACGCATTGCAAAGGAAAAAGGAGTTATCGTCATGAGTCTAGAAGTACGTGTAACAAATACTGTTGCACAAAACTTGTATCGAAAACTTGGATTCCAAGAAGGCGGAATTCGTAAAGGCTACTATACTGATAATCAAGAGGACGCTCTTGTCATGTGGGTGAATTTATAATGGAAAAAGATCTATATATATTAGGCATTGAAAGTAGTTGCGATGAAACGGCTGCTTCCATTGTAAAAAATGGACATGAGATTGTTTCCAATGTGGTTGCATCTCAAATAGAAAGTCATAAACGTTTTGGCGGTGTTGTACCTGAAATCGCTTCTCGTCATCACGTAGAGCAAGTTACAATTGTTATTGAGGAAGCATTACAACAAGCAAATATGAAGCCAGAAGATTTAGATGCAGTTTGTGTGACGGAAGGTCCTGGTCTTGTTGGTGCATTATTAATAGGTATTAATGCTGCTAAGGCATTTGCATTCGCAAATAATTTACCTTTAGTAGGTGTTCATCATATTGCAGGACATATTTATGCAAACGCATTAATTCAACCAATGGAATTTCCATTGTTAGCATTAGTTGTATCAGGTGGTCATACAGAGCTTGTTCTAATGAAGGCTGATGGATCATTTGAATTAATTGGAGAAACACGTGATGATGCAGCTGGGGAAGCTTATGATAAGGTGGCCCGTGTATTAAATATTCCTTATCCGGGTGGTCCACAAATTGATCGATTAGCACATGAAAGTGATGCTGCAGTTGAGTTTCCACGTGTTTGGTTAGAGCATGATTCATATGATTTTAGCTTTAGTGGATTAAAATCAGCTGTTATTAATTACAAACACAATGCAGATCAACGCGGGGAAGAAATTAACCCAATGCATGTTGCAAAAGGTTTCCAAGATAGTGTTGTAGAAGTATTAACTGCAAAGACTTTGCGGGCAGCACGTGAATTTAAGGTCAAACAAGTCATTGCGGCAGGTGGAGTTTCAGCAAATAAAGGATTACGTTCTTCATTAGAGGAATCCTTTAAAAAAGAAGGGATACCTTTCTATGTACCACCTTTAAAATTATGTACAGACAATGCAGCAATGATTGCAGCAGCGGGAACATCTATGTTCAAAGCTGGGAAGCGTAGTGATTTATCATTAAATGGTCGTCCAGGAATGGAGTTAGTTTCTTGGAATAGTTGAGTTATACAATGAAGGGGCTACCATAAAAGTGGATTTCAACACTTTTATGGTAGCCCCTTTATATTTGTTTAAATAAACTAAAGTTTAAGTTATCCAAAAGTTACGTATAGAATAACTCATCTGTTGACAGAATAATAAGAAAATTCATAAATAATCCACAATTTGTGGATAAAATGTGGATAAAGTGTGCGTTTTCAATATCTAGTGGTGAGTTTTACACATTTATATGTGCGTAACTATAAAAAAAACTGTGGATAATGTGGAAAAGTACAGTTGTTAGTTGAAATATAAGGGTGCTAATTGTGCATAAGTCTGTGGAAAGAAATTGCTTAAAAATTTATTATTGACCTATATATAGACAAGAAATCCCTATAAACGACAAAGGAATTGTCGAAAATTTACCTTTCGACAATTCCTTTAACAAAGCGATTTAATAGGGACTCTTTAATGTGAGTAATGCATAGGATAAAATCTTTTGGGAGTACTTTGATAAAGATAAAGAATTATCATAAATATGATATATACCTTATGATAACCTCAATTTTTTAATAAAAGTTAATCGAATTCTTCTAGTTGTTCGTTTAATTCGATCCATTCAAATTCAATTTCTTCGTGCTGTTCTTTAAGTTGATCTAGTTTAGTTTGAAGTACCATAACTTTTTCGTGATCTTGGAAGATTTCAGGATTACAAAGTTTTTCTTCTATTTCTTTAATTTGATTATCAAAATCAACAATAGATGCCTCAATATCTTCAATACGACGTCGTATCTTTCGTTCCTTTTTCTTTGCTTCTTTATCAATTTGTGTATTCTTTTGTTTTTTAACTACTGTTTCTTGGGCTTGTGGTAGTACTGAAAGCTTTTCTGCTGCAATTTCTTCGAGTTCTTGTTTCTTTTCAATAAAATAGTCATAATCACCAAGATATTCTGTAGTCCCATCATTGGATAGGTCAATTACTTTAGTAGCTATACGGTTGATAAAGTAGCGGTCATGTGAAACGAAAAGTAATGTACCTGGATAGTCAATCAGAGCATTTTCTAATACCTCTTTGCTATCTAAGTCCAAATGGTTTGTTGGTTCATCGAGAATAAGCAAGTTCGATTTTTGTAACATTAATTTGGCTAATGAAAGACGTGCTTTTTCACCACCAGATAAATCGTGTACAATCTTATCTACATCTTCACCTGAGAAGAGGAAGCGACCAAGTACTGTGCGAATATCTTTTTCACTCATTAATGGCCATTCATCCCAAAGTTCTTTTAAGACTGTTTTATTGCTCGTTAACTTAGCTAGTTCTTGATCGTAGTAGCCAATTTGTACATTCGTTCCATAATGAACATCGCCTGCAAGTGCTTTTTTATCTTTGACAATTGTTTTTAATAATGTAGATTTACCAACACCGTTTGGTCCGACAAGAGCAATGCGATCTTGTCGATACACACGCATTTGAATATTCTTTGAAATTTCTTTTCCTTCATAGCCAATTGATAGATCATTGATAGAGAGAACGTCATTTCCACTTTGGCGCTCTATACTGAAAGTGAAGGTAGCAGATTTTTCATCACCATCTGGTGCGTCCATCCAATCCGTTTTTTCAAGGATTTTACGTCGACTTTGTGCCATTTTTGTAGTAGAAGCACGAACAATATTCTTTTGGATAAAAGCTTCAAGCTTCGCCTTTTCTCCCTGTTGTTTTTCAAATAATTTGCGGTCTCGTTCATAGTTCTTTGCTTTCTGATCTAAATAATTACTATAGTTGCCTGTGAATTTTGTGACATGATGACGAGAAACTTCATATACAATCGAAACAACTTGGTCCAAGAAATAGCGGTCATGTGATACGATTAGTACAGCGCCATCATAATTCTTTAAGAAGTTTTCAAGCCAGCTTAATGTTTCAATATCTAGGTGGTTAGTAGGTTCATCGAGAATGAGCAGTTCAGGTTTGCTTAATAGTAACTTAGCAAGTGCTAGACGGGTTCTTTGACCACCTGATAATGAAGAGATTTTCTGGTCATAACTTTCTGGATAAAATTGCATACCGTGTAGAATTGAGCGTGTGTCAGCTTCATATTGATAGCCACCTTGCTCTTTAAAGTCGTGTTGAAGCTGATCATATTCAGCCATAATTTTCGCATATGCTTCTTTATTTTCGTAAATTGTTGGATCAGCCATTTGTTGTTCTAGTTTTCGAAGTTTGAGTTCTTGTTTTTTAAATGGTTCGAAAATCGTCATCATTTCTTCCCAGATCGTAAGTGTAGATTCTAGTCCTGCATGTTGGTCTAGATAACCTGAACGAATATCTTTTGGCATGATGATATCACCAGAATCGTACGATAGCTGCCCTGCAATTATTTTTAATAGTGTTGATTTACCTGCACCATTACGACCTACGAGTGCTACACGATCTCGGTGTTGTACTTCAAGTTTAACGCCGCTTAAAATTTCATCGGCAATATAGGATTTATATAATTGATTGACCTGTAAAACGATCATATTAGACACCTCAGTTCAATCCTAGTTTATAGGAAGATACTTATGTGTGCAACGTAGAATAGCTTTACATATAGTCAATCGTCATGTAAGATTGAAAACGATTCCGGAATGATTGCAGGAGGAAACATTGTGAAAGCTACTACTAATAATATTCCACAAGCTACAACAAAAAGGCTTCCTCTCTACTATCGCTTCATTATAAGTTTTGCAGAAGCTGGACAAGAAAGAGTATCTTCGAAGGAACTAAGTGAAGCAATGAAGATCGATTCAGCGACTATTCGACGTGATTTTTCACATTTTGGAGCCCTTGGTAAAAAGGGATATGGATATGATGTACAATATTTACTTAATGTTTTTAGACATATATTAGATCAAGATGAACGAATGAATGTAGCGATAATCGGAGTAGGGAACCTTGGAAGTGCTTTGCTAAAGTATAATTTTCAAAAAAATCATAATATGAAAATTGTTGTAGCGTTTGATACAAGTGGTACCTCAGAAGGTACATATATAAATGATATTCCAGTTTTTCAACCTGATCTATTAGAGGAGAAATTTGCAGAATATAATGCAGAGCTACCGATATTAACTGTACCAGCACGTTCAGCACAGTTTATGACAGACCGTCTAGTGGATATGGGTGTGAAAGGTATATTAAACTTTACGCCTGTTCGATTAAACGTCCCAGATAATATTCGAGTGCATACAATCGATTTAACAATTGAGTTACAAACTTTAAGTTATTTTATGCGTAACGATTAGTTGTGACTTAAAATATTCACAAATGTAGTTACTAATAGAAATAGCCAAAAATATTTTTATAGGTTAAAATTAAAATAAGAACACATTTATGAGGAGGTGCCTTAAATGGGAATTAGTGCTGGAACTGCAGTAATCCTTGGGATTGTTGCCATCCTAATTTTCGGACCGAAGAAATTACCTGAGCTTGGTAAAGCAATGGGTTCTACTCTCCGTGAATTCAAACATGCTACAAAAGGATTAGCAGATGATGATGATACTCCTAAAAAGGAATCTGAATCTACAAAATCTGAAGATAAATAAGTTAGGATGTTAGTTGAATGAATAATACTGAACTAACTATAGTGGAACATATAGAAGAATTAAGAAAGCGGCTAATTATTGTTGCCGTTTTCTTTGTGATTGCTGTGATAGGCAGTTTCTTTTTAGCGGAACCATTAATCCATTTCTTACAACAAAGCAGTGAAGCAAAAGAATTACAGCTCCATTCATTTAAGATAACTGATCCTGTAAACATCTACTTTCAAGTGATTTTTGTACTAGCAATTGTAATGACATCACCTGTCATCTTATATCAATTTTGGGCTTTTATTAGTCCGGGTTTATATGCTAAGGAGCGCGGAGCAACATTAAGGTATATTCCATACATTGTACTTTTATTCGTTGGCGGTGTCATGTTCTCTTACGAAGTATTGTTTCCATACATGATTAAATTCATGGCAGATATGTCTGCTCAGTTAGATGTAGAGCAAACTATTGGAATTAATGAATATTTCCAATTTTTAATACAAATCACACTGCCTTTTGGGATTGTTTTTGAATTACCTATAGTAGTGTTATTTTTAACCCGTTTAGGGATTATAACACCACAAATGTTATCGAAAGTTCGTAAATATGCATACTTTATCTTGTTAGTTGTTTCAGATATTATTACACCAACAGATGTTATGTCACTATTTATAGTGTCTATTCCACTTTGTTTTTTATATGAGATTAGTATTATTATCTCTCGAATTGGTTATCGGAAATATCTGAAAGCTGAGCAAAAACGTCAAATGGAACTTTCAGCAAGTTCAATAGAAGAAAATCCTTCTACCAATTAGGTAGAAGGATTTTTTGATTATCTGGAGAATAATATATTAGCTTACTTTCTTGTATAGCTATCCGAGGATCAAAGGATTTACCCATCGATCGTCGTATTTAAATAAGAGCGCTTCACTTTATTATTGGTATTGTTCTAAAAATTTTTTAATAGGTTCTTGGTATAATTGGATGATCGTTACGAAACCATTGAGCATCATATGAGCAATGATAGATGTAATAATTCGTTTCGTTTTGTGATAAAGGAATGCGAATATAAAGCCTGAGATTGCATATATTATGATGTGCGGCAAATCTAGGTGAATAAGCGCAAAAACGATTGAACTAACTAGAGCTGCAACAAAGAAATTAGTAGTTTGTACGAGTGAACCAAATATTACGCGGCGGAATACAATCTCTTCTAGAATTGGTCCGATGAATACAATTGCAATTATAGCAATTGGGGCAATATCCGCTATTGATACAAGGTTAGCAGTGTTCTGAGATCCTTGATGAATCCCTAAACTACTTTCAATCATTGAACCAATAGATTGACCAATAAATACCATAAAGAAACCCGTAATCCCCCATAAAATAGAGGAAGGAAGGGAAGCTTTACTACCTTTATAAATCTTCCAAAAGTTTTGATCACGGGAAATTAAAATAAGGAAGGCTATAAGAGCAATCCCCATACTAATAAAAATGTACCAACCTTGGGTAGTTAAAATCAGCTCGTGTTTACTCATTTCCGGATTACGTCCTTGGATAAAGCGGAAAAAAGGTCGTAAAAATAGGAAAGAGGACAGCTGCATTACAATATAAGCTAATAAAATATATAACGCTGTTTTTTTGGATTTCAATATCAGAACCCTCTCTAATTACTTGATTTATTTCATTGTAAAATATATACGAATAAAAACAAAATTTTTTACGCTTCTCACTTGCAAAAAGAATTAGAATTCATTAATATAATAGTTGTGTTAGCACTCAATACAGAGGAGTGCTAATAATATATAAATTCACTCACAATTCTAGGAGGTTGTTTCAATTGTTAAAACCATTAGGCGATCGTATTATTATCGAAGTTGTCGAAGTTGAAGAAAAATCTGCATTCGGCATCGTACTACCAGACTCTGCAAAAGAGAAACCTCAAGAAGGTAAAGTTGTTGCAGTTGGTACTGGATTCTTAACTGATGGTGGTAATGTGGTTCCACTTAATGTTAGTGAAGGGGACAACATCATCTTCTCTAAATATTCAGGAACAGAAGTTAAATTCGAAGGTAAAGAATACTTAATCCTGCGTGAATCAGACGTTCTAGCAATCGTTGAATAATAATTAGACTGTTAATGAAAAAAGATAGATAAAATATTAGGAGGTTTTTCAAAATGGCAAAAGATATTCGTTTTAGTGAAGACGCTCGTAGCGCTATGTTAAAAGGTGTGGACAAACTAGCTAACGCTGTAAAAGTAACATTAGGACCTAAAGGACGTAACGTCGTTCTTGAAAAAAAATTCGGTTCTCCATTAATTACTAATGATGGTGTGACAATTGCTAAAGAAATCGAATTAGAAGATCCATACGAAAACATGGGTGCAAAACTAGTTTCAGAAGTTGCATCAAAAACAAACGAAATCGCTGGTGACGGTACTACTACTGCAACTGTATTAGCTCAAGCAATGATTCGTGAAGGCTTGAAAAACGTTACAGCTGGTGCTAACCCAGTAGGTATTCGTAAAGGTATTGACAAAGCTGTTGTTGCTGCCATTACTGAATTACAAACAATTTCTAAACCAGTAGAAAACAAAGAAGCAATTGCTCAAGTAGCAGCAATCTCTGCAGCTGATGATGAAGTAGGCGAACTAATTGCGGAAGCAATGGAACGCGTAGGTAATGATGGAGTTATCACAATCGAAGAATCTAAAGGATTCACTACAGAACTAGATGTAGTAGAAGGTATGCAATTCGATCGTGGTTACCAATCACACTACATGGTATCTGATACAGATAAAATGGAAGCTGTTTTGGACAATCCATACATCTTAATCACTGACAAAAAAATCTCTAACATCCAAGAAATCTTACCAGTTCTTGAACAAGTTGTTCAACAAGGTAAGCCATTATTAATCATTGCTGAAGATGTAGAAGGTGAAGCACTAGCTACATTAGTAGTAAACAAACTTCGTGGTACATTCAATGCAGTAGCTGTTAAAGCTCCTGGCTTTGGTGATCGTCGTAAAGCAATGTTAGAGGATATCGCTATCTTAACTGGTGGTCAAGTAATTACTGAAGACATCGGTTTAGATTTAAAACAAACTACAATCGATATGCTTGGTCATGCTGGTAAAGTAGTTGTTACAAAAGACCATACTACAGTTGTTGAAGGATCAGGTAACTCTGATGTTATTGAAGCTCGTGTTGCACAAATTCGTGCTCAATACGAAGATTCAACATCTGAATTCGATAAAGAAAAATTACAAGAACGCCTTGCTAAACTTGCAGGTGGCGTAGCAGTAATCAAAGTTGGTGCTGCAACTGAAACAGAATTAAAAGAACGTAAATTACGTATTGAAGATGCTCTTAACTCAACTCGTGCAGCAGTAGAAGAAGGTATTGTTGCTGGTGGTGGTGTAGCTTTAGTTAACGTATATAACAAAGTTGCAGAAGTTGGCGCTGCTGAAACTGGCGATATTGCAACAGGTGTTAAAATCGTTCTACGTGCACTTGAAGAACCAGTTCGTCAAATCGCAGACAACGCAGGTCTTGAAGGTTCAATCATCGTTGACCGCTTAAAACGCGAAAAAGTTGGCACAGGTTTCAACGCTGCTAACGGTGAATGGGTAAACATGATCGAAACTGGTATCGTTGACCCAACTAAAGTAACTCGTTCAGCTCTTCAAAACGCTGCATCTGTAGCAGCTCTATTCTTAACTACAGAAGCAGTAGTGGCTGATATCCCAGAACCAGCAGCACCAATGGGTGGTATGCCTGACATGGGCGGAATGGGCGGTATGATGTAGGGCCAACAGGATGTTGGTCACTCGGACGTTGCGACACGATGTCGCGCTTTTAGTCCGAGAACTACTATGTCGAACCCTTGATGTATAAGGGTTTGAATGTAATGTGAAAGTGAAATGCTAACATTTTGCTAACATAAAGGATTATAATTGAGGCTTCTCATTAGTTGTGAAAACTTTTGGGAAGCTTCTTTTTTTATTTCTTTTGTCACGTGGAGATAGACATTCTTGGTGATTTGATTATCTGAATGGCCAAGTCTATTCATGATTTGGCTACGAGTTCATCAGCCAACACGAATTCCTGTATAGGATAGGATAAGGAACATCAAGTAATCTAGCGATAATCCTCCATTCTTAGCGGTTTTTAAGAACAGTGCATGTTCTTCCTTTTCCAAATATTTAGGAACTTCTTCTTCCTCAAGTTGATGGTTTTTTTATCTTTTTTAAGATAGGCAAACTTGCTTGGGTCCTTCTTGATAAGCTCTAACTCCAATACTTTTCGAAAAATCATCCTCCCAGTTCGCTGTATTCCTTCCTTTGTACTATCAGAATATCCTTGGTCTTTTAAAATGGTTTTTTTTCTAGAAATGTCTTTAAGTTTTAGTTGTGCAAAATAGGGCATACTGTATTTGTCGTACTCGTATGACTTCTAGCATAATTTTTTTCTATTTACTATTGAATTGCTAGTAAAAAAACTGTTATAGTAGTGAGAATGTTTGTCTGACGTCTGACTACTTATTTTCTTGTTAAGATATCTATGGCTGTTCTTCAAGTTTTGATATTGGTACATAATAAACGAAAGAAAATGGCTTTGTAGTTTTGGTTATCAAACTCAGAAAAAAATTATCATATATATTTATGGAGGAACTTATGAGATACTTAATAGCTTTTTGTGGATTGCTACTTGTTTTTGGTTTAGCTCTGTTAATGAGTAAAAACAAAAAAGAAATAAAATATAAGAATATAATTATGATGTTAATCATCCAATTTTTATTGGCAACATTGCTGCTAAATACAAAGTTCGGTTATGATTTAATCAAAGGAATAACAAATATATTTGATCATTTATTGTCTAATGCAAATAAGGGCGTAACATTTGTTTTTGGTGGTTTAGCGAATAAAGGAGAGTATTCCTTCTTTCTAAATGTATTATTACCGATTGTCTTTATATCAGTATTGATAGGGATCTTACAGCATTTTAAAATTCTCCCTTTCCTCATGAAATGGATAGGTTTACTTTTAAGTAAAGTGAGTGGTATGGGGAAATTGGAATCATATAATGCTGTTGCTTCTGCAATGGTAGGTCAATCTGAAGTATTCATTACGGTAAAAAAACAATTAGATAAGATTACACCGCAGCGAATGTATACATTATGCGCATCAGCAATGTCGACCGTTTCTATGTCAGTTGTTGGAGCATATATGACTATGATTGAGCCAAAATATGTTGTAACGGCGATTGTATTGAATCTGTTTGGTGGATTTATTATTGTCTCAATCATTAATCCCTATACAGTAGAAGAAAGCGAAGATATCTTAACGATTGAAGATGAGCATAAGCAAACTTTCTTTCAAATGGTTGGAGAATACATCATGGATGGATTTAAAGTAGCCATCATTGTTGGAGCTATGCTTATCGGTTTCGTAGCATTAATGGATTTAATCAATTCACTATTTGAAATGGTTATCGGTATATCTTTCCAAGAAATATTGGGATATATCTTTGCACCAATAGCTTTCCTAATGGGTGTACCATGGGCAGAAGCTATTTCTGCCGGAGGAATTATGGCAACCAAATTAGTAACGAATGAATTTGTTGCAATGATGAGCCTTGGAGAAGTAGCTAAGTCTATGAGTGCACATACACTGGGCATTATTTCTGTATTTCTTGTATCCTTTGCAAACTTTTCATCTATCGGTATTATTTCCGGCGCAGTAAAAGCGTTGAATGCAAAGCAAGGGGATGTAGTTGCTCGTTTTGGCTTAAAGTTGTTGTATGGGGCCACACTTGTTAGTATCTTAACGGCTATAATTGTTGGTTTGGTTATTTAATTTTAAATAAAGTAGCAGTTGTTGATATAACGTTTGAACTGCACCCCGATAGTTAGACACATCTATGGGGGTGCAGTTTTTTTATGACTAAAATGAGTGTTTTTTGCACTTCATGGATGGCTAGAGGCACAGTTTACCAAATATCATTACAGTTGTTTTATTTACGACATATACTATAAAGTATTACATTTTCTTTTAGAAATACTTCATCGGAAGAACACCAAATTTATTTAGGTATTTTTTTATGTACTAAATGGTGTGTCAGTTAAGTATTGAAAAAAGGTTATTTAAAAAAATTTATTAGATATTAATAGTTAAAATACTATTTTTATAAGAAGTTCTGATGAAAAAAGAAACTTTTTTTGTTGGAGGACGTAGCGTTGTATTGTATCTAAAAAACGTTTTGAATGAGGTGGACCGATGCGTTTTTTAAAACCAATTTCAGATGATGTTAGATTTGCCCAATTAGAATTTCGCAAACATACAAAAGCGAAGAGGCTTGTTTTAGGATGCTTTCTCGCCTGCATAGCTACTGTACTTCAAGCAACAGGTGGCTTTTTACTAGGAATCGGATATTTTATCAGCCCATTTGCCACTTTACCCATTCTGATTGGTGCTATGTTTTCCCTTCAGATGGGAGTGATGTCTTATTTTCTTACCATCCTGTTGCTATTCATTCTGTTTCCAAGTGAACTAGTGGTTTTTCCTTTTACAACAGGGTTGTTAGGGATTGGTATAGGCGCAGCTTTTTCCTTTTTCAAGAAGAGATTAAGCATTATTTCTCTTGGTGCCATTCTTTTAACAATAGGAATTATGAATCTACTTTATGTTTTCCACTTTCCCGTTCTTGGTCCAGCCGTATCCGATTCGTTTTCATTTCTTATAGCAGGAAGTATATTTTTATTTTCTTTCCTTTATAGCTGGTTATGGGTTGAGATAGCTTTATTCTTTTTAAAAAAATTAAAGACCATTTAACTAAGTGACTCTCCAAATCACATACAAATGTTTCGGATGAAATCAAGGTGTTCGGCTTTTAATTATCCGAAAAAATAAACAAACAAGGGAGCATGATTGCTCTCTTGTTTGTTTAATATTTCGATTCAATTAAATCCAAAAAGGAGAT
Organism: Rummeliibacillus pycnus; assembly: GCF_050459865.1. GTDB lineage: Bacteria > Bacillota > Bacilli > Bacillales_A > Planococcaceae > Rummeliibacillus > Rummeliibacillus pycnus_B. Next base: position 14,759 of record NZ_JBCMNM010000018.1, read on the forward strand.
TTATCGGTATTAAGTCGAATCTTATAGTGATGAATTATGGAACAATTTCCAAAATAGTACCTAGGTTAAAATCATTTACTTTCATAGAGCCATAAACCCCTAAATATAGTCTGGTTTGATCCAGATTCGTTCCCAAAGTAACATAATAAGCTGATTGAGACCCAAAATCATAGTCGGTTTCAATAATACTAAAATCATTTAGTTTACAATCTGTTCTTACATTGGTATAAGCTAAAACCCCTCTAATTGGAGGCTCCGATTCTTCATTCCTGGCAAGATCGATAAACACAACATTTCCCGTTAAATTGGGGATTCCATTCCCCATATAAGCTTGCACTCCTGTTAGTGCAGTTCCTCCAAACTTATCGGGCCTTTGATCTTTATGAAAATAACTAGTTAAAGGCTGAAGACGCCTGAATGAAGTTTTTACTGCTTCATTGTAATAAGCAACTATTTCCTCATCCAAAGTAGGATTTTTAGTGCACTCCCTAATAATCGAAGTAGGAAAAGCACCTTCCCACCCTCGCCAGCCAAAGTTAATAAATCCATCTTGGTCAGGTTCAGATTTCATTAAAGAAGCTTGAATAAGCTGAGTAACCGGTATTGGTTTATAATGAACAAATGAAAAAATTGACTCTACCAAATCCTGCCCAACATTTCCCACATATTTAATATACTGATTATAAAACCTTTGAAATGAAATGCCTGATATATTGCGTACCCCTTTGGCAATTACCGTAAGCGTTTCCTGAATAGGTACGGGAAGTTCATTAAAGCGTGTGACTACAGGTGGATTATAGATAAATATATTTTTATCTACATCAATTTCAATAATTTTACCGGCAATTTCCATGTCATCCTGGCTTAAGTTGAATGGATCATAGCCCGATCCACCGTCTCCGGTTGTTAAAACAAGTTTTCCTGTTTCAGGTGAAAAGTTTAAGCTATTGACACCATTATGATTAAAAAATGGTCTTCTTATGTTAAGTAATGTCCGTCTTTTTTGAGGTTGACCATTCGGTTGTAAAATCCATTCTTCAACTGTATCAATATGATCATATTGAGTTTCTCTATTTATCCATTTTAAGTTTAAAGTTGTGGGATCACACGGGTTAGGTTTAAAAGGTTTAGGAAGAGCACCCGGACCTTGTGTTCCAGCTACTGAATAATGAAGATAAAACAGACCGTTATAATAAAACAGGGGATGAAACGCTAGTCCTAGCAATCCCCGTTCATCATATCCACTTCCCGAAACACCCTGTTCAGAGGTACCTAGTTTTAAGATTTGCGGGCGAATATCTAAAAAAGTATTTATAACTCCATTTCCTATGTAAAAGATTTCTCCTACCTGAGTCGCAATAAATAATCTTTCGATTGAGTCACCCGGAAGTATTGCTGTTTTCAAAACAGTAGGTAAATTTATCTTACTTACAATGGGCCGTAAACTAACCTTAACTTTTCTCAACTAACTTTACACTCCTTCTACCTGTTTTCTTTTTCAAGAATATGATTAGAACTGTTCTATTAGTACCTAATTAGGGCCGGGGAATCTAACAAGGCATTCTAATTTTGTAAATCAAGCAATAGGAACGTAAAGGGTATTAAGTTCAATAAGAAACTCAGTGAAGCTAAATAAAAAAACAGGCTGAATTTGAGAGGTGATTGTTTTTTTAAAATAATTTTCACCAAAAGTCAAAGTATAAAAAATGTGTCAGTGTCTGGTACTGAAATGTAAGATATAATAAAGGTAGCATGTTAGAATGGGGGACCAAACTGATGGACGTTCTTGAACTACTCGATCGATTAGATGAGATTGAACTATTATTTGAACCAATTTTTAGTGCAGATGAGCATGAGATTGTGGCTTACCAAGTAATTGGTCAACTAATGAAAGATGATCAAAATTTCAACATTGTTGAATTTACATATGATGAAACGGTTCCGGCTGATATTCGTGCAGAAGTCGAATTATTAATGATTAAACAGGCGCTAAAAATATCAACAGATGAATTGCAAGAAACGAATCTTTACATACCATGTAATCCGAATTTGTTGATGATGGACTTTGGCGAAGCGTATTTTAAATTGTTAACAGATCTAGTGGATGAAAGTCTTTTATCTCATGTTTATTTAGAAATTCCAATGCAAAAATTTAATGGGGATATCAATCAACTACGTCACCCAATTAACTATATTAAAACATATGGAGTAAAAACAGTATTAGCTAATATTGGTCCAGATAGTAAGTTGGATCAGATGTTATTTTTAGAACCCTCCGTATTAATAATGGAAGTAAATGGTCTTGGTTACGATGCTTGGGGGACTCAAAATCATATGTTCACAACCATTCAGGCTCTCGCTGTCAAAATGGGTGCGGAATTAATGTTTGATAAAATCAAAACAAGCTATCAGCTGCACTATGCGTGGAAAAATGGAGCACGATATTTTAAAGGTTCCTATTTAGAAGAGCCATCCAAACAATTTATTGCTCGTGACGCATTAAAGACACGCTTCCGTAGCGAATGCCAGCAATTTATATCGACGGAGAAAAAAGTATTAGAGTTAAAGTACGAAGAAATGAATAAGCTTCAAAAGAATATTATAGCAATGGTAAAACAAATAAATCCTACAAGTGTAAATGTCGAAAGTCTTATTAAACTAGGTGAAAAACTAGAGGATTATGCTTTTAGACTATATATTTGTAACGACGAAGGCTTTCAAACTTCTCCTAATATTGTGAGACTAAATAGTGAGTGGATTATAGAGGAAGAAGCGATCGGTAAAAACTGGAGCTGGCGACCTTACTTTCTATTGAATATTATAAAGCTGCGCAACAATTTAAAAGGCGATCTATCTAGTGTATATAGTGATATCCGAACAGGAGAACTAACTAGGACCTATTCTATGGCATTAAACAATCAGGAGTTTTTGTTTGTCGATATAACGTATAGTTACTTAATGCAACATAATATTGTGAATTAAAAAAGAAAAATTCAAGAGCTTAGGCGTGGCATCAAGTTTAATATTAAATTTATATTCGTCTAAAATTCCTTATCGATTTTAAAATTGATAAGGAATTTTTTTATATCTATTTTAGGCTTGTATTAAAAGTTTAATGTGCATGAAGATAAAATATATTTAATGGGAATATTCCTTCGCTTAGTATTAAAAATCTTATACTGCAAAAGATAAGGTGGCATCTTAACAACTAAATGAGGGAGGTGTAATATCCATGTCAGTACTAAATCGTATCGCATTATTTCTTGTTATTATAGGTGCTATTAACTGGGGGCTTATTGGGTTTTTTGGATTTGACTTTGTAACAGCAATGTTTGGAGGACAAACAGCCTTTTTTTCAAGAACTCTTTTTGGTCTTGTAGGTTTAAGTGGTTTAGTTTGTATACCCCTTTTGTTTGCTCCTCTGGAAGATGAAGAGTATGAAACAGATCGTGAATTTAGAAGAAATCCGGATTTGTCTACTGAATTTGGTGAGGAAGCCGATTTTACAAAAGTAAATAAAGATCGTGACAGAGACAAAGGTAAAGGAAAAGGCAAAGATAAAGATTAACACATATTGTTCTTGAAGCCATGCGAATGCATGGCTTTCTCTTTTCTTATATGGAAAAATAATTTATCAATTAAAATTTATACCTTTTCATAATTTTAACGAATTGTCCAGGCTAGGTAATATTAGTTAGTATTAAAGTGAACTAAATGCAAAAGATAAAATGGAATCTTAGCAATAAACGATAGGAGTGTTTTTATGAATAACGTACGTGAAGGATTAATCCCTGCAGTCCTCGGAACAGCTGTAACAACAACAGGTGTAGCATTACGGAACAATAAAAACATTAAACCGTTAATCAAAGGTTCGATTATTGGTTTTGGATTGGCACATATTGTATTAGGTGCAATCGATTTAGTCGAACATCGTCGCTAAAGATTTAAAGGGGAAGGAAAATTAACCTCCCCTTTATTATTCCTGAGAATAACTAGGTTTAAACTAGAAGGTACATAAAATCTAGAAGATAATTTCGGACCGTATAATTAACATATTTATGAGGAAAGTTAAGTTAGGCATAAATTAGAAAAGGAGTAAAAGCAATGAACAATCAAGATTTAAAAGAAAAAGTACTTAAAATTATTTCTGAGCATAAAAAGGGTGTTCTTTCATCGGTTGAAAATAATAAGCCTCATTCACGATATATGACGTTTTACAGTGAAAACTTAACGTTGTTTACACCAACGAAAATGGATACTGAGAAAATAGAAGAAATCGAAAAAAATCCGTCTGTTTCAGTATTACTAGGGTATGAAGATAAGGGACAGAGTGATGCTTATGTTGAAATTTCTGGTACGGCCACTATCAATAGATCTCAGGATTTAAAGGAGAAATTATGGGAAGAATCATTTAATCAATGGTTCGACGGTCCAGAAGATCCAAACTATGTGTTTATTCAGATACAGCCAGAAATTGTGCGTATTTTAAATGTCCATGGTGAACCAGCGGAAGAACTTGTTTTATAAAGTGAAACTTCACTGGAGATTCTGATTTACTAATGGCTCTTCTTTCCATTTATTCTGATGAAAAGAAGGGCCGTCACTATTATAGAAACTTGTACTGTAGAACTTGAAATACGTTTGATTACGTCGGACTATTTTTAAAAGTGACATTTAAAAACTCCGAATAGGTCACTTTTTAAGTGTACACTATTCGGAGTTAGTTCATTTCTTACTGAAGATTCTTATTTTGAACTAATTTAATGACACAACTCGCTAATGCTTCCTTTTCATTTTCCGAAGCAACGCCCCACATATCAGAAAGTACTCGCTGTTGTTCATTTTTTGGATCAACATTAGTTGCTAAGTACTCTCCGATTTGTACTGCTGCTTGTTGGATTACATTATTAGGCATACCGGCATGTTCAGCTTTATCTAAATTTTGCCCTAAGAATGAAGTCCAATTTTGCCAATTTTCCAAGATAGGCATATAAATCCCTCCTTTATAATTTAAGTATGTGTATTGTTCAAAACTATATGTACCAAATTTTTAAATGTTTTTTAATAAGTTACCGAAACCACTTCATGATAAGAAGTAGTTTCGGATTGCTATTCTATTACATCAGTTTTTCATGAAACTAATTCATCTTTCATTGATTTGAGTATATGTTCAATTTTCTCCTCGCCAGCTTTTACCCATCTGCTCTTATCTCTAATTTCCCCATCCTTATCTAAAGGATCTTGAAATTGACTCAGTCCAGCTGAGACAGTCATTAAGGAGTTTTCATCATAATCTAGCCCAAGATTTACAACATGTTTAATCACATAAGGTCTTCCGAATTGTATATATGCAGAATAATGATCTAATTCCCCATCTATCACTTTAAAAGGAATTCGAAGGTAAATGGTTTCCCCATCTTTGCGATAGAGAATTGAATCGAATTTTCCTTCATGGTATTCAAAATTAGAGCAGAAACTGCAGCCAAAGGGTTCGAATATATCTCGAATATAGCCAAATTCAGTTTTTATACCTTCGATACGTGATTCAAATTGTATCATCATTATTCACCTCTGTTTGAATTTATTGTTACTATTCTTAACAAAAAAATAAATATCAATCCAAACAATAAAATAATTTAACATAAGGCATTATAGCTTCTGAACAAAAATACCATCACCTTCTAGCCATTCAGCTAAAAAGACATCCTTATATTTTGAAATGTTATGTGTTGCTAATTGTTTTTTTAACCAAGTTTCATCAAAGCCAATATCCGTTAGTTCATCTTTTAAAACTTTGCCATCACGAATAAGGGTAACAGGAACGTGAACAGCTTTTTCAGGGAGAGTGAAATCCTCTTTTTTTGTTTTTTGATACTGTGATTTCTTCAAAATACTAAGTGAACCATTTGACTCTAAATAGCAATAGGCAACTTCACGTACTGAAAAGGTTTCATTTTGTCTAAGCATGCTTTGTAATTGGTTCAAATTCATACGGCATTTCTTTAATTCTTCTCGATCAATAACGCCATTTTTGATTAGTGCGCTAGGTTTCCCTAGAACAATACCTCGAAAAAATAAGAACTTTCTTTCCAGATATTCAACTATAAAAAGCATTAGTCCCCACAAGCTAATGGAATAGAGAATTTCTAAAACACTGACATGTTCTTCATATACAGCATTTCCTAAAAACTCTCCAATGACAATGGAGCCAATAAACGTAAAAGGTGTGATTTGATTGATAATTTTCCGTCCGACAAAACGGATAATGATAAATAAAATGATGAATCCTGCTAACAGTTTAAAGGTTATATACAACATTATTTATAATGAATCCCCTTATCTCTAATAAGTGTAGTTAATGAATCGATTTCAGAATGCAAAATTTTTCTGCATGATGTGGAAT
>NZ_JBCMNM010000019.1:0-38432 GCF_050459865.1 Rummeliibacillus pycnus
CAACAAAGATAGCTATACAAAATTTTTATTATAAATTTTCATCTTTTTTTACTATTTTTACTTTTTAAGTGCCTTTAACGAAGAGATTGAAGCCAAGCCCGTGGATAGTGCCATATAAGCGGAACATCCAAATCTGAATATGGAAAAGTTAATGGTTGAAATGTTCGTATTTAAAAACCGAAAATGGATTTATGATATTGATTCAAATATATATTTATTTAGAACAATCCTTTCCGTTTTGTATTTACTTCATTCGTTATTTTTTATGAGATAAATGAGCCAATTTCATAAATAGCTTGTCTTGGTTAACAACACGAATCTTTTTCTGTTTATTGCTAGATTCAGTTGTTTATATGCTCAATAATTCGTGGAATTTATATTTAAATATATGATGCATTTTAAATATATGTTAAGATTGGTATAAATTTTAGTAACTTGATGTTCTTAGAAATATTAAGAACATTTATATCAAATTACTTAAAGAAATAGTTTGTATTCACAAAGGATAGGGAGTTGTAAAAATGATGAGGGGAAATATTCAAAATAAGAGAGTAGAAATTTCAGAGGAAGAAGCAAAGCATTTTTTGAAAATGGCAAAAGTCGCACATGTAGCGACTGTAGATGAGGATGGCTTTCCATATGTGATTCCTCTTATTTATGTTTTTGAACAAGAGGATAAGCTATATCTCCATATTGGCAATATCCGAGAAAGTCATTTCTGGGAGAACATTAAGAATAACCCGAAAGTATGTATTGAAGTAAGTGAAATGGGCGATTTACACCCTGGTAAGAAGTATGCATGCCAATCAGCTCTTGTTTACACAAGTGTTGTCTTGTTTGGAACGATTAGTCGAATTGAAGAAGATGAAAAAAAAGCATGGTTCTTTGATCGATTACTTGAAAAATATGGTAATCCTGAATGGACTTTTGAAAGAGAAGGATATCCGATTCTTCCAAAAATCGAATTATTTGAAGTGCAAATTGATAAAATAACAGGTAAATTAAATGAAGGTTTAATACATTAAAATATTTTGGGCGCTAGTTACGTAAAGAAAATAATTAGTAACTAACGCCCATTTTAAGTTAAAAGAATTTCTTTCTATCTCGATCCTCTTTTAAAATCTCTACCGCTTCTCTAAAACGGAGTGAATGTATAATTTCTCTTTCTCGAAGGAATTTTAAGCTATCGTTTATATCCGGGTCATCTGACATATCTATAATCCATTGGTAAGTAGCACGTGCTTTTTCCTCAGCAGCAATATCCTCATATAAGTCCGCAATTGGATCTCCTTTTGCTTGAATGTATTGTGTTGTAAATGGAACCCCTGAAGCATTGTTATAGAAGAGTGCACCATCATGGCCAACATAATGTTCACCAAGACCAGCAGCTTTTAATTGCTCTGGAGTAGCATCCTTCGTAAGTTTATAGATCATTGTAGCAATCATTTCAAGATGGGCGAATTCTTCCGTTCCGATATCATTTAAAAGACCGATTACCTTGTCTGGAATTGTATAGCGCTGATTTAAGTATCTGAGTGCAGCAGCTAATTCGCCGTCAGCACCACCATATTGTTCGACTAAAAACTTAGCTAATCTAGGATTACACTCCCTTACCTTTACGGGATATTGCAGCTTCTTTTCGTAATACCACATGCACTAATTCCTCCTATCAGTCATTCGCATCAAAAAGCTTTTAAACCTGCCAAGGCCAAGGGGTGTCTTTCCAATCCCAAGGATATCCAGAAAAGCTTTTACCATAATTCATAAGCGGACCGAATTGTTTTTCAAACTCAATTTTCATTTCCATGCTTTTAAGTGAAGCCTCATTAAATTGTTGAATGGCTGCATAATCATGTGGATGGGTATTTAAGTAGAGGTTTAATTCAAGAATTACGAAATCGTTTGCTTGAATGTCCTCAAGCATCGCATAAAACTCAGGAGGCATTTTATTATTCATTCTAATTCCCCTTTTTGTGGATTAGGATAAGGGCTGAACAGGTCTGGCCAGAGAGTTCCACAATGTAATGCTTGTTTTGCAGTTGGATATTGTGGTAATCCAGGTGGTTGGAATGGAATATAGAGTTGTGGTGGAGTAGAGAAGCTTTTCACGCGTATGGGTTGACAAGGATCAAAGGGACTAACATAAGGCTCCCAATATTTAAATTGTGTAAACATATAACCCTCCCTCTTTGTATTGCATCATTGCATCTATATGAAAATGGATTTGGCATTATACGTTTTAGATAAATTAATGTTGAAATTTGTAAAAAAATGAAAATTAGAAATTTCGTGCTACCATTGTTAACATGTATTTTTTTATCAAATAAACTGATTAATTAGAATATTATATTTATTAAACTTTGAATCTATATTATTGTTATATATAGGATTTCCTTTTATCAAACTTAATACAAATTTTTTTAAAAAGTTGATTGTTTGAGAATTAGAAAATATGAATGAATAAGCTATTTATCATGAAAGGTAACATGTTTATAGACATGTAATAGGGGTGGAATGATGAAAGCAAATCGTTTAGTATTTGAAAATGCAATTGATGTAAATCCAAGAACGGGTATTATTAAATTTAATAATAAGCGAATGGTACTAGAATCTGTGGAAGCGCTTGGTTTTTTACGAAGGGATATCGTCAAAACATTGGGGATGGAGAGAGCAAAAGGTTTCTTATTGCGTTATGGGTGGGCATGTGGAAAGAATGCAGGTTCAGCAATTGAGAGTATGTATAATTGGAAGGGCTTACATGAACTAATGGAGGCTGGTGCTGCCACGCATACATTAGCTGGTAATGTTACTGTGGAAATAGATGAACTAGTGATTAGTGAAGATAGCTTTTTTATGAAGGGATCGTGGCACAATTCTTATGAGGCGGAGCAGCATGTTCGATATTTTGATTTTAGTGATAAAGGGGTTTGTTGGACTTTAGTAGGCTTTGTAGCAGGGTATATAGATAAGGTTTACAATAAAAAAGTTGTAGTTTATGAAGAAGGTTGCAAGGGCAAGAAGGACAATCATTGTACCTTTGTAGCAAGAACTGTTGAACATGCAACTGACGAGCAGGTAGAGATATTACGATACTTTCAAGAAGAGTCAATCGTATCAGAGTTGGATAGGACATATAATGAATTAAAATCAATAAATAATTCGATATTACGTTCTGACAAAGTACATCAAAAACTAACAAATTGCTTACTTGAAGGACAATCATTAAATGAGCTTATTACTATTCTAAGTGATGAATTATCATGTAGTGTTGTCATCGAAATGAACAAATTAAATAAACCATTTGCGAATTACTTTATAAATGAACAGGATAAATATTGCTATGAACGATTTTTATTTAGGAAAAAATTATCTTCAAAAGAAGTTATTAATACGTATGAGATTATGGCAATGCAATCTGTATTAGGACGTATTATAGTTATTAGCAAAAAAACATTATCAAGAGAGCAAGAAATGATAATTGAACGCTCTCTATCTGTGTTCGCAATTTTTATTAATACGCAGCGACAAATTGCACAATCTCTTTGGAGAAAGAAAGCGGAATTTATCGATGAAATAATTGATGATAAGGCAGATACCAATAAGTTGATAAAAAAGGGAAAACATTTATTTGATATTGATGTTGAGAAAAATATAAGAATAGCTATTATTAAAAGTGATTCCGAGATAATAGAGTCTGTACATTCTTTTGTAGAGAATAACTATGCCTCAATCGAAAGTTTTATAAAAAATGACTTTGTAGTGTTGATTTTAAGTGAAAAATATTTAGAAAATAAGTATATGACAACACTCTTTGATGGAATTCTGCAAAAACTGCAAGTAAGATTCAAGAACAATACATTTTTAATAGCAGTAGGACATCATGCTGAAACTTTACAGGAGTTAGGAGAAAGTTATAATGAAGCACTCTTAATCTGTAATTTTCTTTTAAATACTTTACAGACACGAAGTCAGTATGCAATCTATGAAAATTATCAGCATATTATGTTATTTTTAAAAACAACAGAGCCAAAAGCACTAAACAATTTTTACGAAAGTATGTTAGGCAAGCTAATTCAATATGATTTAGATAATAATTCAACTTTAGTGTATACCTTGAAAATGTTCTTAGATAATAATGGAAACGTGAAAAAAACTGCACAGTTATTAAACCTATCGATTCCCGGCTTTCGTTATCGTATGGATAAGATTGAATCATTAGTTCCAGGTATCAAAAATGGTGATGGACGTTTTCAATGTCAATTAGCGATTATGGTACATTATGCATTGAAATCATTAAATAAATGAATATAGGGAATTTTAGCGAAATCTAGCGTATTAGCTAGATTTTTCTTGTTTATGAGCATTTTCTTTCTTTTTTATAAAGGGATTCGTGAAAAAGACTATATGTTTTATAAATGATATGGTTTTTCAAAAAAACGTAAGATAAGTCTAAACATGCTTCCGCATGAAAAAGAGAGGCAAAGCAAAGGAAGGGGCAGAATAATGGTAGTTCAACAAGTCACGAAACCACTAACAGGGCAAGAATATTTGGAGCATTTAGACGACGGTAGGGAAATTTGGTTACATGGTGAACGTATCAAAAATGTAACAGCACATCCGGCATTTCGCAATTCTGCAAGATCTATTTCTCGATTATATGATGCAATGCATGATCCAAAGTACAAGGATATATTAACTTGTGAAACAGATACAGGTAGCGGTGGTTATACACATAAGTATTTTAAAGCAGCTAAAAGTGCAGATGATTTAATACAGGGAAGAGACGCGATTGCGCAATGGTCTCGTCTAACATACGGACAAATGGGTAGAACACCTGATTATAAAGCTTCTTTTTTAGCTACTTTAGGAGGAAACCCTGAGTATTACGCACCTTATCAAGAAAATGCAAAGAGATGGTATAAGGAAGCACAAGAGAGAAATTGGTTCTTCAATCATGCGATTGTCAATCCGCCAGTTGATCGACATAAAGATGTGCATGAAGTAGGAGACGTATTTATCCGTGTAGAAAAAGAAACTGATAAAGGATTAATTGTAAGCGGTTCAAAAATGGTTGCAACGGGTTCTGCAATTACTAATTATAACTTTGTTGGAACTTATGGTTTACCAATTAAAGAGAAAGAATTTGCAGTAGTCTTTATTGCACCTATGGATACACCGGGTGTGAAGCTTATAAGCCGTGCTTCATACGAATTGACATCTGCTGTCATGGGTAGTCCATTTGATTATCCTTTGAGTAGCCGTTTTGACGAAAATGATGCAGTTCTAGTGTTCGACAAAGCGTTAATCCCTTGGGAAAATGTTCTAATATATCAAGATATGAAGAAAACTACTTCGTTCTTTATGGAAAGCGGTTTCATCAATCGTTTTACATTCCAAGGAGTAACAAGACTAGCTGTAAAGCTTGATTTTATCATTGGTGTTTTATTAAAGGCATTGAAAACGGCAGGTACAGATGTATTTAGAGGTGTGCAAGTAAATGTAGGAGAGATAATAGCTTGGCGCCATATGTTTTGGTCATTAAGTGATGCAATGGCACTAAATCCTGAAAAACGAAGTAATGGTATCGTTATTCCAAATTTAAGTGGAGGTCTAGCGTATCGTGTGTTTTTACAAGAAGGCTGGCCGAAGATTAAAGGAATGATCCAGCAGATAGTTGCAGGAAATCTAATCGTGCAACCTTCGAGTGCCAGAGACTTTTTAAACGAAGAGTTCAGACCTACTCTAGAGAAGCTATATCGTGGATCTAATGGGATTGAGGCACTTGAAAAAATTAAGACTATAAAATTGTTGTGGGACGCAATTGGAACAGAGTTCGGTGGTCGGGGCGAACTTTATGAGCGAAATTATGCTGGGAATCACGAGGACATTCGATTACAAACACTATTTAGCGCACAAGGCAAAGGAACAACAGATGAACTAATAGCTTTTGCTGAGGAATGTATGAGTGATTATGATCTACGTGGCTGGACGGATCCAACATGGATTAATCCAGATGATGTAAATTATTTTTCAAAGTAAGTAACAACTGCTATTTAGCAGAAATATATAAATAAACATTTAGGGGGAAAAAGAAAATGGCTAATTTTGATGTAGCGCAATTAGCGCATGTAGAAATGTTTACGCCAAAGCTAGAGGAATCATTAAATTTTTTCACTAAAATTTTAGGAATGCAAATTTCTGCACGTCAGGGGAAATCCGTTTACTTACGTTCTTATGAAGATTTTTATCACCATACACTAAAGCTTACAGAAGGTAAAGAAGCAGGATTAGGCCATGTAGCATGGCGTGCAAGTTCACCTGAAGCATTACAACGTCGAGTAGAATCGTTAGAAAAAAGTGGCCAGGGTATCGGCTGGATTGACGGCGATCTTGGACACGGTAAAGCATATCAATTCTATACTCCGGATGGTCATAAGCAAGAAATTCTTTGGGATGTTGAATACTACGAGGCACCAGAAGATCAAAAAACTTTATTAAAAAGTAGACCTCAAAAACGACCACTAAATGGTGTTCCTGTGCGACGTTTAGATCATGTTAACTTAATGTGTAAGGATGTAGCGAAAAATCGTCAATTTATGGATGAACAACTAGGATTTAAATTACGTGAACACATTGTATTAAATGATAATACAGAAATCGGTGCATGGATGAGTGTTAGTCCGTTAGTGCATGAGGTAGCCTTAATGAATGATCAAACAGGTTCTGAAGGCCGTTTCCACCATATTGCTTTCTGGTATGGCTATCCGCAGCATTTAATGGATGTAGCAGATTTGCTAGTTGAAAATAACATCAAAATTGAAGCTGGTCCTGGAAAGCATGGTGTGAGTCAAGCTTACTTTATGTATGTGTTTGAACCAGGTGGTAACCGAGTTGAATTATTTGGTGATGCTGGTTACTTAATCTTTGATCCAGACTGGAAACCAATTGTATGGCATGAGGATGAACTAGAAAAAGGAATTATTTGGTACGGTTCACCACTTCCAACAGAATACTTCTTATATGGTACGCCGGATGTATCATCTAAAGTTTTAGTGAAAGAATAAGCCTGCTTTTATCATGGATGATATGCCTAGGTAACTTAATTGTATGAATAGCATATCTAATGGGCTCTACCTAGGTTGTATATCCATTATTTATAAAAAAATGAAACAAATGGTATGAACAAGCGTTAGTGTGAGATTTAAAATATCTAAAATATTTAAGTTCAATACAAGGAGGAATTGCCATGGATGATCGTCTTTTTCGAACAGCAATGGGGAAATTCGCTACAGGAGTTACTGTTATAACAACTGAAGTAGATGGAGAAGTACATGGTATGACTGCAAATGCATTTATGTCTGTTTCACTTCAGCCGAAATTAGTTGTCATCTCAATTAGTGAAAAAGCGAATATGCTCTATCTTATTAAAGAAAGTAATAAATTTAGTGTAAATATTTTATCAGCAGAACAGCAAGAACTTTCTCAACTGTTTGCTGGTCAGCTGAAAGAGAATAGAAAAGTTGCATTCAAAAATTTAAATGGTTTGCCAGTTATAGAAGATGCGGTTGCACAAATTACTTGTGAAGTAACGAATACCCATGTAGAAGGAGACCATACATTATTTATTGGGAAAGTTACAGACATTGAGGTTGCAGATAAAGACCCACTTATATTTTTCAATGGCCGTTATCGTTCTTTAACAGTTGAGACCATTCCACAGCCTTAAGGAGGAGTCATATGAGTATTCAACAATTTGCATCACAATTGTTAGAAGCAGAGGCGAAAAAAAAGCCAATAGCTCCTATAACAGGGAGTTTTCCTACAATAACAGTCGACGAAGCTTATCAAATTCAGTTAAAACAAATTGAAGAAAAAATAGCAAATGGCGGTATTATAGTCGGTAAAAAAATAGGCCTTACAAGCAAAGTTATGCAAAACATGTTTTGTGTGTCTGAGCCGGATTATGGACATATCTTGGCGGATATGATGGCAATTGATGGTGAGGATATTGCAATTGATCATCTGATTCAACCAAAGCTTGAATTTGAAATAGCTTTTGTATTGAAAAAGGATTTAAAAGGAACAAGCATAACAGTACAAGATGTAATTGAAGCAACGGATTACATTGTACCTGCTTTAGAGATTATTGATAGTCGTATTTCAGATTGGCAGATTAAGTTTGAAGATACAGTAGCCGATAATGGTTCTTCTGCAATGGCGGTTATTGGTGGTATACCAACAAAAATTGAAAAAGTAGATTTAGAGACTTTAGGAATGGTGGTATATCGTAATGGCGAGCTAATAGATTGTGCAGCATCTAGCGCAGTTATGGGCAATCCAATTAAGGCAGTAGCTTGGTTGGCAAATTCTTTAGGAAATTATGATATTGGACTTCATAAAGGCGAATTTATACTATCTGGTGCTTTATCTGCGGCAGTTCCAATTCAAGACGGTGATACATTTACTGCAAAGTTTGCTCATATCGGCAATGTTTCAGCTTCATTTCATCGAAAGGGGGAACGAGTAAGTGACTAAATTAAAAGTTGCAATTATAGGTTCTGGTAATATCGGTACAGATCTAATGTACAAGGTAGAACGAAGTGATTATTTAGAAATGAGTGTAATGGTTGGGATTGATCCAGAATCAGAGGGATTAAGACGTGCTAAAAATCTTGGTTATGAAACGATCGTTAATGGAATCGACGGCTTAGTAGAGAGACAAGAGCTTTTTGATATTGTGTTTGATGCGACGACAGCAAAAGTACATGCAAATCATAGTGAAAAGGTGACTTCACTTGGGAAAAGAATGATCGATTTAACGCCTGCAGCAATTGGTCCATTTGTTGTTCCTGCAGCTAATTTAGCTCAACATTTAGAAGAGAATAATGTAAATATGGTCACTTGTGGTGGGCAAGCAACAATACCAATCGTTCATGCTATTCATCGTGTTGCAGATGTAGAGTACGCAGAAATTGTTGCAACTGTTGCAAGTAAAAGTGCAGGCCCTGGTACGAGAGCAAACATTGATGAATTTACAAGAACAACAGCAAAAGCAATCGTTGAAGTTGGTGGTGCACAAAAGGGAAAAGCAATTATTGTCTTAAATCCAGCAGAGCCTCCGATCATTATGCGTGATACGGTACATGCACTTGTAAAAGAAGAAGGTATGGAAAAAGAAATTATTGCTTCACTTGAAGAAGTTGTAAAAACTGTACAGCAATATGTACCAGGCTACCAAATGACAAGTGCGCCTATCTTTGAAGGAAATAAAGTGTCTGTCTTTTTAGAAGTGAAGGGTGCTGGAGACTTTTTCCCTGAATACTCTGGGAATCTTGACATTATGACCGCGGCAGCAGTCCAAGTAGGAAATGAAATAGCAAAAAATCAAACGATGAGTGTTTAACAGTATAGGAGGTGGAATCAAATGGGGAAGGAATTATCAATTTTGGATGTTACATTACGAGATGGTAGTCACTCTATGCGACATGCCTTTACAGAACAGCAAGTACGAGATGTAGCCAAAGGATTAGGTAAAGCAGGCGTAAAATATTTTGAAGTATCGCATGGAGATGGCCTTGGTGGCTCTTCTTTACAATATGGATTTTCGAAAGTCAATGAGTTGAAATTAATAGAAGCCGCTGTAGAAGAATGTAGTAACTCAAAAGTATCTGTACTTATTTTACCGGGGATTGGAACAAAAGATGACTTAGAAAATGCAGTGAAAGCTGGAGCGAAAATGGCACGGGTAGCAACGCATGTGACAGAAGCAGATGTGGCAAAACAACATATTGAGCTTAGTCGCAACTTAGGATTAAAAACAGTTGGTTTCTTAATGATGGCGCATATGGCCCCAACATCTACATTAATAGAGCAAGCAAAGTTATTTGAAAGCTATGGCGCTGAAATTATTTATGTCACAGATTCAGCTGGTGCTCTATTACCGCATGAAGTAAAAGAAAAGATAACAGCTTTAAAAGAGCAAGTATCATGTGAAATTGGTTTTCATGCCCATAACAATTTATCTCTTGCTATGGCAAACACGATAGCAGCAGTTGAAGCGGGTGCAACATTTATCGACGGTAGTTTACGTTGCTTAGGTGCAGGTAGTGGTAATACCCAAACAGAAGTCATGGTCGCTGTTTTTGATCGATTAGGGTATAAAACAGATGTGAATTTATATGATGCTATGGATGTAGCAAATGAAGTAGTAGCGAAATTTATGCCGAGACCGCAAGAAATCACAGGATCTAGTTTAATAATGGGTTATGCAGGAGTGTATTCTAGCTTCCTATTATTCACGCAAGAAGCATCAAAAAAATATGGTGTGGATGAACGAGAAATTTTGATAGAGCTTGGAAAGATGAAGGCAATTGGAGGTCAAGAAGACCTAATAGCTGAAATTGCTCGTAATATTGCAAATAAACGCCTAAAAGTTTAAAGAAAGTGAGGATGAGGAATGATTAAAACTGACACAATTGATCAAATTGCTTATGAATTATATCAAGCAGAACGTGAGGCTTATGAAATAAACAAATTCGTAGATCAATATCCAGAACTTGACCTTGCAATAGCTTACGAGATTCAAGATAAATTAATCAATATAAAATGCCAAAAAGAAAACACAGTAATTTCAGGTCGTAAGTTAGGTTTAACAAGTAAAGCAAAGCAAGAAATGATGGGGGTACATGAACCTTCTTATGGTGTACTACTAGATAATATGAAAATTGATGAAGATGCAGTGATCTCGATTAAACCTTTTATACACGCAAAAATCGAACCGGAGATAGCATTTGTTTTTAAGAAAGATATTAAAGGGCCATTTGTTTCGATTGCTGATGTGTTAGAAGCGACAGATTATGTTACACCAGCAATGGAAATAATCGATAGTCGTTATAAGAACTTTAATTTTACTTTAATTGATGTAATCGCTGATAATTCCTCATCTTCGCGTTACATATTAGGATCTAAGCGGTATAAGGTGGAAGAAGTAGACCTAGAATTAATGGGATGTGTGTTTAAAAAGAATGGTGAAATCTTCGCAACAAGTGCAGCTGGTTCGATTATGGGAAATCCAGCAAGAGCAATCGCATGGATGGCGAACAAACTAATTGCTAGAGGACAACATATTAAGGCTGGAGAAGTTGTACTAAGTGGTGCATTAACAGGTGCTGAAGCGATTGCAAAAGGTGATCAATTCACTGTAAGTTTTGATGGGATTGGTTCTTTAAAAGTGTCTTTTACTGAATAGATAAATTAATAGGAGGAAATGTTGATGCCATTTATTCAAATCACGATGATTGAAGGTCGAACACCTGAAAAGAAAGAAAAGCTTATAGAAGAACTGAGTCTTACAGTAACAAGAGTATTGGACGCACCACTTGAATCTGTACGTGTTTGTATTAATGAGGTTCCAAGTACTCATTGGGGAATTGCAGGTAAATCCATGTATAGAAGACATAATGAAGAATAAGGAGTGGGCGAAATGGTCAATACACAAACAAAGCTAAGAGAAGTGAAATTGTTCATTAATGGCGAGTATGTCGATTCATCAACTAACTCATTATTTGAAGTAAAGAACCCAGCAACGCAAGAACTAATCGCAAAGGTACATGAAGCAAGTTTTGAAGATATTGATAGTGCTTGTCTTGCTGCACGTAAAGCGTTTGAAGAAGGACCTTGGCGCACAATGCCAGTATCGGAACGCTGTAGCAAAATTAGACGTATGGCAGAAATTATACTTGAACGCAAAGAGGAACTAGCTCGTTTAGAAGCTTTAGATGTTGGTAAACCATTCCAAGTGGCTCTTGAAAATGAAATTCCACGTGCAGCAAATAATTTAAAATTCTTCGCTGATTTTATGGAACAACAAGGTGGCGAAGTATATCCAATGGATGACAACTTTTTAAACTATACTCGATATGAACCAGTTGGTGTTGCAGCACTTATTACACCTTGGAATTTACCATTCATGCTTACAACATGGAAGCTAGGTCCATGCTTGGCTACAGGAAATACAGCTGTTATTAAGCCTGCAGAAACTACACCATTAACTGTTTCATTACTAGGTGAAATTGCAAAAGAAGCGGGTATTCCCGATGGCGTAGTCAATGTTGTACATGGATTTGGCGCACAATCGGCTGGACAATATATGACAACACATCCTGAAGTGGATTTAATTTCATTTACTGGGGAAACAACAACAGGTAAAGCAATTATGAAGAGTGGTGCTGACTCTCTAAAGAAGGTATCTTTTGAATTAGGTGGGAAAGCGGCAAATATCATTTTTGAAGATGCTAATTTAGATAAAGCTATTTCGGTATCTATTCAAGCAGCATTCATGAACTCAGGGCAAGTGTGCTTAGCAGGTTCTCGCATTTTAGTGCAACGTACAATCTTAGATGAGTTTATAGAGAGATTTAAAGGTGCAGCTTCTCAGCTTGTTGTAGGGGATCCACAGGATGCGTCCACGAATATGGGACCAGTAGTAAGTGAGGAACATTATAAAAAGGTGACAAGTTATCTTGATATTGCAACATATGAAAATTCACAACTAATTTCCGGTGGTAAACGCCCAGAATTAGCTTCACATTTAAGTACAGGTTACTATTTAGAGCCAACGATTTATTTACAAGAAAATCCAAATGCTAGAATCTGTCAAGAAGAAATATTCGGACCGATTGTTACGATTATTCCATTTGACACAGAAGAAGAGGCACTACGCATTGCAAATGGTACGGATTATGGTTTAAATGCTGTAGTTTGGACAGAAAATTTACAGCGTGCTCACCGTATTTCACATGATGTAAGAGCGGGTACTATTTGGGTAAACTGTTGGTTCGTGCGTGATCTACGTGCACCATTTGGCGGCTTTAAAAAGAGCGGTGTAGGTCGCGAAGGTGGTCATCATAGTCTAGAATTCTTCACAGAAGCAAAGAATATTTGTATTGCATTAAAATAAAATACTAAATTGTGCTAAGACCGATGCTCCTTTTTTGATAAAGGACATCGGTTTTTGTTTTGGCAAAACATCATTTGGTGCTGTTGAAATCCGCTATCCCTTGAAGTGGAATCGGTTTCGCTTTCCGCGGGCGAGCCTCCTCGGGGCAACAGGATGTTGGTCAGGGAGTCGTTGCCACAGGACGTGGCGTTCTTAGACTCCGTTCCTTAATTTCCCTGCGGGGTCTCACCTATCTCGCTTTCCCGCAGGAGTCTTTGCCGATTCCACTTCAATAAAGTTATCCATACGCAAAGTTTTATTGTAAAAATTCATCTATTTTCACTTTTCAGTACCCTCAAATGCGTGAGATTTGAGACTCCGCACGTAGTGAAAATGGACTGTCCAATAAGAATAATTTTATGAAAGATGTAGTTGTGTAAATGTGAATATAAAAATGTACATCATTAAACAATCATTTTTGTACATACTTAATTTAGCATTTGAATTAGTAAAAAATTACTCTTCCTTATTTTTATGAAGAAAAGCAATTTTTCTTTTGGAATTTATAAAAAGTTGATTGGAGTGGAGGGTGGTGACTCCTGTGGGATTAGCGTGAAGGTTGAGACCCCGCACGAAGCGCAAGCGGAGGAGGAGGCTCAACTCACGCCCCACGGAAAGCGCCACCCGGAACGGAAATCAACGGATTAGAACCTCAAAAAATATCATTAAATCTAATGCGAAACGAAACATTTAACACTCTCTGGAAAGCTCCTTTGATCTCAAAATAAATGCATAATCTTGTCTTTTAAGTTCAAACTAATTTCGAAAGAAAGGATGGATGATGAATGGAAGAGAACAAATATGCATCACTTAATGAAGAAAAGGTAAAAGAGTTAAAAGAATTGGAAGAGAAATTTGGCTATGCATTAGTAGCTTATGATACTGATGCTACTAAAGGGAGTCAATCTAATAATAGTGATTCAAGTTTTTTATAAGAAAAGATGCTACCTTGCAGAAATGCAAGGTTTTTTAAATGTTTTGGGAAATAGACTTTTGACTGTTTTTGAAGTTTATTTCAAACTATATTTAGGAAATAGGCAAGTACAATTTCAATATTATAGGAAGTGATCGTGTGTTATCGGATTTCTATGCAGATTTACATATTCATATTGGCCGTACATGGAAAGGAAAACCAGTGAAGATTACGGGAAGCAAATCACTAACACTGGAAAGTATTTTACACACAGCAACAATGAAAAAGGGCTTAGATATCGTAGGGGTTATCGATTGCCATTCACCAGAAGTGTTAGAAGAAATGGCAGCACTTCTAAAAGAAAATAAACTAGTAGAATTAGTTGGGGGTGGATTACGTTATCGAGATACGACACTAATTCCAGGGGTAGAAATTGAAGTTAACGATGAAAACTGCTTAGGTCCATTACATGTGCTAGCTTATTTCAGCTCATGGCAGTCAATGCGAGAGTTTTCTATATGGATGCAACATTATGTGACGAATATTAACTTGAGTACACAGCGCATCGCTTGTGATGTGGTTACTTTGCAGCATAAGGTTCATGCACTGAACGGTATATTTATCCCGGCACATGTCTTTACGCCATTCAAGAGCGCTTATGGAAAAGGTGTGAATGAGAGTCTTGCAGAAGTTTTTGATATGGATCAAATAGATGCCATTGAATTGGGGCTGAGCTCAGATACAGATATGGTAAAAGGTATTAGTGAACTGACAAAATATACTTTTGTTACTAATTCTGATGCACATTCACTTGGCAAAATGGCTCGTGAATATCAAAAGATTCGTATGAAAGAGCCAACTTTTGATGAGTTGCGAAAAGCATTGAAGGAAGAGGATGGACGAGAAATTGTTGCGAACTATGGTCTTAATCCTCTTTTAGGAAAATATCATGAAACAGCATGTGCAGATTGTGGCTATCGAACAACGGAAGCGCCTTGTACGAATTGTGGAGGAAAGCATCTAGTAAAGGGAGTAGCGGTCCGGATTAAAGAGTTAACAGACACAGATCAGTCTTTACGCTATCGTCCACCTTATATTCACCAGATTCCTTTAGATTTTATACCGGGTATTGGTAAGAAAACGATGGAAAAATTGCTTTCAAGTTTTGGAACGGAAATGTACATTTTACATGAGGTTACTAAAGAAGATTTAGAAAAGGTAGTACCAACGAAAATTGCAGAATTAATTGATAAGGGCAGAAATGGTCTACTCTCGTTATCAGTTGGTGGTGGGGGCGAGTATGGGAAAATAAAAACTGAATAGAGTAACCAAAGGAATGTCTGCTAAATACGACATTCCTCTTCTTTTTTTATATAAAGTGCAAAATAAATACAACAGATACCTAATAGAACGACAGTAGCAAGCAATATGGACATATGCCACGGAAGTAAGAAAGTGCCGATGATTAGTGCACCATGGCTCAATAATGTAGAACCATTATGAGATAATGATGCAAAAGCGAGAAAAGCACCACGACGATCTTCTGGAATACGATTTGCTTGTTCTGTAAAGTAAATAGGTGAATACATAAGCTCTCCCAATGTAGCAATTACACCTAGTATCAATAAATAGTAAAACTCATTACCACTCATCATCAAACTATATCCAATACCATAGATTATCAAACCACTAATTAATGCATTTTTATAGTTCATGTTATTGGTCATTTTAGATACAAGGAATGTTGTGCAAACAACAAGTAAAGTATTTTCAAAACTCAAAAGGCTGAACATACGTACACCCTCTATCTTAAAGCCCAAAATAGTAATGGGTTCAAAAGTTTCTGAAAGTCGGACACTAATATAGCTTGAAAGCATTGATTCTGAAGAAGAAACTAACATTGCACCTACTATTAAAATCACAAAGCGGGTGTCCTTCAATGCAGTTTTATAGCTATTCCATAAGTCTTTGAACATATTATTATGTAATTGATTCTTTTTTGGACGACCATCATTTTGCAATAAAAAGATATAACAAAGTGCTAAACTCCAATTAATTACTGCTAATAAGATAAATAATGCAAACTGATATTTAATATAAAGAACTCCACCAAGAACAGCCCCAATACTAAACGACATATTGACTAACCAATACTCCATTGCATAAATATCTTTTCGATTTTCAGGTGTTGTGGAATCGAGAACAATAGCTTCCATTGCAGGCATTCCAAAGTCACTAGAAAAAACGTAGAAAAGATAAAAGAACGTAAATAGGATGATAGGTGTATTATTTGGTATTAAACAAATCGTCATACCAGTAACCATTGTAGCTGCTGATAGAGCACTAATGATTAATATGGATTTTCGTTTCCAACGATCTGCAGCATAACCACCGAGAATATTTGCGCAAATACTTACCCCAACCGAAATCATTAATATCGTTCCAGCGTAAAATTTGCTTTTCTCATGAGTAAAGAATAGTGCCATAAAAGGGAGTACAGCATGCATCGCAACACGATTAAAGAAAGCAGAGACGAGTCGAACCTTCAAATTCGGGGGTAGTTGGGAAAATTTCATAGTAACTCCTTCTCTTGATGTATTAAACCAATAGTAGCATAATCTAATTACAAATTCAGGAATTATTTGAAAGTTAAAATGATATAGAAAAATGGAAAATATTAAAAATTTTTGGTAACATTAAATATGAGTAAAATTCATAAATGATAGGTGAGGTGATTGATATGTCTAAGAAAGTTTATTTGAATCATGATGGTGGAGTAGATGATTTAATTTCGCTGTTTTTATTATTGCAAATGGAGGATGTAGATTTAGTAGGCGTTGGGATAATCCCAGCTGAATCTTATTTAGAGCCTGCATTAATTGCAAGTGAGAAGATTATCAATCGTTTCGGTCATGGAATTACGGTTGAAGTAGCACCGTCCAATTCAAAAGGAAAAAATCCATTTCCAAAAGATCGGCGTATGCATGCTTTCTATGTTGATGCATTACCCGTTTTAAATGAATTTGACATCACTAAACCGATGATTGTTGAAAGACCGGCTCATCTACATTTAGTAGATCTATTAAGAGCAAATGAGGAGAAAATAACACTGCTATTTACAGGGCCATTAACAGATTTAGCAAGAGCGTTAGATGAGGCGCCAGATATTGAAGCCAAAATTGAAAAGCTAATCTGGATGGGTGGGACGTTTTTAGAAAAAGGAAATGTGGAAGAACCAGATTATGATGGAACTGCCGAATGGAATGCCTTTTGGGATCCAGATGCAACTGTACGAGTATGGGAATCTTCAATAGAAATTGATTTGGTAGCTCTTGAAAGTACGCATAATGTCCCATTAACAACAGATGTGAGAGCATACTGGGCTAGAAATAGACAAGATATTGGTATCGAATTTTTAGGGCAATGTTATGCAATGGTACCACAACTATTACAGAATCAAAAGAATTCGACCTATTTTTTATGGGATGTATTAACGACGCTGACTGTATTTGACGAGAACTTAATTAAAAGAAAAGCTGTTGCAAGTATTGTTCATACTAATGGTCCAAGTCAAGGAAGAACAGAGATAGTATCCAACGGTCGAATAATTAATCTTATATACGATGTTGAAAGAGAAACCTTTTTTGAACATATAACGGATCTTGCTAGACAAGAGTAATTACCGATTAATTGAAACGCAATAAAGGTGAACCAGCCTATCAAGCTAAAATGGACAGAGACAAAGATGAATACGTGTGTGAAAGATAAAAGCAAAACGTGTTCATTTAGTTAGCATCCGTAGTTTAGTAATATAAATCGAGATCAATCAAATGATTGATCTCGATTTTTTACATTTTGCATCCAAAATTATTAAAAGTATGCGAAAAGTAATAGTGAATAGAGAAAAAATGCGCATTTGTATCCCCATCATATAAATCTTTTGATACATTGTGATTGTTGAATGATTATTGCACAATAGAATATATAGGTCATTTGGCGAACCTTGTCAAAATAGCCTATATTTTTTTGCTTAAAAACTTTATGGATATACAATGTTTAGTTAACTTAGCTTATATAATATCGAAATTTCTACTTTTTTATTAAGTTTTGTCATTTAGTTAAAACTAAAATATTAAATTTAGCGTCTATTATATGAATCGATATTGTGAGGATTGAGTTGTGTTTTAGGAGGTACGTTCATGCCAGAACCGGTAAGGAAAAATCACAGATACATAAGTGGTTTAGACGGTCTGAGAGCGATATCGGTAATCGCGGTTATTTTATACCACCTACATGTAAGTGGAATTGTAGGGGGGTATTTGGGCGTTACCATTTTCTTTGTGTTATCAGGCTACCTAATCACAGATTTACTAGTGAATGAATGGGAAAAATACGGAACGATTAATTTAAAGAATTTCTGGATACGAAGATTTAGAAGATTAATCCCAGCCCTATTCGTCATGTTAATTTTAGTAGGTTTTTGGATTACGTTATTCCAACGATCATTTTTAGTTGGATTACGTTCAGAGATATTAGCAGCTATATTTTATGTTAGTAACTGGTTTTATGTTGTACAAGATCATTCTTATTTTACGAAGTTCTCTCCACCATCTCCGCTTCAACATATGTGGTCATTAGCAGTAGAGGAACAGTTTTATATTATATGGCCACTTGTCATCATCATTGCCTTGCCTTTTGTCCGCCAAAAAGAAAAATTTGCATTGGGCATCTTGGGAGCAGCCTGTATATCAGCTATTTCCATGGCCATAATGTTTACACCTGGAGAAGATCCGAGTCGTGTTTATTATGGTACAGATACAAGAGCATTTTCTTTATTAATAGGGGCTACATTAGCTTTCGTGTGGCCGAGTAAAAAGCTAAAAGAGAATGTTACAAATGGAGGAAAAAAATTATTAAACGGGGTAGGAATAGTTAGTTTCTTCCTTCTGTTATTAATGTTCTTTTTCATGCATGAAGAAGGTCCATTTTTATATTATGGAGGCATGTTTTTAGCATCCATTGTTACTGCGATTTTAATTGCTACAATTGTACATCCTGCAAGTAGTATAGGAGATATTTTTAGTTATAGACCATTAATATGGATAGGGATACGTTCATATGGTATTTATATTTGGCACTTCCCATTTATTGTTTTGATGGGTGCTGGAATTGAAGGTGTTGATGTACCGCTTTGGAAATTACTTTTAATCATTGCGTTCACTCTTATATTAGCAGAACTTTCTTGGCGCTTTGTGGAAGATCCTGTGCGTAAAGGTGAATGGAAGATATGGTTACATAAGTTTCAAACACATGAGTGGTCTTGGAATTGGAAAGAGTGGACTCTACCTTACAGAATTGGATCAGCATTTGTAGGGTGTATCATTATTATTTTCGTGATGGGTATGATATTTACCCCTGCAGAAACGAAATCAAATAGTGAAGCATTAGAGCAACATTTAAAAGAGGAACAGAAAAAGTTAGACGATGCTAAAATAACAACTACCTCAGACAAAGAAAAGAAAGAGAAAACAATTGCTCAGAATGATTCTACCAAAGAGAAAAAAGAAGAAAAGCAGAAATCAACAGTAGAAGTAAAAGCCAAACAAGAAACAAACCCGCATAAAATCGTAGCGATGGAAGTACCAAGGTCTATTAGTGTAACGGCAATTGGTGATTCTGTTATGTTGAGTGCAGCAACAGCATTACAGCAACAAATTCCACAAATCATTGTAGATGCAAAAGTTGGACGCCAAGCCTATGATGCAATAGAAGTTGTAAACAAGTTAAAGCAAGAAGGAAAATTAGGCGAAGTTGTAGTCTTAGGCTTAGGTTCCAATGGAGATTTTAGTGAAACGCAAATGAATAATTTACTATCGGCGATTGGTAATGACCGTCATATTTATCTTGTGAATACACGCGTTCCACGTAATTGGCAAGATAATGTGAACCGCAAAATTAACAATGCTGTTAAGAGCCATCAAAACACGAAGTTAATTGATTGGTATAATGTGACAGAAGGACAATATGGTTTGTTCTACGATGACCATATTCATCCGAATCAAGAAGGCGAAAAATATTACACCGCGTTAATTAGTAGTGAAATTGCAAAAGGTGAAAAATAAAAAGGTGCTATAAAGTCTGTGCAAAAAGACTTTATAGCACTTTTCTTTTGTATAAAGAAAAACGACAATCACATTTAGCTAAACTTTTCGTTGAAAGTATCCATGCTGTTTTTCAAAAGAAATATAACTGAAAAAGGCAACCTTTTAAGTAATCTGACCCAATAAAGTTAATCTACATGCTCGTATAAGTTTACGCTTTCGATATAGTTGACAAATCTTCGTAAATCTCTTTCTTGTTCGCGACTAATCTCACCAGCTTCATACATTTTATGAATTTCTGCACGTTCTGTTTCGGTGATAACTACACGTAATTCATCTTTTAATTCATCTTGTCGGTTTGAATTTGTTGTAACTGGTTTTCTAATTTGATCGAGTGCTCTTTCATATTCGAAAGAAATCATAAAATAGATTTCGGGATTTTGAGTCATTTGCGCTTGCTCTTTTAAATAGATGAGGGCCTTTTCATAAGCATTTATACGGACCACTTGTTTCATCCGAACATAAGAAACAAATTGTTCTTTGTCTAGGAGATACTTTTTTCGGGCAATTCGCCATTCTCGTAAGAATCTGTAGAATATATAAGAAAATCCTTTTTGCATATTGTGCTGAATAACACGTCTTCTTTCTGAAAAGGTAGTTTTAAATGCATCATACATATCTTCATCTAAATGATGACCTTCATATAAATCCTTTATATATTGTTCTTCAATTTCAAGTGCGGTTAACCTTACATTTGTAATTTTACTTTGATGTTCAGGTTTTCCTGACTTAGCTGCGTTACCATCTAACTGAGCTTGACGGAACATTTGTTGATATTCACCAATTAATTGATAAGCGACATTTCGGTTGTCATCATTCATTTCACGGTGGATTTGTTTAATGGAAGCAAGTAAAATTTTCTTTTTCGCTTCATTGAAATTTAACTGATCTTCATTCTCTTCACCTGATTCGTTTGATTCGATTAGTAAAGGAAGGAAGATGGTTGCAACGATTAATGTAAATAAGATCACACCAGAAGCTAAAAATAGTAAGAGTGAACGTTCAGGGAATATACCTCCGTTATCTGTAATAAACGGTAGTGACAATATACCAGCCATTGTAACAGCTCCACGAACTCCTGTTAGACTGCTAAGTAAGCTCGTCTTCAAAGTAGGTTTTTCATCTCGACCTTTTTTAAATTCGTACATAGCAGTGAAATATGACCAGACAAATCGTATACCTAAAATAACAACACCAATTGCCATAGCATAGCCCATTAGCTTCCAATTATTAATACTTGTGTTTTCAATTGATTCTTTCATTGTTGAAGGAATATTTAAACCAAGTAATAAAAACACAATTCCGTTTAGAATGAATAAAACAATAGACCAAGTATTTTCAGTAAGTAATTGTTCTTCTGCTAAAACCGTCTCTGTTTTGTCTTTTACTAACGCTTGTGCAATACCAGCAACAACGACGGCAATAACACCTGAAGCATGGAAAATATCTTCTGCTACTAAGTAGACGATAAAAGGTGTTAATAATTGTAAAAGAGTATGGAATATAACATCACGGATACCAGCTCTTCTTAAAGAAAAGCGAATTTGAGTTAATATCGTACCAACGATTAATCCTAAAATGGCACCTACAATAAAAGTGTAAGAGAAATTCAATAACGCCTCTTTAATCGAGAAATATCCAGTTACGACAGCAGCTACTGCATATTTGAATGCTACAAGACCAGATGCATCGTTGATTAACGATTCTCCTCGAACAATATTTAATATTTTCTCAGGTATTTGAATACGTTTTGCTATCCCATTTACTGCTACAGGATCGGTTGGAGAAAGAATGGCAGCTAGTGCAAATGCTGCAGCTAATGGTATAGAAGGGATTAACCAGTGGATAAAATAACCGCCAGCTAATGTAGTAATGAGAACTAAAATAATGGCGTTCCCTAAAATAGGCATTCTCATATTCCACAGTTCTTCGCGCGGAAAATTACGCCCATCATTATATAAGAGTGGTGCTACAAATAATAATAGGAACCATTCTGTTTCTAGTTCTAAAGAAACACCACTAAACACAAGTGCAACCATAACTCCTAAGGCAATTTGAATTAGAGCTGTAGGAATTGAAGGTATGTAGTGACCTATAATATTAGAAATAAGTAAACAACCCATTAATAATAGAACAATCATCAATAAATCCATAACATCATCCTCACATCAATTAGAATGGCACTTTTTACACTCTAAAAAAAATAATAAGATATCAAAAAAATTTCTACAAATGATAGCCCTAAGCTTTGAAATAACAGCAAATTTGACAAAGTTGTTACTATACTAACTAAAATTGTGTGGATTCTTCAAACAGATGTGACCAAAATCATGACATCTATTCCACCAGGAGTTTATACTAGAATGTGACAAAAACCTATATTGTTCGTAATGATGAAGGAGATGAGCAACTTGAAAACAGTTGTTGTAATTGGTGGAGGCATTACAGGCCTTTGTACCATGCACTATCTACAAAAACAAAAAAATGAAAAAAATTTAGATATTCGTCTTGTGCTAGTTGAAAAAAATGAATTTCTCGGTGGGAAAATCCACTCAGCATTTGACAAGGGATTCATCATAGAAACAGGTGCTGATTCTATTGTGGCACGACATAAGAGTGTGATGCCACTTGTTCAAGAATTAGGCATAGAAGATGACCTAGTTTACAACGGTACAGGAATTTCTTATATATATACAAATAATACATTGCATGCAATTCCAGTAGATAGTGTATTTGGTATTCCAACAAATATTGAATCGCTAAAGAGCAGTACACTTGTTTCACCGAAAGGAAAACAAGAAGCGTTAAAAGATTTAGACTTACCAAATGATCACTTTACAAAAGACAGCTCTATTGGGGATTTCCTTGAATATTTCTTAGGTAAAGAGCTAGTAGAAAAGCAAATTGCTCCTGTGTTATCAGGTGTTTATTCCGGTGATCTATACAAATTAACGATGGCTTCAACATTACCATATTTACTTGATTATAAAGAACAATATGGCAGTATCATCAAAGGTTTCGGAGCCAACCGTGAGCAATTCCAAAAATCAGCAGATAAAAAATTCATTTCTTTTAAAAATGGCTTATCACAACTAATTGACCGTTTAGAAGAAACATTAACAGATGTAGAAATTATTAAAGGTGTAACTACGACAAACGTAGCAAAACAGGGTAATCAATATACATGTTCATTCAATGGACATGATGATATTACTGCAGATTATGTTGTGTTATCAACACCACATAGCGTGACAAGTCAAATTTTAAAAGACGAAGCAGTAGATCAAGAGCTAAATACAATTCGTAACGCATCTATTATTGCCATTTATGTAGGATTTAATATTCCTGATGAAAACTTACCAGCAGATGGTACTGGTTATATTGTTTCTGAAAATAGTGATGTGAAATGTAATGCTTGCACATGGACAAGTCGAAAATGGAAACATACATCTAAATCAGGTAATTTACTTGTACGAATGTTCTATAAGAGCACAAACCCATTGTTTAATAAGCTTATGAACCTAAGCGAAGAAGAGTTAACAGAAATTGCATTAGATGATATTAAAAAATCATTGAATTTAGATGGTGAACCGGCAGCTGTAAATATAACAAAATGGAATGAATTAATGCCAGTCTATGGAATGGGTCATGCAACTACGGTCCAATCTTTAAATGATCAATTAGCTGAAAAATATCCAAATCTAATTTTGGCTGGATGTTCATACTATGGTGTTGGAATCGGTAATTGCATTCAAAATGGCGAAGATACTGCAGAGAAAATTGTAAAGCAATTAATATAAAACCTAACATGAATCTTACTTAATTTATCAACAGACTAGGCAAATTTAGAAGTTGTATAAGAATATGGGGCTAATTGTCTTCTTTAGAAAAGAAGTAGATAGAAATTGCGAGGCTCCTGCGGGAAAGCAAGCAAGAAATACCCCGGACTGAGCGTAGGAAGGATACTAAAAAGTAAAAATAGCTTGATTTTTATAATTAAAATCTTGTGTGACATCTTAGTTGAAGTGGAATTAGCGGAGACTCCTGTAGGAAAACGAGCTAGACGAGACCCCACAGCGAGATTTTCTCTGCGACGAAGCTAGCGAAGCGATGCAGGAGCACAAGCGAGGAGGCTCGTCAGTTCGCCCACGGAAAGCGGAGCTAATTCCACTTCATTAATAGCGAATATATATTATAGATATTTGTGTTACTACACTTTTTCAGTAGCTTTAACGCACCCACGCGGAAAGCGAGCGATTTCTACTCCTTCTAAATAGTAATGAATAATCTCATCAACCAAGAGTGGAGTTTTCTTCTCTTGGTTTTTAAATTTGTAAAATTAGTTGTTGCTATGTAAGATGAAAAGACACGAGTATATGAAAGAGGTAAATAAGATGATAAGAAAATTAAGTCTAGTACTCGGTATTCTATTACTCTTTACTGGATTGGTATTAATTTTTCAAAAACCAATAATGAGCTATCTTGTTGCCAATATGTCAGAGGAAACTATTCATAAGTCTGATGTTGAAAAAGCAAAAACAGCGCCTGATACAACTTTCAATTTTAAAGAAGTGAAGAATATTAGTTTACAAGATGTTCTTAATGCACAAACGAAAAAGAAAGATGTCCATGCCATTGGAGCTATTAGTGTACCAGATGTCAATATGCAGCTTCCTATAGTGTATGGTATTTCCAATGTGAATTTAACAATCGGTGCAGGAACAATGAAAGCAAACCAAATCATGGGGCAGGGCAACTATGCTTTAGCAGGACATAATATGAATGATGGCAAAACATTGTTCAGCCCACTAACTAAAGCAAAAAACGGCATGAATATCTATATTACTGACTTTCAAAATATATATGAATATAAGATTTCGGATATGTTCATTGTTAAGCCTACGCAAGTTGAAGTAATTCAAGACCAAGCAGATGAAAAGGTAATCACATTAGTAACCTGCAACTACAACGGTGAGAAACGCATGATTATTCGTGGAAACTTCATTAAAAAACAAGCTTATACAGATGACACAAACTATTTTAAGATAAGTAAATAAATTTAGAACCCTTTTTAACAATAAATAAACGAGATTCATATGAATTGTTCGCATGAATTTCGTTTTTTTGTTTTGATTAGAAGATTTTTTCAAAGAAGTTTTAAAACTATTTTCTTATATTGCCTTGACGCAAACTCGCTAAAGGAGTATGATTCTTTTAATTATTCTAACAATTTAATAGTGATTCTTATCAAGAGAAGCCGAGGGACTGGCCCTATGACGCTTCAGCAACCAGCCAAATGGTCAGGTGCTAATTCCAGTGGAGAAATCCTGTAGATAAGAAGGAACATAGATGACGAAACCAAAACCCTTCTTATTTTTATTTAAGAAGGGTTTTTTATTTGAGCGAAACCAATTTAAGGATAGAAAGGATGGACTGTATGGGATTTTTAGAGAAACTTCGAACGCAAGTGCTAACAGCAGATGGTGCTATGGGGACATTGTTATATTCGTATGGTATTGATTATTGTTATGAGGAGTTAAATATCAAAAAGCCAGAAATTATTGAAAATATCCATCAACAATACATTGATGCTGGAGCAGATATTATTCAAACAAATACTTATACGGCGAATGCAATCAAGCTTGAGCGTTATGGTTTAGAAAATTCGGTAAAAGTGTTAAATGAAAGTGCCATTCAAATTGCTAAAAAAGTTGCTTCAAAAGGTGGACAGTTTGTACTAGGAACTATTGGAGGCATTCGCGGTGTACGTAAAAGTGATGCGACATTAGAAGAAATTATTCAGTCACTAGATGAACAGGCGAGATATTTATTAGCAGGTGATCCGGATGGACTTTTATTAGAGACCTACTATGACTTTGAGGAAATAACTGCAGCTGTAAAGCATTTACGTAGCATAACAGATATACCGATTATTTCTCAGGTATCTATGCATGAACCAGGCATTCTTCAAAATGGACTGTCATTAAATAGTGCCCTTCATCAGTTAGAAGATTTTGGTGCAGATATCGTAGGAGTCAATTGTCGTTTAGGCCCACACCATACAATCCAAGCGTTAGAAGATGTTGAACTTCCAACAAAAGCATTCCTTTCTGCATACCCAAATGCAAGTTTACTAGATGTTGAGGATGGGAAAATTGTTTATGAATCAGAAGCAGATTACTTTGGTCGCTCAGCTGTTCTGTTACGAGATCAAGGAGTTCGATTAATCGGCGGCTGCTGTGGAACTACACCAAAGCATATAGAAGCAGTGAAAAAACGTTTAGCTGATTTACCACCTATCCAACATAAAGTGGTCAAACATAAAGAAGTGATTAAGATTAAAGAAGCAGCAAAGGAAAGCTATGAACCGCTTCATGAAAAAGCGAAAAGAGAGCGTTCTATTATTGTTGAGTTAGATACACCAAGACATCTAGATGTTGAGAATTTTATAGAAGGCTCAAAAGCTTTATATGAAGCCGGTGCGGATGCAGTAACAATGGCAGATAATTCACTTGCATCACCACGAATAAGTAATATGGCGATGGGGTCTATTTTAAAATTAGATCATCATGTACGTCCACTTGCCCACATTACTTGCCGCGATCGAAATTTAATTGGTTTGCAATCGCATTTGATGGGCTTAAATGCGCTTGGTATCCATGATATTTTGGCTGTTACGGGTGATCCAACCAAAGTGGGGGATTTCCCAGGTGCAACAAGTGTCTATGACGTATCAAGTCTGGAACTTCTGGAACTAATTAAAAAGTTAAATGAAGGTATATCCTTTTCAGGGAAACCACTACGAAAAAAAGCGAATTTCTCTGTCGCAGCAGCTTTCAATCCAAATGTTCGAGTAGTAGAAAGAGCTGTAGGACGTTTAGAGAAAAAAATAGAGGCTGGAGCGGACTACTTTATCACACAGCCAGTTTATAGTAAGAAAAAAATTATTGAAGTTTATGAAGCAACGAAACATTTAGACACACCTATTTTCATCGGTATTATGCCATTAACTAGCTTACGAAATTCTGAGTTTTTACATCATGAAGTACCAGGGATTAAGCTTTCAGAAGCTGTATTAGAACGAATGAGAGCCACTGGAGAAGATAAAGAAGCTGCAAAAGCAGAAGGGTTAGCTATCGCAAAAGAGTTAATCGATACAGCAGCTGAGTTGTTCAATGGGATATATCTAATCACGCCATTTATGCGTTATGAAATGTCGATTGAATTAATGGAATATATTCGTGAATTAGACCACAAGAGAGAGGAAGAAAACAACTATGTCAAAGCATCTCATTGAGGAACGACTTGAAAATAATATTTTAGTGTTAGATGGTGCCATGGGGACAATGTTACAAAGTGCAAATTTAACAGCAGATGATTTTGGCGGAGAAGAGTATGAAGGATGTAATGAATATTTGAATATTACTCGTCCAGATGTTGTTGAATCTGTTCATCGTGCGTATCTCGAAGCAGGCTCAGATGTTATTAGTACCAATACATTTGGTGGTACACCGGTAGTTTTAAACGAATATAATCTTGGAAGCAGAGCTGAGGAAATCAATAAAAAAGCCGTTGAAATTGCGAAAAAAGTAGCAAATGAACTTTCAACCCCAGAGTGGCCACGTTTTGTAGCGGGTGCGATAGGGCCAACAACGAAAACGTTATCTGTTACGGGTGGCATTACCTTTGATGAATTGAAACAAGATTTCTACGTACAGGCGAAGGGATTAATAGTAGGCGGAGCAGATGTATTATTACTTGAAACGAGCCAAGATATGTTAAATGTCAAAGCAGGTACGCTTGGGATTAAGCAAGCTTTTGATGAGTTACATAAAACAATCCCTGTCATGATTTCTGGAACAATTGAGCCAATGGGTACCACACTTGCTGGTCAAGGTATTGAAGCTTTCTATATTTCTATTGAACATATTAAACCTCTTTCTGTAGGTTTGAACTGTGCGACCGGACCGGAATTTATGACGGACCACTTACGTTCACTATCGGAAATAGCAACAAGTTATATCAGCTGTTATCCAAATGCAGGATTACCAGATGAAGAAGGGCATTATCACGAAACACCCGAATCATTATCAAAAAAACTTGAAGGTTTTGCAGATAAAGGATGGTTAAATTTAGTTGGGGGATGTTGTGGTACAACGCCTGCTCATATTCGAGCAATACGTCAAGTGGTCAAGGATCGTAAACCACGTCAAAAGCCGGATAATGAGCATGGTCATGTTGTTTCTGGTATTGAACCATTAGTATATGATGATTCGATGCGTCCATTGTTTGTCGGTGAACGTACGAATGTGATAGGCTCACGTAAATTTAAACGCTTAATAGTAGAAGAAAAATACGAAGAAGCTTCCGAAATTGCGCGTGCACAAGTAAAAAATGGCGCTCACGTTATTGATATTTGTCTAGCAAACCCAGATCGTGATGAACTAGAGGACATGAAAAACTTTATGCAGGAGGTAGTGAAGAAAGTAAAAGTACCTCTTGTTATTGATTCAACAGATGAAAAAGTAATAGAAGTGGCACTGAAATATTCACAAGGTAAAGCCATTATTAACTCGATTAACCTTGAGGATGGTGAAGAACGGTTTGAAGCTGTTTTGCCAATCGTCAAGAAATATGGTGCATCAATTGTTGTAGGTACGATAGATGAAAAAGGAATGGCAGTCGATCGAACAAGGAAATTAGAAATTGCAGAGCGTTCCTATGATTTACTAGTTCATAAATGGGGGATTACACCGGAAGATATCATATTCGATCCGCTTGTTTTCCCAGTAGGGACAGGGGACGAACAATATATCGGTTCAGCTGTAGAAACAATTGAAGGGATTCGTCTAATTAAAGAAAAATTACCACGTGCTTTAACGATTCTTGGCGTAAGTAATGTATCTTTTGGGTTGCCACCAGTAGGACGGGAAGTATTGAATGCAGTTTATCTTTATAATTGCACTCAAGCGGGATTAGATTACGCAATTGTGAATACTGAAAAGATTGAGCGTTACGCATCTATTCCAGAAAATGAAATTAAATTAGCAAATGATTTACTGTTTGAAACTACAGACCAAACATTGGCTGATTTTACTGATTTCTATCGTGATAAAAAGAAAGAAAAAACAGAAGCAGATATTCCTAAAACAGTCCCAGAGCGTCTGGCTTATTATGTTGTGGAAGGTACAAAGGAAGGCCTAATACCGGACTTACAAGTAGCATTAGAGCAATATGATACGCCACTCGATATTATTAATGGACCATTAATGGAAGGGATGGCTACTGTCGGTAAACTTTTCAATGATAATCAACTGATTGTTGCGGAAGTTCTACAATCTGCAGGTGTGATGAAAGCTGCGGTATCATTCCTTGAAGATTTCATGGAGAAAAATGAAGACGATACAGGGAAAGGAAAAGTATTGCTAGCTACTGTTAAAGGCGATGTGCATGATATTGGGAAAAATCTAGTGGATATTATTTTAAGTAATAATGGCTATAAAGTAATTGATTTAGGAATTAAAGTATCTCCACAGGAATTAATTGAATCCATTCGTACTGAAAAACCAGATATAGTTGGTCTATCAGGTTTACTTGTTAAATCAGCACAACAAATGTTAATTACAGCACAAGATTTTAAAGAAGCGCAGATAGATACACCGATATTAGTAGGGGGTGCAGCATTATCTCGCAAATTTACTGATACCAAAATTGCAGTAGAATATGATGGACCAGTTTTTTATGCAAAAGATGCAATGCATGGCCTAGAACTTGCCAATAGATTGCAAAGCGATGAAAAGGAAAATTTGTTGGAAGAATTACATGCATCTCAGGAAAAACGTTTAGCTCAAGAAGCCAGACGAAGTGAAAGAACGGCAGTAGCAGTAGCACTAAAACCTGTTAAAACTGTTCGTTCAGATGTATCAGTATTTGAACCTCAAGATTTAGTGCGACACGTGACGAGAGATTATTCGGTTGCTCATCTTCAACCATATGTGAATATGAAAACTTTAATCGGTCATCACCTTGGTTTAAAAGGATATAATGAAGAAATGCTGGTGAAGGGTGATGAAAGAGCAGTTTACTTATATAATTTAGTGACAGGATTTTTAAAATCAAATATTTTAAGCCCTTCAGGAATGTATCAATTCTTCCCTGCTCAAGCAGATGGGGATGATGTGATTATTTATGACCCAGTTGATGCAAAAACGGAGATTGAACGTTTTACATTCCCACGCCAAAATAAGGAGCCATTTTTGTGTTTGGCAGATTTCCTTAAATCAGTAGATAGCGGAGAAATGGATTATGTGGGATTCATGCAAGTGACGGCGGGGCATGGTGTTCGTGAAGCAGCCGCTCGCTTAAAGGAACAAGGGAAATTCTTAGAAAGCCATGCACTTCAAGCAACCGCATTAGAACTTGCAGAAGGATTTGCAGAACGTATTCATCAAGAAATGCGTGATCATTGGGGCTTCCCGGATGCAACAGACTTCACCATGCGTGACCGATTCGCGGCAAAATATCAAGGTCAGCGTTTCTCATTTGGCTACCCTGCTTGTCCGAACTTAGAAGATCAAGAGAAATTATTTAAACTCATTAAACCAGAAGATATGGGTGTACAACTGACAGATGGATTTATGATGTCACCAGAAGCATCTGTTTCAGCAATTGTTTTTGCACATCCGGATGCTCGATACTTTAATGTTGAATAGTAGAACAAAAAGAGCGTAAGCAAATTTAATTTGACTACGCTCTTTTTCTTAAGGTTTGGTTAATGGATAAGGAAATTGGGAGTGCTTTCATTGCCATTGTCTACGCATACTTGCCGCAGGAATATTAAGCTCATCTCGATATTTACTAATGGTTCTTCTGGCAATTTGGATAGCGTGTTCAGTATTAAAATATTCAGCTATTTTCTGATCTGAAAAAGGTTTAAGTTTGTTTTCCATCTGAATAAATTGTTTTAATAATATTTTTACTTTTTCTTGTGAAATATTGTCACCATTATTTGTTGCAACTTTAGAAGTGAATAATGATTTTAATTCAAATGTTCCAACTGGTGTTTGGATATATTTGTTTGTTGTTGCACGACTTATGGTAGATTCATGCATTTCGATTTCATCAGCCACTTCTTTTAAAGTTAGAGGAATTAATTCAGATAGTCCTTTACTAAAGAAAGTGCGTTGTTTTTTTATTAAAACATGCATTATTTTAAGTATTGTATTACGTCGTTGCTCAATACTGTTAATTAGCCAATGATAGTTTTTGTAATGAGTATGAATATATTGTTGTTCTGCACGATTAGTTGTAGGAACAGTTAAATAATGTTCGTTCAATTCTATATTTGGTAGATAGCCATCATTTAAATAAAAAACCAGTTCATTTTGTTGTATTTCTACAATAATATCTGGGCGTAAATATTCTGTGCTTCCTATTTGTGTAAAAGAGCAGGGTTTTGGATTAAGTGTTAAAATGAGTTCGTTTAGTTGTTGAACTTGAGAAACAGAACATTTTAGATTTTTTGCAATTCGTGACCACTTTTTTTCAGCAAGCATAGGTAAATAACGTTGAATCATTTCCGATAGAACTGGGTATTCAGGATAATGGTATTGACTTTGTAATATCAGACATTCTTCAATATTTCTTGCCCCAATCCCAATAGGTCCAATATGTTGGAGGAGTTCTATCCCTCTAGTAATGTCTTCTGTAGAATAGATTGCGCTTGTTTCTTCAATTTCCAAATATCCGTTGTCGTTTAAATTGTGAATCAAATATGTTAATAATTTCTTCGTGGTGGCATCTTTAAAATTTAAATTGACCATTTGCATTATTTGGTCTCTAAAATTTACCTCACTAGCTTTTGTTAAATCTGTTGATTTAAGAGCTACACGTTTTGTTGACTTTACAGACGGGAGCTTTTCAATTTGTCTTGAGAATGATGAATCTTGAAGTTCAATTAATGGATTTTCCAATTCTTGTTGCCGAATAAATTGTTCTAAATCATCAGTTGAATATTGGAGTAATTCAATGGACTGTCGAAGTTGAGCGGTCATTAACAATTTTAGTTCTTGTCGTTGTTGAAGTATAAGCTCCATAACAAAATCCTCCTTAATTAATCTATCATCCTAACAAACTTGATTTAATTTAAAAGGCGAAAAATTCTGCAATATGTAATGAATATTATACTTTATGTATCTAATATTTGGAATGGAAAGAAGTTATTCTTAGTTAATTTTTTAGCATAGTAAATGTGATATAAAAAATAGAATCGACATTTACTACATTAAAAAATGGACTAATTAAGGAGTTGTCCAAATGCTCATTTTTGACAACTCCTTTGTGAAGAGTAACCTCTGGAGCAATAGGGAATTGTACAAACTTAATATGAAGGTGGGTGTTTTAAAAATGCTTCTTTACACTTTTAAGACACCCCCTTCTTATGGTTGAATAATGATTAATTCTCTTGTAAATGAAGTTAATATTTCTGGTTCTCCATTTTCATTTATATATACATTATCTTCTATTCGCACTCCACCGTAGCCAGGAATATAGATGCCAGGTTCGATTGTAAATACCATCCCTTTACGAGCAAGTGAGTCATTTTCGGAGTGAATGGAAGGTTCTTCATGTACTTCAATTCCAAGGCCGTGCCCAACCCGATTATTAAAATAGATTCCGTAGCCATTTTCTTCAATAATTTTACGTGAGGCTAGATCAAATGTTTTTAAAGGAAGATCGGCTTGAACAGATTGAAGTCCAGCAATGGTCGCTTCTTTTACAATATCGTATACTTCTTGCTGCTGTTCTGTTGGATTTCCAACTATAAATGTACGAGTAATATCTGAGCAATATCCATTTTTGATAATGCCCATATCGATCAATACAAAATCGCCTTCGCAAACCACTCTAGAACCAGGATGTCCATGAGGGAGTGCGGCATTTTCCCCAACTAGAACGATCGTATCGAAAGATGTACCGTCTGCTCCAAATTTTCGCATTAACAGCTCTAATTCAGCTACAATTTCTTGTTCTGTCATGCCAACTCGGATTTTTTTGATTCCTTCTTCCATCACTTTTTCAATAATTTCAATGGCAAGTTTTATCGATGCTATCTCATCAGGAGATTTATGCAATCGTTGTTGACTGACAAATGGTTGGATATCTAGTACAACAGGGTGATGAAATGCTTCGATTAGCTCTATATATCTTGCATAGCTAAACGATTTCCCCTCTACGCCTATTGCGCTTCCAACATTTCCAATTGTATTTTTGACGACTTCAAAGGGGGATTCCTCATCTGAAATAGGGATGATTTTTTCAATGTTTGACTTTTGCTTTGCGGCTTCTTCATCTAAAGCAGGGACAAATAAAAATGTATCATTTGTTTTAATATTTAGTATCAATGCCATAAACCGCTCATGTGGTTCGGAATTAAATCCAGTGAAGTAAAATATA
Organism: Rummeliibacillus pycnus; assembly: GCF_050459865.1. GTDB lineage: Bacteria > Bacillota > Bacilli > Bacillales_A > Planococcaceae > Rummeliibacillus > Rummeliibacillus pycnus_B. The sequence continues at coordinate 33,527 of NZ_JBCMNM010000019.1, forward strand.
TCAGCAGGCGAAGTAATAATTCCTAAATCAATTTCATGGTGCACTAATGTCTCTTCTAGGATATTTTTACGTTCTTGAAAGGTTTGAATATTCAAATAGCTCACCTCTGGTCAGTTGTTATTTTTATGATATCACAATTTTTAGAATATTTAATGTTATATTTGCAGGATAAGTTTATAGATACAGGAGAGTGTATTCTAAATGCTGAAACAATTACTATCGATTTCAATATCAACAAAAGCCTAGTTCTATAATCTATTATTAGTACCAGGTGTATGATAGATGTCATATTATCATGATGACATCTATATCTACTGAAAAGATAATTAAGAATGTATGATAAATCCATGAGTACAAAGGCTGGAGGGGATTTTTTTGACAGATCGTGAAAAGACAAAACAGCTAAGAAAAGCTGTTATACCATATGCAACATCTGATACGAAAAAAAGTGTAATGCAAATAATTAATACAATTCCACCAATGATTGCATTGTGGATAGCTGCATACATGATTTTACCTTACACTGTTTGGGGAGCTGTGGGACTAAGTGTGATTGCGGCAGGTTTTGTTGTTCGTACATTTATCATTTTCCATGACTGCACACATGGCTCTTTCTTTAAAAACAAAAAAGCCAATGATATCGTTGGTTTAATAACAGGGGTTCTTACATTATTTTCATACGAAAAATGGAAAAAAGAGCATATGATTCACCATGCTTCAAGTTCCAATTTAGATAAACGAGGGATCGGCGACGTTTGGGTCATGACAGTTGATGAATATGTAAAAGCATCAAAATGGCAACGCTTTTGCTACAGAGCTTATCGAAATCCACTTGTCATGTTTGGTTTAGGTCCTTTATATTTAGTACTGGTTTCTAGTAGATTTAATCACAAAGATGCAAGAAAAAAAGAACGTTTCAATACTTATTTATCCAATGCAATCATTGTCGCTCTTTTCGCAGGAGTCATCTTACTGACCAATGTACAATCATTATTAATTGTACAAGGGACATCAATGTTTGTTGCAGGGGCACTTGGCATTTGGTTATTTTTCATTCAGCATACATTTGAAGATTCTTACTTTGAAAATGAATCTGAATGGGATTATGTAAAGGCTGCTGTAGAGGGTAGTTCTTATTATAAATTGCCGATCGTTTTACAATGGGTAACTGGTAATATTGGCTTCCATCATGTGCACCATTTAGCACCACGAGTACCTAATTATAAATTAGAAGAAGCACATAAAATGACACCACCATTGCAACAAGCAACAACCATTACAATTAAGACTAGCTTTGAATCATTACGTTATAAATTATATGATACACCCAATAAAACATTTGTTACATTTAAGGATGTTAAAAGTCTTGTGGTAACACATGATTCTAAAATAAAACAATCTATAGAAACAATCAAAAAGTCAGTTAATCAACCTAAGTCTAGCAAAAATGTAATATAACAGATAATTTTCCGTGGAATAACTTATCGATAATATTATATAAAATAAAAAAACGTACATTACTAAGAATTTAGTGATGTGCGTTTTTTTTATGGTTACGATTAACCGATACCCCTCTTTTCAAAACAATCCATCATTATCTCTATTTTTTAGATAATCTAAAAATATGTTAACCTATTTTTATTTTTGGTTGACATATAATTCGAAATGATACACAATAATCACGATTAAAAAAAGAAGAGAGGCGATATTTTGAAAAGTAAAACAATCGCTTATGCTGCACTTTTTGCAGCTTTAACATCAGTAGGTGCATTTATTAAAATTCCAATTCCCTATATTCCTTTTACACTACAAATTCTGTTTGTTTACATGGCTGGTGCGTTATTAGGGCCAAAACTTGGATTCATCAGTCAACTAAGCTATGTATTAATCGGATTAGTGGGAGTACCAGTCTTTACGGAAGGAGGAGGTCCTAGTTATATTTTTAAGCCGACATTTGGTTATCTAATTGGTTTTGTATTAGGTGCGTTTGCAAATGGCTGGCTTATTCAGAAGTTTAATCTGAATAAAATTTATTCTATTTTCTTCGCAAATGTAGTTACGCTACTTATCGTGTACTTTTTTGGATGTACTTGGCTGTATGGAGCAATGAAGTGGGTTGTTGAAAAACCTTTAACTCTTCATGAAACATTGTTATTCGGTTTTTATCTACCGGTTCCTGGAGATCTTTTGTTAGCCGCTATAAGCGCAATCATAATACATAAAGTTCGTCCAAGAATAAAAAAGTTCATTTAAATGAATCAATTTCATAATGCAAAACTTATATGAAATATACGAACATTAAATGATATCCAATTTTCTTCATTGTGGAGCGAAAGACGGCGAGTCCTCGAAAATGCATTCGCATTTTCTTCGTGCAGTGCTAATTCAAGGAAGCTAATTCAATGTCCTACGGAATAAGCTTGAGCTGAAAGCCCCGCAGGAAGAAATTCTTTTGTTAAAAAGAATTTCTTGCGACGAGTAATCGCAGGAGCACATCTTTTAAGGAACAAAGCCTATAATCGCCACTTCCTGTGGCAACGGCTTCGTGACCAACATCGTGTTGGCCCGAGGAGATTGAAGCCAAGCCCGTGGAAAGCGCCGTCTGTAGCGGAACATTTATATCAGAATATTGAAAAGTTAATGTGTTGAAATATTCGTATTTATAAATCGAAAATTGATTCAAATGAAAAATAGGAGCTGTATAGAATGGGGAAATCATTTTTTATCACTGGAACTGGAACCGATATAGGAAAAACCATCGCTACTGGTTTTTTATATTTCACATTAAATAAGCTAGGTATTAAAACAACAGTATTTAAACCTTTTCAAACTGGATTGATTGAGCAAACTCAAACTTATCCTGATTTAGGGTGGTATGAATCGGTACTTGGTGTAAAAAATACTGGATGCTTTGTTTTCGAACCAGAGACGTCGCCACATTTAGCCATTAAGATGCAACCAAAAGAAGTGAATATTGAAATTGCTCTACAAAGAAAAAAGGAATTAGAACAAACGAATGATCTTGTTTTAATAGAGGGAGCTGGAGGATTGGCTGTTCCTTTAATAGAGCAAGAAGATAGTTTTTATATGACAAAGGATTTTATTGAAGAACTGAATATACCTGCTATTCTGGTTAGTTTAAGTGGACTTGGTTCAATACACAATGTTATTACAACAAATTTATACGCTCAAACGTATGATATTCCTATCCATTCAGTGATTTTCAACAAATTTGATAAAGATAATGTAATTCAACAAGATAATATCCAGACTATTGAAAAAATGCTGGAACTACCTACTTTTACTATTCCTGATTTCAAAAATGTAAAAGAAGAATTAGAAAAATACTCAGAAAAATGCATTGAATCAGAACTATTTGTAGAAAAATTGAAAGGGGTTTTTCTTGATGGAACAATATAATACTCAAGACTTAGAAAATTGGGACAAAGAATATGTATGGCATCCTTTTACTCAAATGAAGCAATACCAAAAATCGAAACCACTTATTATTGAAAAAGGAGAAGGAAGCTATTTATATGATATTGAAGGGAAAAAATATTTGGATGGTTATGCCTCTCTTTGGGTTAACGTTCATGGACATAATATCCCTGAGTTAAATGAAGCACTGACAAATCAGGTACATAAAGTTGCTCATTCTACTTTATTGGGTTCTGCAAATGTTCCTTCAATTTTATTAGCTAAAAAGTTAGCAGAAATTACGCCAGGAAACTTATGTAAGGTATTCTATTCAGATACAGGCTCTGCTTCTGTAGAAATTGCACTGAAAATGGCTTATCAATATTGGCAAAATATCGATTCAGAGAAATATAAAAGAAAAAGTACATTTATCTCATTAGATGAGGCTTATCATGGTGACACGATTGGATCTGTTAGTGTAGGTGGCATGGATTTATATCACCGGATTTTTAAACCATTACTATTTGAGCGTATTTCTTTACCATCACCTCATACTTATCGAATGTCGGAAGATGGAGATGAAGAAGCTGTAAAAAATTTCTGCCTACAGAAATTAGAAAGTTTACTTCAAGAAAAAGCTGATGAAGTAGCTGGTTTAATAATGGAACCTTTAGTGCAAGGTGCAGCAGGAATTATTACACATCCTGAAGGCTTCTTGAAAGGGGTAGAAAAACTTTGTAGAAAATATAACATTCTCCTTATTTGTGATGAGGTAGCGGTTGGCTTTGGAAGAACAGGAACCATGTTTGCTTGCGAGCAAGAAGGGGTTGTCCCTGATATTATGTGTGTAGGGAAAGGGATTACAGGCGGTTACATGCCTCTTGCAGCAACTATTACAAGTCAAAACGTTTTTGATGCTTTTTTAGGGGAAAAAGAGGAGTATAAAACGTTTTACCATGGTCACACATATACGGGTAACCAATTATGTTGTTCTGTAGCATTAAGAAATATTCAATTGATGGAGGAAACTGCATTAATCGAAAAAGTTCAAGCGAATGCTTTATTTGTAAAGGAAAAGTTAGAAGACTTATATAATCTAGACATTGTAGGAGATATTCGTCAACGGGGATTAATGATCGGAATTGAGATTGTTAAAGATAAAGAATCAAAAGATATTTTCGAAATACAAGCAAACAAACTTGATAGCATTGTCTTGACTGCACGTGAAAAAGGGCTCATCGTCCGTCAGTTAGATCAAGTATTAACATTCATGCCTGTATTAGCGATGAGTCAGAGCGAACTAGAAGAAGCGATTAACATAATATATCAATCTATTTCAGAGAATATTTAGTTTTCTTTTCTCAGTGAAGCTCATCATAGTCCTACGGGAAAAGCTTGAGTTGAAAGCCTCACAGGAACGTAGTGGAGGGCGCTGGAAAATTAAAATCTTGTATAGCTATCTTAGTTGATGTGGAATTAGCGAAGACTC
>NZ_JBCMNM010000020.1:0-30558 GCF_050459865.1 Rummeliibacillus pycnus
CGAGGAGGCTCAACGCTCGCTTAGCACGAAAGCGAAGCTAATTCCACATCATGCAGAAAACAGATTAATACAATAGAATTTCTAAATAGTATAACCCCTGCAAAACAATAAGTTGCAGGGGTTATATGTTTTTTGGAACAGTGGAACTGCCACTTGTAGCTTTGTGAAAAGAGGAAAAGAATTTAATAGAGCACGGCTAAAAAGACTGGTTGTCCTTGTATAGCCGTGCTCAATCCTATCTTACCAATATCCAAGTAGCTTCCACCATAAGCCACCGATTATAACAAAAATAAGAATCGTAACGATAGAGACAATAAAGCCTACCGTCCACCATTTATTCTGTTCAATATAACCTGCGCCAAAGAATACAGGAGCAGGACCAGAACCGTAATGAGTTGTGGAACCAAATAAATTACTGAATGCTGCTAATAGGATCGCCGCAAGCATGGCTGGTGCTCCCGCTTGAAGCATAACAGATAGAAACGCGGCATACATGGCACTAATATGCGCTGTAGAACTTGCAAAGAAATAGTGTGAATAGAAATAGACAAGTGCTAATATCAATACCGCAAACATCCAGTTATATCCAGACACAAACGAACTGACCTCTTTACTAAACCACGGAATCAGTCCGAGTGTATTCATGTAAGAGGCCATCATAAATAGCGTCGCAAACCAAACAAGCGTATCCCAGGCTCCTTGTTCATTTTTAATATCTGACCATGTTAGTACTTCTAATAATAAAAGTAAGGAAAGCCCTATTAAAGCAGCTGTTGTGGCACCAATGCCTAAAGAATCCCCACCAATCCAAAGTCCTAAAATAACGATAAACACTGCAATCATACGTTTCTCAGAGCTTTTTAATGGCCCAAACTCATCTAATTTCTCTTTTGCAATTCGACTCGCTTCTGGAGTTTGTTTAATCTCTGGAGGAAAAATCTTATAGATAATAAATGGAACAACAATCAATGCTACTAATCCTGGAACAATCATAGCAGTTGCCCATCCAAACCACGTTAATGTCACTCCAGCGGTATCACTCGCTAGCTTAACAATTAAAGGATTTGCTGCCATAGCTGTCATAAACATAGCAGATGTAATCAAGTTCCCTTGAAATCCTACCGTCAAAAGAAAGGCTCCCATTTTACGTTCCGTACCATCTTCTGGTTTAGAACCGAATGTACGTGATAAGGATTGGATAATAGGAAAAATCACACCACCTGCACGTGCAGTATTACTCGGAATAGCAGGCGCCAAAATTAAATCACTTAACAATAAAGAATACGACAAGCTTAACGTTTTCTTTCCAAATAACCGAACAAATACATAAGCTATACGCTCACCTAACCCCGTCTTAATAAATCCACGTGAAATAAAGAAAGCAATAACGATAAGCCAAATCGTCGAATTCCCAAACCCACTTAGCGTTTCTTCAATTGTTAGTGTGTTAGTCACCGCGATTACTGCCATAGCAATAATTGAAATGGCTCCCATAGGTAATGGTTTTGAAATAAAACCGACAATTGTTGCAACAAACACAGCAAACAAATGCCATGCACTTTCTTTTACTCCAGCAGGTGTCGGTATAAACCAAATAATCATACCAATTGCAATGGTAATGAAGAAAGGAATCCATTTTATAGTACTTCCTGATGTTTCTTTCATGCCAACAAACTCCTTTCAATGTCTATCTTCTTAACAATAACGTCCTCTGTCTAACATTTTTCCATCATTGGTTACTCATATTGAGTTTAACCAATTTTTGCATCCCATTTACTTGAAAACTAAAATATTATAACTAGTTCGCGTCCTAATGAAAAGAATTTTTTATCATTCTATGTATTTTTTTGATAAAATTTTTAATTCAAAAAAGAATTGTGTTTAAATAAGGGGTTATTGGAGTGAGCCACTTTATTCCTATATATACCACTTCATTTCTTGTTATTTGTTATAATGGTATTTAAATGAGTGGATATTCAAAGGAAGTGAAACAAGATGATTAAAATAGTTATTGCCGAAGACCAAGGAATGCTTCTCGGGGCTTTGAAATCATTGATTAATATGGAAGATGATATGGAAGTTGTAGGAGTAGGGCACAATGGCGTAGAAGCATTAAAGCTTGTTGATCAATATCAACCGGATATCGCCATTATGGATATCGAAATGCCTGAAAAAACAGGTTTAGATGCTGCAGAAGAACTAAAGGAAAAAGACTGTAAGGTAATCATTTTAACAACCTTTGCAAGACCGGGTTATTTTGAGAGAGCTAGAAAAGCAGGTGTCAGAGGATATTTGTTAAAGGATAGTCCTATTGAGGAATTAGTTAACGCCATTCGAATCATCATGGATGGTCGCAGAATTTATGCACCTGAGCTTATTGATATTGTTTATGAAGAAGAGACAGAAAATCCTTTAACTGAACGCGAGAGTGAAGTATTGGGCCTTGTAGCAAAAGGAAGAACGACGAAAGAAATCGCAAATGAATTGTTTTTGTCTCCTGGAACTGTTCGGAACTATATCTCTACTATTTTTGATAAATTAGGTGTAAGTAATCGTATTGAAGCGATAGCGAGATTTAAGGAAAAAGGTTGGAATAAATAATATAAAAAAATCCGGATTAGCTTTCTGAGGTGAGTGGCTAATCCGGATTTTTTGAGCTGAAGCTGAATAAATTTATTTGCGTTTCGTTAAACGACCAAGCGCGAAACCAGCAGCTGCTACTCCGATGATAGTATTTGTTTTTTTATTGAATACTTGCTTTACGACAAGTTCTATATTTTGTGGGCGTTCTGCTAAACGGCGCATAAAGTAACCATACCAATCTTGCCCGAATGGTACATATGTGCAGAAGTTATAACCTTCTTTAGCAAGTTCTAGTTGCATATCGCGACGGAAGCCGTATAGCATTTGGAATTCGTATTTTTCTTTTGGAATATTATGAGCTGCGATAAATTGCTTCATATGATTAATAACAGTATGATCATGTGTTGCAATTGAAGTGAATTTTCCATTTAGTAAGTGATATTCCAGTAATTCTATGTAATTGCTGTCGATATCTTCTTTTGTTTGGTAAGCAACTTCAGCAGGCTCTTTATAAGCACCTTTAACGATACGTAAACGATAGTTTTTGAATTTTTCGATGTCTTCTTTTGCACGGAAGAAGTAAGCTTGAATAACCGTTCCGATATTATCGTGACTCTCCGATAACTTTTCAAGCAAATCAAATGATGGTTGTAAACGATCATAATTTTCCATATCAAAATTGACAAAAATATCATAGCTGTCTGCTAAAGATACTATTTCTTTAAGATTTTCATAGCAAAAATCATAGTCAATATCTAAGCCTAGTTGAGATGGCTTTAAAGAAATATGAGCATCAACACCATTTTGTTGGATTGCTTCTATGACTGCTAAAATTTGTTCTTTTGCAGCGGTTGCTTCTGATCTTTCATGAACAAATTCCCCTAAATTGTCCACTGTACATGAGATTCCATGTGAGTTAAGTTCTTTAATACTTTTGATTACTCCCTCAATGTTTGTACCAGCTACTACACTAGCAGCACCCATCTTTAGCCCATACTTTTTAGCATTGTTATTTAAAAATTGGTTTTCTGATAATGTGATAAAGAAATCTTTAAGTGACATATGCCATTTCCCCTTGTTGTGAAATTGTATTTTTCTCGATTATATCATAGTTAAAGGAAAAGTCATTCAATTCATATATTTCTTAATAGATAAATATAAATGCTCTATTAAGGATTTTTTTTGTGTAAAAGCAAAATTTTGAATGCCCTAAGATTAGGGTATATGCTATTTATTGTTCAAACACAATTGAACGATAAAGGCAACATGCGTTTATAGGCTCTTTTTTGTCGATTTTTGTAGCTTTTTATGAAAAACAAGTTGCATTAACTAAATAATATCTGTAATTTAGTAATGAGGTACAAAATTAATATTATGACGCAAAAAACGTTTTCCCTACATGGAATGGGGAAGACGTTTTTTTGCGTTCTATTAAAATTTATCTTTCAACATTTGCATGCGATTATTGAAAAGAGAAGGATAAGATAAAAAGCCTAATAAAATACTAGAGATAGCTGCTGTTGTTAACAACACAAATAATATTAAAAGTTGAAATTGTACTGCCTGTACAGGATCAGCACCTGCAATAATTTGGCCACTCATCATACCAGGCAATTGAACAAGACCAATCGTTTTTTGACTTTCGATTGTTGGAATCATACTTGCTTTTATCGCATTAATTAGTTGTCTGTGGATTGCTTGTTTTGGGGTACCACCAAGCGACAAAATCAGTTCTGTCTCATCTTTGTAAGCCTCTAACTCTGCTTGGAATCGATTTAAAAAGAGAATAGAGAGTACCATAGAGTTCCCGATTGCCATTCCGCTAATAGGAATAATATATTGTGCTGTAGCTGGAACGATATGAAATCCTAGCAAAATCGATTGTACAATGATTTCGACAGTAATCATCGTGAGAGCAACTTTCCATGTGATTCCACTAATCTTTTTGCCTTTTTTTCGAGCGTTAGCTGTAGCTGCCACAATCATTAATGTAATCATCGTGAATATGTAAAGAATGTTATTCGATTCAAATACAAACTTTAATATATATCCAACCGCTAGTAACTGAATAATAGAACGAATGGTAGCAATTAGCGTATCTTTTTCTAAACCAAGATGTAAAGTTTTGGATAGTATCAGTGGTATTAAGACAAATAATAATGTTAAAGAAAGAGTGGCATAACTCATTCCAATACCCCCTCTACAAAACGTTTCACAATTTCTTTTGTTGGATTAGTTAGAAGAGTACTTTTACCGGTTTCAATCACTTGACCGTTTATCATAACCCAGGTGTAGTGACCAATTTTAATAGCTTGCTCTAAATTATGGGTAATCCAAATAATTGTGACTTTGTATTTCTGATTGATTTTGATAATAAGGTCTTCCACTTCTTTAATGGACGTTCGATCTAAAGCAGAAGTAATTTCATCTAACAATAGAATATCTGATTTATTGACCAGCGTTCTTGCAATAGAAACACGTTGGCGTTGGCCACCTGATAAGTCTGAAGCATCCTTATCAAGAAATGATGCATCTAATCCAACATCCTCTAAGAATGAAATGGCCTCCGACCGAGATAATGACAAGCCTTGTAATGTTTTAGGTAAAGATAAATTAATATAAACGGTACCTTTAATCATTGGTGCAGATTGTAATGCCATTCCAACATGGCGACGTAATGTAACTGGGTTTAAAGAGGTAATGGGTTCATTATCAATATAAATTTCACCTGAAGTAGGAGAGATTAAACCGTTACATAGTTTAAGTAAAGTTGTTTTACCAGCTCCAGATGGACCTACAAGTGTTGTGATTTCCCCTGTTGGGAAAGAACCTGTAACCTGTTGCAAAATTTTCTGTCCATTCACTTCAAAATCAACGTTATGAAAGTGAATAGCAGGTTGATAAATTGTATTCATAGATAACACTCCTGCGACAATTTTCTTAATCTTAATGTAACATAATCTGTGAATTTTCTAGAAAAGGTGAATGTATTAATATAAGTAACGCCATAAATAGAATGTTGCATATGATTCAAATCCACGCCAGTCTTTTGCATAAACAAGTATTTCTTCTTTTGTGGGCTTGCAATCAGCTTTTGTTATATATTTAATAGCATTATGTAAGCCAACATCTGCTATTGGAAAAGCATCAGGGTATCGTAAACAACGCATTAATACATAATTTGCAGTCCAGGGACCAATTCCGCGGATAGATGTTAACTGCTGTTCAGCTTTTTTTAAAGAATTCATTTGTTTTAACATATTTTTTGATAATTCACCTGTAGAGATGAGGTGTGCTGCTAATAAGAGATATTCACATTTTTTAGTAGTTAATTTTAATGGTAGTAAATCTTCTATAGAAAGTTCATCTATTATTGAAGCTTCAGGAAATAGCCAATATTGTTGATTATTCCACGTAACACTTTTTCCGTATTTTTCAACAAGATTTCTTTTTAATGTATAAGCAAAAGACAAATTAATTTGTTGACCTAATATTCCCCAACTAATTGCCTCAAACAGATCTGGAATACCAATAGTACGTAAGCCATAATAATTTTCAATAGCTGAACAGAGTAGACTATCTTTTTTAGCCATTTGATAAAAAGGAAGAAGGTCTGTATTAAGATCAAACCACTCACGAATATAGTGTATGATTGCTTCAAAATCTTTTGAACTACAGGGTTCTGTAGAATAGAGTATTTGAATAGAAAGCAGCTGTTCGTGACAGCTAATTTCCACAAGAGGAAAACTAGGCGAAATTGGAATAACTTTTCGTATAACCTCACCATCAACTTCAAACATACATTCTTTATCATTTCTTTGTAAATAGCACAGATTTTGTTGAAAACTAAATTCTTTTGGTAATTTAATTTGCAATGGATTACTCATAAACTCACACCTTTCATGGATGATTGTATAGAAGAAAAATTTCAATATGTTGCGATTACGTCCGGAAAGTATTTTTTAAGTAACTTTAGATAGGTATACTACAACTATACAAAAAACGCTTAAAAGGTGTGATAAAATGAATCGGCAATTTGGTACAACACCAACTCAGGAAGAGTGGATTGCAATCACGTCAAATAATAGAAGTTATGACGGGAAATTTATTTATGCAGTCACTTCTACAGGTATATGCTGTAGACCATCTTGTAAATCTCGTAGCCCAAAATTTGAAAATGTCAGGATTTTTCAAAATATAGAAGCAGCTACTGAAGCAGGATTCAAACCCTGTAAACGATGTAAGCCAAGCGGTTTACGGATACCTGATGAAGAATGGGTAACCCAAATAAATGATTATATCGAACAACATTTTCATGAACACATAACATTAGATATATTGGCAGACGCATGTCACGGTAGCCCATATCATTTGCAAAGGATTTATAAAAAAGTAACGGGTAATACACCGTTAGATTATATTCAACATCAACGTATGGAAAAGGCAAAGTTATTACTTAAAACAACTGACCAAAAGGTGGAACAAATTGGACGAGTTGTAGGCTTTTCAAATACACCGTATTTTATTACGTTATTTAAAAAGTTTACAGGTAGTACGCCAAGAAAATATCGATATATTAATGGAGGTATAGAAAAATGAAAAATATATATTGGAGCTCATTCAATAGAAAAGAATGGTCAATAATTATTGCGGCTTCTGATGAAGGATTAAGCTATGTTGGTACAACAATGGATGAAATAGAAGATTGGTGCAAGAAGCATTATAAGGATGCAGTATTGGTTGAAGATAAAGAAAAGACAACAGAATACCAAAAGCAGTACGAAGAATACTTTGCAGGTAAGAGAACTACCTTTGATTTTCCATTGGATTTACAAGGAACTGCATTTCAACAACAAGTATGGCAAGCGTTAATTCAAATTCCATTTGGTAAGACCACTTGTTACTCTGAAATAGCGAATATGATCCACAATCCAAAGGCTGTAAGAGCAGTTGGAGGTGCAATTGGTGCTAATCCAATCTTGATTGCCGTTCCATGTCATCGTATCATAGGTAAAAATGGGAAACTAACTGGTTTCCGTAGTGGTATTCCATTGAAAAAAGAATTGTTGGGGATTGAAAGGGTACCATATAAAGAATGAAATGACATAACTCAGGGGTAATATGAAGGGATTTTAAAGTTTAATGCTTTTACAGTTGTCATGACAACTAGATGTTTCTTAAGACATATTTAAAGATAAATAGTGTATACTATGACATATTAAGATGGTGGAAGAAGGGACTAAGTATGAAATCAAAATATCCAGATGATAGCCTGATGCTACATACAGATTTATATCAAATTAATATGGCTGAAAGTTATTGGGCAGATGGAATACATAATCGAAAAGCGGTATTTGAATTGTATTTCCGAAAATTACCGTTCGGTAATGGCTATGCAATATTTGCTGGATTAGAAAGAATGTTGGAATATCTACGCGATTTTCACTTCAGTGAATCTGACTTAGAATATCTTCAAGAAGAAGTAGGATACGACAAGGATTTTATTGAATACTTAAGAAATCTACGTTTTACTGGAAATGTCTACTCAATGACAGAGGGAGAACTTGTTTTTGGTAATGAACCAATTGTTCGTATTGAAGCTCCTTTAGTAGAGGCCCAATTGATCGAAACAGCGTTACTTAATATTGTGAACTATCAAACATTAATAGCGACAAAAGCTAGTCGTATTAAACAAATTGTTCAAGATGATGTTGTGATGGAGTTTGGTACACGTCGTGCACAAGAAATGGATGCGGCTATTTGGGGAACACGAGCAGCAATCATTGGAGGTTTTGATTCAACTAGTAATGTTCGAGCAGGGAAATTATTCAATATTCCTGTTGCTGGTACACATGCCCATTCATTGGTGCAAGCGTATAAAAGTGATTATGAGGCTTTTCATGCCTATGCACGCCGTCATAAAGACTGTGTTTTCTTAGTTGATACCTACGATACTTTAAAATCTGGTGTACCAACTGCGATTAAAGTAGCGAAAGAATTAGGGGATAAGATTAACTTCCTAGGTATTCGCTTAGATAGTGGAGATATTGCCTTTCTATCAAAAGCTGCTCGTAAAATGTTAGATGAAGCAGGTTTTACAGATGCTAAAATTGTTGCTTCAAATGATTTAGATGAATACACAATTTTAAACTTACTTGCGCAAGGTGCAAAGGTTGACCAATGGGGTATCGGTACAAAATTAATTACAGCATATGATCAACCTGCATTAGGTGCAGTATATAAACTTGTATCACTTGAAACTGCGAATGGTAAAATGCAAGATCGTATTAAAATTTCTGCAAATGCTGAAAAGGTAACAACACCAGGTTTGAAAAAATTGTATCGAATCATCGATCTTGAAAACGGTAAAGCTGAAGGCGATTATATTACCATGCATGATGAAGATCCTGAATCAGAAGAACGTATTAAAATGTTCCATCCTGTTCATACATTTATCTCAAAATTCGTAACAAACTTTGCTGCTAAAAATCTCCATACAAAAGTAATAGAGGATGGCAAAAATATATATGAAAGTCCATCAGTACAAGAAATGAGAGCATACGCAGAAGAAAACCTAAACTTACTCTGGGATGAATATAAACGTTCTTTAAATCCTGAAGCTTATCCGGTAGACTTAAGCCAAAAATGTTGGGATAACAAAATGAGAAATATAGTAGAAGTCAAAGAGATGGTACGTGAAATTGATGCGGTATAGGAGGTAATTTTTAATGACTTTGCAACAACATATTATTGAAGAATTACATGTCCTCCCTAAAATTGATGCAAAAGAAGAAATTCGTAAATCAATTGACTTTTTAAAAGCATATGCAAAAAAGAACACGTTCTTAAAAGGATTTGTACTTGGCTTATCAGGTGGTCAAGACTCTACTTTAACAGGTAAACTTACGCAACTTGCAGTAGATGAGTTAAATGAAGAAGCTGGAGAAGATAAATATTCCTATTGGGCAGTTCGTCTACCTTATGGTATACAAGCTGATGAACAGGATTGCCAAGATGCTATTGAATTTATCAAGCCTACAATAGTATATACGGTAAATATAAAACCGGCTGTAGATGCAGGAGTTCAATCATTAAAAGAAGTAGGCGTAGAACTTTCTGATTTTCTAAAAGGAAACGAAAAAGCGCGTGAACGTATGAAAGTTCAATTTGCGATTGCAGCTCACCACGGTGCTGTCGTACTTGGTACCGATCATGCGGCTGAAGCAATTACAGGTTTCTATACAAAATTTGGCGATGGTGCTGCAGACCTTACACCAATCTTCCGTTTAAACAAGCGTCAAGGTAAGGCAATGCTTGCAGAACTAAATTGTCCAAAGCATTTATACGAAAAAACACCAACTGCAGACTTAGAAGAAAATCGTCCATCTTTACCAGATGAAGAAGCACTAGGTGTTACGTATGATCAAATCGATGATTATTTGGAAGGTAAAGAAATTGATGAAGAGGCTCGTAAAAAAATAGAAGGACATTATTTACGTTCGGAACATAAACGTCACCTACCAATTACAATTTTCGATGACTTTTGGAAATAAATTTTTAAAACCCGTGAGACTGTAGTTAAACTCGAAGAATTCGAGTTTGCCTACAGTTTTTTTCTTTTACAATAAAATCAATTTCATCATTAAAAGATTTGATAAAAAACACGAACAGTATGGGTGATTGTTATATGCCATATCTATTAGAACATTGTCTATGAAGCGGAAGATGGCGACTCCTGCGGGAAAGCGAGAAAGGTGAGACCCTGCAAGAAGCGAAGCGACTGAGGAGGCTCACCGCTCGCCCGCGGAAAGCGCCATTTGGAGCGGCATACTAAGTAAATACTGAAAATGAAATATTAGCCGAATTATTGAGTTGTTTATTAGGGAAATATTCTTCGTATTTCTGAAATCGGTGCTCAAATAAGAATATAGGATTTTTTTGTTTATTTAGACAATAATTAGTCACATGGATTTTCAACTTCTTTCACAATTAGAAGGTAAAGTAATAATTAATTGAAAGGAGAGAGAAGACATGAAAAAGGAATTAGGAATAGCAATTATATTATGCGCATCATTATTAGGGGCATGTAATCTGACTGCCGAAAAAACTACTGAGCATCATAAATCAACAGATCAAACAACTAAAGCAAGTAATACAGTAGATGAACGTTTAAAAGAACCGACAAAAGATGAGAAATGTGCATTTTGTGATATGAAGGTATTTGATGCAAAAGAAGAAATGGGTGCTTTTACTGCTCAAGCAATCAAGAAAGATGGCTCAACTATGTTCTTGGATGATATAGGCTGTATATTAAACCAAGAGCGAAAAGATAAAGTAACATATGAAAAATATGTTCGTGATTATAATTCGAAAGAGTGGTTGAAATTAGATGATGCCATTATTGTAAAAGCAGATATTAAAACGCCGATGAACTATGGCTATGCATTTTTCAAAAATCAAAAAAGTGCAGATGCATTTATAGAAAAAAATAAAGGTGCAAAGGTTGTTAAAGTTTCTGATATTGATGAAGTAGCTCATAAGCGTTACGAAATGAAAATGAAGAAAATGCAAGATATGAAAAAAAGTGATTCTGATAAAAAGATGGATATGCATTCAGATGATAACAATTCTGAAAGTCACAGTAAATAAAAATACTATGGAGGGCTGGGGGGAACTCCAGCCTTTTTTCGTGGAAGGGAGATAGACACATTTGAAACGATTTTGGGTACTAGTTGCTTTTTTCATCACTTCTTTTTGTCTGATCCCACAGGTTCATGCAAAAACAGCAACTTTACAACAGCTAATTGACCAAACGCCTGAGGGTGGCGTATTGCAACTGCAAGGAATTAAGTATAAAGAAAATGTCACCATTCATAAACCCATTACGATTAAAGGGTCAAAGCAAACAGTTTTACAAGGTAATACACAGGAAGCCGTAATCAAAATAGAAGATGTAAATAACGTGAAAATCGAAAATCTTATTATTCAAGATGCTCATACAGGCATTGTGGCAAAGAATGTACAAAATTTTCAATGCAAGGATTTGACTCTATTAAATAATTGGAGTGGGGTTCAGATTTATAACTCAAAAGACGTTATATTGCAGCAACTTTCGATTAAAGGAATTAGTGGGCATTACTCAAAAAAAGGAAATGGGATTGCTCTTTTTAATAATAAGAATGTGATCGCAAAATATAACAACATTGATCATGTACAGGATGGTATTTATATAGAAAACGGAAATGAAATCAATCTATTTTCTAATAACATTCAAAATGGTCGCTATGGAATTCATTTTATGTATATGAAAAATGTTCAGGCAAGAAACAATACATTTAGAAAAAATGTAACTGGGATTATGCTGATGATGACAGAAAATGCAGTACTTTCAACAAATAAAATCATGGAGCAAAGCGGACTGAATGCATCTGGTATGACTTTGTTTCAAGCGAAAAATATTAAAACCGTAGAGAATACATTTCAATATAATCGTGCTGCAATTTCCGCGCAAAGTTTAACAAATTCAACGATAGAAAAGAATACCTTTTTAATGAACCAAACAGCAGTAGAATTGCTACTTTCAAATGACAAAAATACCGTGAAAGAGAATGACTTTATAGGTAACATTGTTAACATTCGCTCGGATGGAACGGGTAGTACAATAGCCCGTAATTATTATGATGATTATGCAGGAATTGATGTAGATGATAATGGCGTTGGAGATCGACCTTACGTTGCTCTGCAAAGTTTTGGGCAATGGATGGTAAGACAACCTGCTTATCAATATTTTATCGAATCACCAAGCGTTGTATTGTTAAACGAAATGGATCGACAAACAAATGTAATTGAAAAAAAGCAATTAGTTGACAAAACACCTATGATGCAAAGCGCGATTAACATGAAACAAGAAAGCACAGTGAGCATAGGAAAAGTCATGATAGGAATAGTTATTATGCTATCAATACTATGGTTTTGGAGAAAGGAAATACGATCATGAAAAAATGGTGGCTAATAAGTATTTTCACTACATTATTATTACTACAAGCTTGTGGCAATAAAGAATATAAACCAAAAGAGATTGTAAGTGAAACGGATGTTTGCAAAGTTTGCAATATGAGTATTGTCCATAAAGAATTTGCTGGTGAAATTGCCTTTACCAACGGAGATTATGAAATGTTTGATGATCTTGGTTGTTTAATCGAATATATGAAGAATATGAACGAAAAAGATTTAGGAAAGGCCTTCATCAAGGATCAAGACGGTAAGAAATGGCTGAATGTTCAAACAGCATCCTATGTTTATGAAAAAGATATTTGGACACCCATGTCTTATGGAGTGATTGCTTTTCAAACGGAAAACAGTGCAAAAAACTATATAAAAAAAGAAGGTAAAGGAGAACTATTAAGTTTTGATGATTTAAAAACCTTTAAATGGGGTGTGCACCATTGAGAAATCGCCTCTTTATCCGTTTAGAATGGAGACAAATGTTACGAAGTCGATGGATGCAATCAGTAGCATTACTATTTGTTTTTGTTTTTGCCTCGATTTCTCTGATACAACAAATTGCTTTGCCTAATGATTTAGGATTTACTAGACAAACCGCAAGTTTTCTAAATCTACTTCTATTCCTACTACCATTATTTATCTTAACAATTGGGAGTATGGGAGTAGCAAGTGATTTAGAATCTGGTTGGTTTTCGTTATTAAAAACATATCCAATGACCGTTTTGCAGTATGTTATCGGAAAATATATAGCCTTGCTGCTATCCTTTACGCTGATTTTATTGCTTGCTTTTGGTGTGGTATTAAGTATGAGTGGAATCTCTGGAGAATTTTATCTTCCAACTATATTTGTAGGGTTATCTATTTTGATCATGCTTATTTTTTCATCCATTGCTATACTATGTGGCATTATAGCCAAGAACCGTTTACATGCTTTAGCAATATCATTGGTTGTATGGGCTTTGTCATTATTATTATTATCTTATGCATTAATGGCTGTTGGTACTGTAGTAGCTGGTCATATTTTGCAAAAATTAACGATCGTTATGATTCATATTAATCCTGCCGAATGGATTCGATATGGTTATTTTCTTTTCTCTGGTCAAACATCTGTTTTAGGACCATCATTTTATCGTTTTAATCAGTTCTATAGTTCTCCAACAGGATTGTTAGTTTATGCAATCGTAACACTAATTTGGATTGTGTTCCCGATTCTATTGGCGAAATGGTTACTAGAGAAAAGAGGGCGTCAAGTATGATTGTTGAAGGGAAAAACCTAGTAAAGAAATATTCAAAAGAGCAAGGATTACTCGATGTTTCGTTTACTTTATATGAGGGAAGGATCATCGCTTTAGCCGGTGGAAATGGTGCGGGGAAAAGTACGTTAATCCGCCTATTAATTGGAGAGGAAAAACCAAATAGTGGTGCATTAAATTGGACTATTAAACCTTCCATTCGATATATGCCAGATGATGTGAATTTCCCTCCGACTTTGACAGCTCTTGAAATTTTGCAGCTACTTGCTGGACTAAAGCAAATTCCATCCGAAGAAATTGAAAAAGTGCTGAAACGAGTTGGACTATGGGAATATAGAAAACAACGTGTTCGTCAATTTTCGAAAGGAATGAGACAGCGTTTAAATTTAGCGCAAGCGTTATTAGGAGACGAACAACTGCTTATTTTAGATGAGCCTACAAATGGATTAGATATTCGTTGGATTGCTGAATTGAAGAATATATTGCAAGAACAAAAGGACATTGGGAAAACCATTCTATTTTCAACCCATCTTCTATCGTTTGCAGAAGAACTTGCAGATGATGTCCTCCTATTACATGAAGGAAGGGTTCTAAAACAGGGGAATATTCACTCTGTTTTACAAGAATCAAAAACAATTCATTTAGAAGAACTTTTTATGCATGAAATCAGTGTAAAAAAGAAATAAGTGTAATATCGCCTAAAAACACGACTAATTATTAAGTCGTGTTTTTTGTAAGGGGCGAATTTAGTCATGTTATAATAATGTTAATTGAGGAAATAAAAGAGAAAATGCATAAATGAGAAGTTTACAGGAGGACATCGAATGGAGACACAGGAAAGGCTACAATCCATTATAAAAAATATAGAAAAAGTAATGATTGGAAAAAAACATATTGCTGATTTAAGTGTTGTAGCATTATTAGCAGAAGGACATGTTTTACTAGAAGATGTGCCGGGTGTAGGGAAAACAATGATGGTGCGTGCGCTTGCAAAGTCAGTAGGAGCTAATTTTAAACGTATTCAGTTTACACCAGATTTACTCCCTTCAGATGTAATAGGTGTATCCATTTATAATCCGAAAGATATGGAATTTCATTTTCGTCCAGGTCCAATTATGGGGAACATTGTATTAGCGGATGAAATTAACCGAACATCTCCAAAAACACAATCAGCTCTATTAGAGGGGATGGAAGAGGCAGCGGTAACCATTGATGGAGAAACAATGCAAATTCCAAAACCATTTTTTGTAATGGCTACTCAAAATCCGATTGAACATGAAGGGACCTATCCGCTTCCTGAAGCACAGTTAGACCGTTTTTTATTGAAATTGAAGATGGGTTATCCAAGTCTTGATGATGAAATTGAAGTATTACGTAGAGCAGAAGGAACACGCCCAATTGAGTCATTAAAATCCGTTGTTACGTTAGAAGAACTAAAGGAGTTACAGCAAGAAGTGAAAACTGTTCATGTTGATGAATTAGTTAAAGGCTATATTGTTGAGCTTGCAAGGGCGACTAGAGAACATCAATATGTTTACCTTGGCGCAAGCCCTCGTGGTTCAATAGCTTTAATGAAAGCATCGCAGGCATATGCATTATTAAAAGGTCGTCGATTTGTGACTCCAGATGATGTTCAATTTTTGGCACCATTCGTCTTTGCTCATCGCCTTATTTTAAAACCGGAAGCACGTTATGAGGGGATTACACCCGAAGAAATTATAGGACGCGTTATTATTAATACTAATGTGCCGATTAAAAGGACTTCGAATTGATGAAAAGATATAAGATTAGATGGCTATCACAAGCTATTACTCGTTTTGTAATGGTTATATTACTGTTAGTCATTACGCTTTGCTTTGCATTAATGCAAGGGGGATTTGTTAGCTGGTTTATCTTTTTCATGTTTTTGCCTTTTGCACTTTACTCCATCATGCTATTTTTTGTACCTTTAAAACAATTTTCGGTTGAAAGAACGATGCTTACAGGGTATTTGGAGCATGGAGATTCACTTCGGATGAAGATGGATTTGACTAGAAAATCAAGATTTCCATTACTGTATATGGTTATTCAAGAAAGTATGCCGAGTGAGATTTTCAATGAAGAAGCAGCAGATCAAACAAGGCATTTTTTTATGATGGGTATGAACAAGCAATTATCTTGGAACTATGAAATTCCTAATATGCCACGTGGTCATCATCAACTAGAAGGTATTGAATTAACAATCACTGATTTCTTTGGATGGGTCAAGAAAACAACATTACTACCCGCTAAACGATCAGTGGTTGTTTATCCAAAGGTGACACACCTTATCTATACGCCACTCCGTTTAACCAAAAGTAGTGGTGCAGGGACGGCTCGTAATACCGCTGTTCGTGATACAACTATGGTATCTGGTATTCGTGAATATCAACCAGGAGATCGCATGTCTTGGATTCATTGGAAAACTTTTGCAAAGACCCAAAACTTGCAAACTAAAGAATTTGAGGATCAACAATCTCAAGAGATTTGCCTTGTTTTAGATGGGGCACCATCAGCACTATTTGAAGAACAAGTTGAGTTATGTGCGTCGATATTATCAGCTGTTGTAAGTCAACATTTAAGTATGTCTTTTCTATTTGCAGGCGAAAAGCAATCGTATTTTGATCAAATTCAAACAGAAGAACAATTGCAGCGGGCAATGTATCAATTAGCGGGAATACAGTCTCAACCGATTGAAAAAATTGAGTATAAATATGGGCAGAATAATGTACTGTTAAATGCGACAATGATTTATTTTGTAACGAGTTCATTGACATCTGAGTGGCTTAACGTTTTGAAAAGAGTCTCTCGAAAATCACAAGGTGCTATTTGTTTTATTGTTCGAGCTCCTGCACAAAGTATTTCAGAGCATGAGCAGAAAATAGTAACGATTGCAAAGGAAAATGGTATTCTTGTATTTCCTATAACACCTCAACAATTTGCAAATACCTTTACGGAGGTGTTGAAATGATGGATTCAAAGGTATTGAGATGGACAGGCTTAATAGGCCTTTATCTTATTATTTTCTTGCTGTTAGTGGAATGGCTAGTGCCAGTTGTGCAGCTTACAAATACTGGACATCTTGGCTTGTTTCTAATCTTCGTATTAATTTGTTTGGGGAGTAACATTATCAATTTAAATGGCATAATGTCATTTATTATTAAGATTCTTTATGTAATATGGTTTTTGATGTACGTGTATATGGATACGACAGTATTTTCTATCGAAGGTTTAATGAAAATAACTGACGAGTTTGTAAGTAGTATTCAAGCACTTATAGACGGAAATTGGGCAGGGGTAGCGGACTCGTTTCGTAGTATATTATTTTTCGTATTATTATGGATGACAATCTATTTGATCCATCACTGGCTAACGGTGAAGCATTCCGTATTATATTTCTTTTTAACAACTATTATATTTTTAAGCTTGTTAGATACTTTTACAGAATACAATGCAAAATTTGCGATTATTCGTGTCATGGTACTTGGAATATTACTAATGGGTGTATTGTTTATCAATCGATTATTTAAAAATAGCCAAGTGAAATGGAAGCCAAAACATTATGCAATGTTGTTAATCCCGCTTATTGTCATGATTATTGGTAGTGCTGCATTTGCATATACCATGCCTAAAAAACAAGCGATGGTAAGTGTACCTAAGCATCTAGAAAACTTGATGAACTGGCAAAATGGTCAAAATGCAGGTATCGGGAAAATTGGTTATGTTGAAGATGACAGTACGCTAGGAGGGCCATTTGAAAAAGATAACCGTCCTGTATTTGAGGCAACTGCAAAAGAAAATCAATATTGGCGTGTTGAAACAAAGAATATCTATACAGGCAAAGGATGGGAACGCAAAGCAGGCGACATCTATGTTCATACCTTTGACTATGGTGAAGAGATTCCAATGACCATGAAACCTGGTAAAAAGAAGAATATAGATGAAGCTACCATTACTTTGAAGAAAAACTATAAATTTATACTGCAGCCATATGGACTAAAAACAATTGATCAGCCAAATGATGAGAAAACCTTCTATATTGAAATTGACGGAGAAAAAATCCGCCCAACAATAAATGAGGGAAAGGTTCTTTTACCACACTATTCAATGTCCTATTCAACACCAGAATATAGCTTGAAGGCCTTACAAAGGACAAGAAAGTCTGATTTAAAGAAACTTCCGAAAGGTTATAAACAATATTTGCAACTTCCAGATTCTTTACCGAAACGGGTAAAGGAATTATCTGTTGAAATAACGAAAGATGAGAAAAACTTATACGATAAAGCTAATGCAATCGTTTCATATTTTCAATACAACGGTTATAAGTATTCACGCACAGATGTAGCGATTCCATCTAAAAAGCAAGACTACGTTGATCAATTCCTTTTCGATACTAAATCAGGCTATTGTGATAACTTTTCGACTTCTATGGTTGTTATGCTTCGTACATTAGGAATTCCTGCACGTTGGGTGAAGGGTTTCTCAGAAGGAAATGAGGTTCCGTCTAAGGATCCTACACGTCATTTTGTTGTAACCAACAATAATGCGCATTCTTGGGTAGAAGCATATTTTCCTGGAATAGGTTGGATGGCTTTTGAACCTACAATTGGTTTTAATGGATTCGATAATGTATTAAATGATGTAAAAGACAATCAAAATGAAGGTACGATCAATCCTAAACAAAAGGAAAATGATAAAGCAAGAGCAGAAAAGAAAAAGAAAAAGAAAGCAGAACAAAAGAAGAAGGAAAAACAAGAAAAAGAAAAAGCGAAAAAAGAAGAAAAGAAAAAACAAAAACAGGAAAAACAGAAAAAGCAAAATCAGAATCAAGCAACGAATCATCAAGTGAATAAAGTGATGGTTATATCAGTCTTCATACTTATTATGTTGGCTATTCTATTCTATTTGACTCGTAGAAAGTGGATGCCGAAATGGTTATTGATGAAATATCGCTTAAAGGGAAATCACCTTCAAATCGATAAACGATATGCAGATTTATTGAAACAACTTTCATTAATTGGATTAACAAAAGCACAAGGTCAAACTTTAGGAGATTTTGCAAAACAAATAGATAGTAAGTTCGGAACAAATCATATGAGTATTTTGACACAAGCCTACGAGGAAAGTCTTTATAGTAAAGAAGCACCAACAAGTAGTAAAGAAAAAATAATAGAATGTTGGAAATATTTAATCAATCGAACAACCGGTTGATTTTGGTTCTTATAAACTGTAATATTAAGAAAAATTATAAATAATTGATTTACCCTCGTATATGTTCGAAAATATGGTTCGAATGTTTCTACCAAGCTACCGTAAATAGTTTGACTATGAAGGCAAATATAGCTATGTTTTAGACATAGTTTATTTGCCTTTTGGAGAAACTGAACGCGTAGGAAGAGCAATACTTTCAACGCGTTCTTTTCATAATAGAGCGCTGTATAAGGGAAGTAGTCATTTATAAAATATAGAAGAGGTGGAACTTTTGTCAGTAAGTACACAACTAATAAATCAAGAAAAAATCATCGTTCTTGATTTCGGTAGTCAATACAATCAATTAATTACACGTCGTATTCGTGAATTCGGTGTTTACAGTGAGTTACACCCACATACAATCACAGCACAAGAATTAAAAGATATGAATGCTACAGGTATCATTTTCTCAGGTGGTCCAAACTCAGTTTATGACGACAATGCATTCAAAATCGACGAACAAATCTTTGAATTAGGCTTACCAATCTTAGGTATCTGCTACGGTATGCAATTAATGGCACATACTTTAGGTGGTAAAGTAGAAGCTGCGTCTCACCGCGAGTATGGTAAAGCAGAAATCAAAGTGCTTGAAGAAAACAAATTATTCGCTGATACACCAAAAGAGCAAGTTGTTTGGATGAGTCATGGTGACCTTGTAACAGCAACACCAGAAGGCTTCACTACAATTGCAACAAGCGCTTCTTGCCCAATCGCTTCAATGGCAAACCCAGAACGCAAATTCTATGCTGTACAATTCCACCCAGAAGTACGTCACTCTGTATACGGTAATGACTTACTTCGTCACTTCGCATTAGACATCTGTGGCTGCAAAGGCGACTGGTCAATGGCGAACTTCATCGAAATTGAAACAGAAAAAATCCGTAACATCGTTGGTGACAAACAAGTTCTTTGCGCACTTTCAGGTGGCGTAGACTCATCAGTTGTAGCGGTATTAATCCACAAAGCAATCGGTGACCAATTAACTTGTATGTTCGTAGACCACAACTTAAACCGTAAAGGTGAAGTTGAACAAGTTATGAAAACTTTCACTGAAGACTTCGATATGAAACTTATCAAAATCGATGCTCGTGAACGCTTCATGAACAAACTAAAAGGCGTGTCTGATCCAGAACAAAAACGTAAAATCATCGGTAACGAATTCATTTACGTATTCGACGAAGAATCAGCTAAACTTACTGACATGGACTTCTTAGCTCAAGGTACTCTTTACACTGATATCATCGAGTCTGGTACAGCAACTGCACAAACAATCAAATCTCACCACAACGTTGGCGGTCTTCCAGAAGACATGAAATTCGAACTTATCGAACCACTTAACACATTATTCAAAGACGAAGTACGTGCACTTGGTTTAGAACTTGGTCTTCCTGAAGCAGTAGTATGGCGTCAACCATTCCCAGGTCCAGGCCTAGGTATCCGCGTACTTGGCGAAGTAACAGAAGATAAATTAGAAATCGTACGTAATGCAGACTTCATCCTACGTGAAGAAATCAAAAAAGCTGGTCTTGATCGCGACATCTGGCAATACTTCTGCGTACTACCAGACATCCGTTCAGTCGGCGTTATGGGTGACGGTCGTACTTATGACTACGCAATCGGTATCCGCGGCGTAACATCAATCGACGGTATGACTTCTGACTGGGCACGTATCCCATATGACGTACTAGAAAAAATCTCTGTACGTATCGTAAACGAAGTAGATCACGTTAACCGCGTACTGTATGATATTACTTCTAAACCACCAGCTACTATTGAGTGGGAATAATAAAATTAATAGCCTAGGCACTGATTATTCAGTGTTTCTAGGCTTTTTTTTGTTTTGGTAACCATTTCGGTAACTATTGGAAGAATAAGTCTTTCTAAAACTAGAACTTTTTGATTGGAAAGTTTATTTTGAACAAATATTATATAGCGAAAAGTGTTGTATTGAAAATAAAGATTTAATACTTACTTTAAGCCTAATGATCTATGTATATGTTTTGATTTTTAGTCTATATCCTAATGTACATAGATTAGGAGGTGTTTAAGTGGTATAATTTTCACTATAATTAGTAAAAAATACATATAATAAATACTGGAGGTATAATTTGTTTAGAGGATATAATTTGGATTTGTCTAATAATGAAAAACAGTCTTTTTTAGGAATAAGTGATCAAGAAATTGAAAACTACGAGAACGAGCTAAAGAATCTAAAAAGCATATTAAAAAGTAAAGTCAACGACACTGTTGTATTACCAAGAGAAAAAGATGGTAAAATAGATGGTTCAAAACTCATAGATGATTGGTTCCCAAGGCATAAATCAGATGTATTTATTTCTCATTCTCATAATGATACTAGAACAGCAAAGAGACTTGCTGTTTGGCTGAATAAAAACTTTGGACTAACAGTGTTTATTGATTCAATAGTATGGGGAAGTGCCAATGAGTTATTAAAAGGGATTGACAATGTATATAGCGTTTTAGAAAGAAAAGATGGTAATACTACCTATAATTATGACACAAGAAATTATACAACTAGCCATGTTCATATGATGTTGTCAACAGCCTTGAATGATATTATTGATCAAACGGAATGTCTAATATTTTTAAACACACCTGAGTCATTAAGTGTAAATGAAGCAAAAGATAAGAAAACTAATTCTCCATGGATTTACAATGAATTAAAAATAGCTTCTATTGTTAGAAAAATAGATCCTAGGAAATTAGAGTATAAAATGATTTTAGAAAAAAGTTATAGAGAATTTTCTCAACAGGAGCAAAGAAGTTTTGATGCATTGTATCATGTTGATGATCAATTATCTAAAATGGAAAGTTTAAACGCAGATAGGTTACAGGAGTGGTTAAATAACTTTAATACAAGCTCAAATAAAGAATTTCATGCGCTTGATATTTTGTATTTTGGTAAGGAAGTATCTAAAGTGAGGAGATATTTAGTAAATGACAATTAAAGTTAAATTTTTGGACAAAAGAATACGGCAACAATTCTCAAAAATTGTGGCTACAGTTAGTGCAGTTCTTTCAGCGATATTAATTTTTTGTGAAATCCCTGATGAATGGAAAATTACAAGTGGAATTATTTTTCTTGTTCTCTTACTTGTAATATATTTCGTAGTTTGGGTTTATGCAAATAGATTAGCTGAAACTACTCTAAGTATAGGTGGAACTTCTGTACAGATAAAAAAAGGCGATATTTTCAGAGAAGATGGCCTAAAAGTCATACCCTTCAACGAATATTTTGACACTATTGTTGATGATAGGATTATTGGAAAAAAATCTCTTAATGGCCAATATATTATAAAAATTTTTCCGGATGTTGATAAGCTATCTAAAAGAATAAAAGAAGATAAAGATTTAAATATTCCAGAAAATATACTTTGCAAAAATGTTCCTAGAGAAGGAGGAACAACAAAGTATAAACTAGGAAGTTCGATTGTAATAGATGAATATGTGTTGACAGCATTTTCTAAATTTAATAATAAAAATGAAGCTGAGTTAACGATGACAGAATATATAAATTTCCTCCTACAATTTTGGAATGAAATTAATAGAGTTTATGCACAAAAAAGCGTAACTGTTCCAGTTTTTGGGTCTGGAATAACAAGATTTAAGGGAGGATTTAATGAAATTGAGATTGATGAATTACTGAATATCATGCTTTGGACATTTAGAATTAGTGAGACCAGGTTTAAGTATCCTGCAAAATTAACTATAGTTATCTACGGAGATTTATTTGATAAAATTAATTTATTTAGCCTTCAGGAGGAAATAGATTAATGGCATATAGAAACGGAACGTACGTAGCGTTTGACGGACAAGCTACAACAGACCCAACAAAAAGTGATATGAAATATTATGGACTGCTTCAAAGATGGAATCAAAATAAAAGTAATACTTTGAGCTTTAGTGACAGTCATAAAAAAACTCACCAAGTTAGAGATACAAGCTCAAAACTAACTTTGCAAAGAAGATTAATTGAGAGATTGGGAAATTCGAAAAACATGTTACTTATATTGTCTGATGATACTTCATGGGATAGAGGAATGCTAAATTTTGAAATTGAAAAAGCTGTAGATAAATTTTCCCTTCCTATTATTGTGGCGTATACAGGTTACAATTATATATTAGATCCCAAATCATTCAGCTCCAAGTGGCCAAAAGAATTAACTGCGAGAATTAGTAATGGAACTGCTAGATGTATCCATATACCATTTAAAGAGAAGGCTATTATGTCTGCAATTTCACAATTTAGTATTCATGGCACGGGGGATAATATATTAACTGGTTCTTTAAATTATTACTCACGTAGTGCTTATCAAAATTGGGGATATATTCAGTAATAACATGAATTTCTCACTTAAATAAAACCAGATAGCATAAAAATGCGATATCTGGTTTTATTTTTATAATATGTAGTATAAGTCTATTCAGATTTTTTATAATCTTTTCTCTTAAAATGTTGATTACCATTCCAGTTGTTCAAAGTTTTATCAGAAGTTTTTAACACTAATTTTCCCGTTCATTTGACTAGCTATTTCACTATCAATTGTAGGATAGAGGTGTGAATGCGTTCCTAATGTAATTTGAATATCGGAATGTCCTAATCGTTTTTGTACAACAAGGGGGTTTGCATTTAATTCATTGATTAAAAAGCTTGTATGACTATGACATAACCCTTTTGGTTGAATAGGGACAACATTGGCAATTTTCGCATGCCTTTTAATGATTCTCCTGATTGTCGATTTTTGTCAAAACATGAAATATTCTCAATCTAGCAACCCGATCTGGATTATTTTTAGTAAGACTAATATATGGTGTGTTCTGTTTGTTTTTTAAATATGATTGTATTTTCTCCATTGATTTCCCTCAATTAAACACTGAACACTTTCTATTTTGATTCTAATAACATCAGTATAGATAGAGTAGCTCTTAAAATTATTTAAAAGCTACTTAACTTTAATTATCGATAGTTATTTAGAACAATTCTTTTGCCTCTATTAATATCATCAATTAATAATGAGCTAGTTACATAGTGTCTCTTCACCTCAGAAAATCTCAAACCAATTACAGTGAATTTAGCGTAATCATACTGCACGCTACCTTTGCCTGTAAGTCTCTCGTCAAGTTCTTCTTTAGCTTCAACCTGCTCTAAAATCAAAGGAATTTCTATTGATGTACCACTTAATCTTTTACCTATTTCAGCTATTTTTCTAAGACCTTTTTCGTTTAATACTTTTGTAAACATTTCGTATCCTCCTAAAATTCATTTATTTCTTCAGTAATCTCATACCATTCATCACAATATTCAAGATAGCATTGATAATCTTCGGAATCTTGATTCTGCCATTCCTTTAGTTCTTCATCGATCATCACAACCAAACTCCCTTCACTCTCCATAATTAAGCTTATAACCTGCAATTTATTTTCTAGACACCTACTTGACTTATAGACTTATTGACTTACGAAAAAGAATAACATAGATTTTTTATGTAAGCAATGCCTTACGAAAAGAAAAATAAAAAAACAGGGTCATTATAACCCTGTTTTAATTATTTTATTAACTATTTTCGACTGTTTTCAGTATGTGCCTTGTAATATCAGCGGTAGGAGTAGTATGGTTTAAAACCATTTGTACTTTATAATTTGTATATAATTCTCTTTCTATTCTAAAGTTTATTTTGACATAATCATTATCATTAATTGTTTGTGTATAATCTGGAACATGATAGTTATCTACTTGCTTTTTTATATGTTCAATCAAATTATCTGTAATTGTCTGATTGGTTCTTATCATAGTTACTTTATAAAGTTCGGAAAGTGTCTTT
Source organism: Rummeliibacillus pycnus (assembly GCF_050459865.1). Lineage (GTDB taxonomy): Bacteria > Bacillota > Bacilli > Bacillales_A > Planococcaceae > Rummeliibacillus > Rummeliibacillus pycnus_B. The sequence goes on from NZ_JBCMNM010000020.1 coordinate 24,953, forward strand.
TTAACTCTTACAGTAACCATCATATGATTGTCTTTAATATCCTTCATTAATGACGCCTCCTTAATATGTGCCTTAATGCCTTATCAACTTATCACGAGGATTTTTATAAGTCAATTATTGCAGTGAGAATAGCAAGTTCGAATGATTTATTTAAAAATGTTTAGTGAGTAACATTTAAAAGTATGGTGACTTTTCGGTAACCCTTCATATTAATTAAAGTTATTTTAATAACTTTAAAAGGACTAATATGTATTGTTTGTAATTAACTAACGATATATCAATTTATTAATAAGTAGAGTGGGAATAGGTCATATACCTAACACTAACACTCTCTAAAGTTTTTTGTATCAAGGGTTTAGCGCTTGTTGTATAGCGTAATTACTTATCCACCTGCAACAATTGTGTTTCAAATAGGACTTTCCTTTATTCACGTTTTTCATATGAAAGGGAGGTCTTTTTTTATTCCTAGAATTATTGAATTGATTGATGGTTTCAAAATGAATCAAGACATCATTGGGCGTAAACCGAAGTATGTACAGATGTTTATATGGCGGTTAAACCGTTGGAGAGAATTCATGGAAATAGAATTTAACATCGAATTTGTAGAAGCGGTTGAGCCAATTCATGATCTCGTATTTACAATGTCATGTCATTTGGTTGAACGCTTCAATGGAGAACGTTTCTTAATCACTTCAAAGAATATCGTGGCGATATAGAGTAACTTTACGAAGAACATAGTCACGTTATTTACGATTCTCTACTTAGCACATCTGAAAAATGATGTGCTTTATTTAACGGAAGTAATTAAATATAATTGGATATAATGGAATTAAATAATTTATAGAATAATCTTTTTAACTTTTATTATACACTTTAGTGTATAAATGTTGGGAGCGAATGATGGTGACAATAGAAATTACAGAACAAAATAATGATGTAGTAGAGAGAGTAGAAAAACAAACTTTAGTTGTAGGTTTAATCATGCCTATATCAAATGCAGAAGGTTTTCCAATAGGACATTGGGAAGAAGTTAGAAAAATCATTGAGGAATCATTAAATGAAATAAAGGAATACCATATTGAAGCCAGTATGGTAAGTGAATCCGAAGATACTGCAATTATTCAAAAGAATATCATTCAACGTATTTATAAAGATGATATTGTAATTGTTGATGTAAGCTCAAAAAATCCTAATGTAATGTTTGAACTTGGTTTACGTCTAGCATTTGACAAACCTTTTATTCTTCTGAAAGATGATTTAACTGATTATGTTTTCGACATTTCTTCAATCTATCACATCAACTATCGCAGAGATTTGAGATATAAAGATATTGTAGATGTTAAAAATGAAATCAAGCGAAAAATAGTTGCAACATACAAAAAATCTTTAGAGGAAGATAGTATGTATTTAAAAGATTATGGCACATTCAAAGTAGCGGAATTGGAAAATACTGAATTACCTATTAAAGATTATATGGAGAAGATGTTTAGCGATATTAGAACAGAAATCAAAGGTATTAGAAAAGATAACAATAATAGTGCCTTATCAAATAATATGCAAAAAATAGAAAAAAACAAGAAATATCATTTGGAAAATAGGATTTTAAATTTAGTTAGTGAATATCTTTTAGAAAACCCATCGTTAGATACAACGGAGTTTTATAATAAGAATCATGAAATACAGCATTTAATAAGAGATGATAAAGAAGTAGGTATGTTCGCAACTAGTATTAAAGAAGTTGAGAATATTACAATTGAAGTGTTTAGTAAGTTGGATATCTTACCTTTTTAAGATTTTAAACGAGTAGCCAATGTGTTACTCGTTTTGTTTGTGTATACATAGCGCAGTCATACACCACTGTTCCACGCAACGATGGAAATCTTTTATCACTCGTCTCGGAAAACGACTCTACGCTATATCGGAATCACAGAGGAATTAATAGAAAATTGCATTAAGAGCATTTCATTTTTCTAATGGCTCTGTTGCTCTAAAGGGCTGACTTATAGGGGTTTAATCCACATTCAATTATTATAAATTGACCTGTAAAATTCACATTTTACTTAAATAGCTAGCATTTAATAGTTAGATAGGGTATTATATAAACAACTATTGTTTAACTAATTTTGTTTAACTTTAGTTGTTTGTAAAAACTGATGGAGGTAATGATGATGTACCAAGTTACTCAAAATTTACTTAAATGTATTTCGATTCGTTTTGCGGGATTAAAACCTTCGAGTTTGACCGAAGATGCAGGTGTTTACGTTCTGCTCCTGCCTAAAAGTAATTTACAGAACAATGAATCTTTGAAGAAATTAGATGACTACCTTAGGACAATAGAATATGTAGGACAAGAGAAAGGGGATTATCTATTATATGTAGGTCGAACTACCAATAGACGTGTTCGCTTATATCAAAATCACTTACAAGGTACTAAAGCAACAGCACGTTTAAAAGTAGCCTTAGTTTCTCATGGTATTGTTGCCACTGAAAGTGATGCAAAAGAGTTTATAAAGAAATATTGTAATTTTAAGTTTCTAACTTTACCTAACGAAACTACGAAAGAGCAATATGACTTTAAGTTAGCGGAGCATCAAGTTAAGGTAGACTTAAAACCTGTATTTATTGATTAACAATACGGTGTTTTCCGATATTTAGCAGATACAATTTCTTAATAGAGGGCAACCCTGTTTGCACTATTGGATAACGGCTTTTATTGATTTCATATCTTCTTCTTTAAAATCTTTAAAATTTTTCTTTTCAACTGTTTAAATATCTTCTTTTCTAAGACAACTTAAATCGGCCATCATAAAATTAGCTATGTAAAGAATCCAATAGTGTAAAAAAGCTCACTTATCTTTATGAGATAAGTGAGATTTTTTCTAGTCTTTAATCGTAACACCAAGCATTATAGCAAATGCAGCGGCTTGATCGAAGCGAATTGATAATCCCTTTGCTAAGGCAGGTGTTAATTTAATATCAATAAAATCACAAGTTGAAAAATCTAAACTACTTAATTTGCTCTCTGTAAAATCAGCTAATTGTAAATTGCATTTTAAAAATTCTACTTTATCAAAATGAACATCCTGAAAGAAAGCCTCCTCTAATTGATTTTCTTCAAAACCAACTAGATTCATTTTGCTTTCAGAGAAAATGGAATAATTCATCAAACAATCTTTCCATAATACATTTTTGAATTTACAGCCGATAAATTGTGATCCTATTAACTTACAAGACTGAAACTGACAGCGATAAAATATTGATTTGTTGAAGTCAAAGTTAGAACAATCGCATTTTTTGAAAATGATATCTAAGAATTCCATTTGAGTGTAATCGTTTGTTAAGAATCGGCAATTTTCAAATTGCACTTCTTGTAATTGTTTTCTTCCGAAGCGACAATCAACTTCACAATCGATTAGATGTGTATTTTCTTCAATTTCCTCAAGCATAATAGAATCATTCTGAATGGTTTGTGTATAGTTTTTTGATGGTTCCATTATTTTGTTCATAAGATCGCCTCACTAGCTTAAATTTAGTAAATAGTATGTCGTATATTGTAGGAAAGTGTAAATATTTATTACAAATAGATTGATTGAAAAGGTTGACGATAGGTTTATTTACGAACTATTCTACGATAAAGTTTGTAAATGTTCGGAAAAACTATTGAAATGATAATAGAAGCGTGATATATTATCAAAGTAAATTAAATAACGTCGTCGTATAATGTCGGGAATATGGCCCGAAAGTTTCTACCGAGTTACCGTAAATGACTTGACTACGATTTAATAAGAAGAAGGAAAATACCTTCTATTTATATCTTTGCAAGATTTGAATGGCTTGTAAAGAATCGTAGGCAGTCAACTTAAAATTGAAGTTGATTGTCTTTTTTTATTCTCACAGACGTATAAGACGGCATACGGAGGATTAATCATGAAAAAGTATTTCCAATTTGAAGAACTTGGCACAAATTACCGCCGAGAGATAATTGGTGGCGTGACAACATTCTTAGCGATGGCATATATTTTAGCGTTAAATCCACTTATTTTAACGTTAGCAGATGTAAAAGATTTACCTGATGCAATGCGTATGGATTACGGTTCTGTTTTTGTGGCAACAGCTTTAGCAGCAGCAGTTGGTTCATTCATTATGGGCTTCATCGCAAAATATCCAATCGGTTTAGCGCCAGGGATGGGACTTAATGCATTCTTTGCTTATACTGTTATCTTAACTTACCATATTCCATGGCAAACAGGTTTAACTGGCGTATTCTTCTCAGGTGTTATCTTTATTATTCTTTCATTAACAGGTATTCGTGAAACAATTATCAATGCTATTCCGGTTCAGCTAAAATATGCTGTTTCTGCAGGTATTGGTTTATTTATAACTTTTGTTGGTTTAAAAAATGCAGGTATTGTGGTAGCAAATAAAAGTACATTTGTTACTTTAGGTGATTTCACAGATGGTAATGTATTGCTAGCGATCGCTGGTATATTTATAACTGTTATTTTATTAGCACGTAAAGTAAAAGCAGGTATTTTCTATGGTATGGTGATTACAGCAATTATTGGTATGATTTTTGGTTTAGTAGACGTACCAAAAACAGTAGTTTCATCAATTCCAAGTGTAGCACCAACATTCGGTGTTGCTTTAGATCCTATTATCCATGATCCAGCATCATTATTTAATGTAAAGTTCCTTGTCGTTGTATTAACATTCTTATTCGTTGACTTCTTTGATACTGCAGGTACTTTAATGGCTGTAGCAAACCAAGCAGGATTAGTAAAAGACAATAAATTACCACGTGCAGGTAAAGCTTTATTAGCAGACGCATTAGGTACAACAGTTGGTTCTATCTTCGGTACTTCAACTACTACTGCATATGTAGAATCTACTGCTGGTGTTGGTGCAGGTGCACGATCTGGTTTTACAGCAGTTGTAGTAGGTGTGCTTTTCTTACTAGCGTTATTCTTCTCACCATTACTAAGTGTCGTAACAACAGCAGTAACAACTCCTGCACTTGTAATTGTTGGGGTAATGATGGCATCATCGTTACGATTAATTGAATGGGATAAATTCGAAATTGCAGTGCCAGCGTTTATGACAATGTTCATGATGCCAATGGGTTACAGTATTGCTTCTGGTATCGCAGTTGGGTTCATTTTCTATCCAATTACAATGTTACTAGCTGGACGTAAAAAAGAAGTACATCCATTAATGTATGTTTTATTCTTCGTATTCCTTGCATACTTCATTTGGGTTAGATAGTTTTAATAAAATTAAGCAGCTTTCCTTTGGGAAAGCTGCTTTTTTGTATTTATCTAATAGAAGGAGATTAAAGATTTTAATAAAGTTATTATTATTTTAAATTAAAGCATTGACAACTAGTTAATAGGGGAGTATAGTTATCAACGTTGACTCGTTAAGAGACAACAACCTACAAAATATGACTTAAAACTTCTGATAATAAAGTTCTTGACTTTGAAAATCAGACGTGGTAAGATATAAAAGTTCGCTACTGAGTGAACTGAATATGAACCTTGAAAACTGAACAAGCAAGACGTTAATCAATAAACTTTGATTACTAACTAATGTTAGTAACAAGGACAAAC
>NZ_JBCMNM010000021.1:0-94400 GCF_050459865.1 Rummeliibacillus pycnus
CTGTCTCGCTTTCCCGCAGGTAAACATTGCTCCTGCATCGCTTCGCTAGCTTCGTCGCAGAAAATTCTTCTTGCTCTTGCAGATCAAAAAGAATTTTCGCTAACTCCACATCAACAAAGATAGCTATACAAGATTTTTATTATAAATTTTTATCTATTTTTACTTTATCAGTACCCTAAACGTAGTAACAGGAGATTGAAGCCAAGCCCGTGGAAAGTACCATCTGTAGTGGAACATCCAAATCTGAATAGTTAAAAGTTAATGTGTTGAAATGTTCATATTTAAAAACTGAAAATAGATTTATGAGATTGATTCGTTTAGATATTCCAAGATTGATGTGGTAACTGATGAAAAGTTCCCAATTGAGCGGAACATCCAAATCTGATTATTGAAAAGTTAATCTGTTGAAACATACGAATTTATAAACCGAAAATGGTTTAATGAAATTAATTTATGTAACTTAGACAAAGGAGTAGATATAAAACGAATCAATTATCTACTCCTTTATTCATGCATGATTTGATTAAAAGCATAATTTTCACTGCTTATTCTTCTTCATTTATAACAACATTTTTTCCTTTCATTTTCATAAGTAAAGGAATTAATATCCATGCAGCTGCAGCAATTAAAAAAACAAGTGACAATGGTTTTGAAATAAAAATACTAAAATCACCATTTGAAATAGTAAGGGCACGACGCATATTATTTTCAATCATCGGTCCCAATACAAGTGCTAGAACAAGCGGTGCAACAGGAAAATCATTTTTAACAAGAAAATAACCAAAAATACCGAAAGCGAGAAGTAAATAGAGATCGAATGTTGTATATTGCACTGCATAAACACCAAAGAAGGAGATTGCCACAATGATTGGAAGTAAATATTTTTTTGGGGTTTGAATCACCTTAGCAAACACCCTTACTAGTGGCATGTTTAATATTAATAGCATTAAGTTTCCTATGAACATACTAGCTATTAAGCCCCAAGCAACCTGAGGATGTTCATCAAATAATAATGGACCTGGCTGAATATTGTACATGATTAAAGCGCCCATTAAAATAGCTGTCGTACCTGATCCAGGGATACCTAGAGTTAGTAGTGGAATCATTGCTCCTCCAGAGGCTGCATTATTGGCAGATTCAGGGCCAGCAACTCCAGCAATGTTGCCTTTACCAAAAGAATCAGGATTCTTGCTGAATTTCTTTTCGGTAATATATGAGAAGAAGGATGCTAGCGTTGCACCAGCACCTGGTAATACGCCAATAAAAAAGCCAAGTAATGAACCTCTAGCAATAGGTGCAGCACTATCTTTCAAATCCTGCTTTGTTGGTAAAATTCGATTGATTTTAGCAATAGCTCCATCTTCCCCGTCACGTTCAATAATCGTCTTAAAAACTTCTCCAAGAGCAAATAAACCAACAGCAATTGTTAAAAATTCAAATCCAGAATATAAAATGGGTAAGTCAAAAGTGAAGCGGGCAATGCCTGAAACTGCATCAATGCCTACTGTACCAAGCATAAGGCCAATTACTGTCATAATTAATGCCTTTGTAATCGACTTACCGGCTAATCCACTTACAGCAGCTAAACCAAGTAACATCAGAGAAAAATACTCTGCAGGACCGAATTTTAGGGCAACGTTGGATAAAGGTTCAGCTAATAAAATAAGCCCAATTAATGAAACAATTCCAGCACAGAAAGAACCAATAGCAGCGATGGCTAAAGCGGCGCCAGCTCTACCTTGTTTGGCCATTTGATAGCCATCAAGTGTTGTTACAACAGAAGATGATTCACCTGGTGTATTAAGTAAAATAGATGTTGTAGAACCACCATACATAGCACCATAATATACGCCAGCTAATAATATAATGGAGCTTGCAGCAGCATCTGTAGTTGGCATACCAGATGTAATGCTAGCTGTCACAGGTATCAATAATGCGACACCACTCATGGGTCCAATACCAGGTAAAACGCCTACAGCAGTTCCTATAACTACCCCTATAAAGGCAAATAATAAATTATGCCATTGAAATGCAATACTAAATCCGTCTAATAAAAATTGTAAAGTGTTCATCGTTTTGCTCCTTTCCTTTAAAATGTTGGAAAACCAGGTAAAGAACCACCTAGTAAATTCGAGAAGAAGAAATATACGCCTACAGAGAATAAGGTTGAAATAAGGACTGAATAAACAATCTTCCCGCGCTCCATCGTTTGAAATGTAACAAGAAGAAATAAGAATGTGGAAAGAATATAACCAAGTTTTTCAAGTAAAAAGGCATATAAAGCAGCGCTAATAAAAATAATCAAAAACTTTTTAATCTCTAACTTTGTAGATTCTTTATCTGAATCGTTCTTATATGTCTTTACAACAAAAGTTTCATAGATAAGTCGCATACTAAGTAAAATCAATATAATGCCTAATCCGATTGGAAAAGTCTTTGGACCAACTGTAGAACCATAAGCGCTATTAGAAATGCGGAAACTTTCTACAAAGAATAAAATCCCAATAACCAAGAAAATAATACCAGCATATCGATCGAATGTTTTATTCAAAATCATGCACCTCCGATTAAGAAGAGACGACTGAAATAGTCGTCTCTTGTACATTATTTTTGCATTTTTAAAGCAGTCAATAATTCTACAATAACTTTATCTTGTTCCTCTAAGTAAGTGGTGAAATCATCAGCATTACGATATTCACTTTCCCAACCATTTTTTTCTAACTCAGCTTTCCATTCCTCTGTTTCAACCATAACTTTTAATTTTTCTGACCAATAATTGAAAGCAGCATCAGACATATCTTTTGGTCCAAAAATGCCACGCCAAATTGTAAATTCAGCATCTACACCACTTTCTTTAAAGGTTGGTACATTTGCTAATTCACCTTTTAAACGTTCAGATGAACTAACTGCTAATACACGGACATTGCCAGATTTAACATAGGTAGCAATAGTTGAAGCATCAGTTGCAATAACATCGGCATTATTACCAAGTAATGCAGCAATGGCTTCACCACCACCATCATATGAAACATACTTCACAGAAGCAGGATCAATACCAAATTTGAATGCAGGTAAAACTCCAACCAAGTGGTCCATAGACCCTGGTGCGGAACCGCCTGCCAGAGTAATAGATTTTGGATCTTTTTTAATAGCATTTAGTAGATCCTCTAAAGTTTTATATGGTGAATCTTTTTTAACAACGATAGCACCATAATCTCGCGTTAATTGAGCTAGAGGTCGAGTATCCTTGTAGCCATATGGGCTATTTCCTTCTGCTTTATCATGATTGATTAAAATTGGTGGAGATTTGACCATTAACATGTAATCGTTTTTAACTTCTTTTGTTGCGAATTGGGCCATAAATACAGCACCACCACCGCCTGGTTTATTTTCTACTTGAATCGGTTTTTCAATTAATTTTGTATCATTCATCGTTTTTGCAATGGAACGTGCAGTTAAATCCCAACCACCTCCAGCTCCTGATGGTGCTACAATAGAGATATTGCTTTTTGGATAATCAGATTTTGTAGCAGATGAACCACTGTTTGAATTACTAGATGAACAACCAGCCATTCCAATTGCAAATGCTCCCATCAAAGTAATTGATAAAAGTTTTTTAAACAATTAAATACCCCCCTATGAAATAAAAAAAGATGATAGCGTTTTCATAACGCGTATCATCAATTTATCAGATAATTTAAACGATTTGGTGTTTTGGTGATAAGCTAGATAAGTAGCATAAAGATGATTTTGTCCATAAAATTTATGAACGTTTAAAGAAGTATCTTCTTTCTGGACGACCAACTGTTCCGTAGATTAATTCTGTAAAACCAAGGTCAACAGTAATAAAAAACTCTAAATATCTCCGTGCTGTTGAACGGCTAACCCCAATTTCTTTTGATAATGTTTCTGCAGTCACTCCATCTTCAACTGATTCTAAATATTCCAATACTTTTCTTTTAGTAATTGAATCAATTCCTTTTGGAAGAGCCAAATCTTCCATCATCTTATTTGGAGTAGAAGTGCGATTCCATATAGTATGAATTGTATCCTCATTCATAGTGCCTTCCGTCATTAATAATTGATATTTTGCCCTGTAGGATTCTAAGCTTTCTTTGAACCTTTTAAATGTTACAGGTTTCAATATGTAGTCAACAACACCTGTTTTATAAGCTTTTTTTACAATTTGGCTTTCGGAAGCAGCAGTGATAAAAATAATATCAATATCTTGTTTTTGGCTTTGTATCATTTCTAAAAGATTGGTTCCTAAAGTATCTGGTAAATAAACATCGAGTAGTATTAAATTTGGAGAAAATGCAGAAAGCCAATCAGAGGCCTCTTCACCAGTAGATGCACAACCAATTACTGTAAAACCTGATATTTTCTCGATAAACCGCTGATGTATTTTAGCAATGCGTGGATCATCTTCAATAATTAAAACTTCAATATTCTCATTCATGCGAAATGCCCCCTAGAGGTACTGATGTAATAAATAGTGCTCCATTTAAATCTCCTTTTTCTAAATAAACGGAACCATTTAACTCCATTAATATTTCAGACACTTTTGTAAGTCCATACCCACGATTTTCTTTAGCTTTAGTTGAAATTCTTTGTTTAAATAATGAGTTAAGAATATTTTCGGGAATTCCATCACCACTATCTTCTACTTCCATTACGATTTCTGTTCCATTTTCGAAGATTAAAAAGCGTACAATTCGTTCTTTTTCAGGTAACCGTTCAACAGCTTCAAAGGCATTTGTTATTAAATTTCCAATAATCGATACGAAATGATATTTATCTAGATGTTTAGGAAGCTTTGACAAATTGCTATCTTCATCCAAGATAAAACGTATTTTTAATTCTTTAGCACGATTATAGAAACCAATAATAATACCGCAGATGTATGGATCATTTAGTTTTGTTGTAATAATTTTGATTAGTGATTGATGTTCTTCCGTTTCCTCATGAATTAGCTCTAATGCTTCATCATAAGAATGTAGTTGAATTAATCCAGAAATAGTATATAAGAAATTTTTATATTCATGTGTTTGTGAACGTAATGCTTCAGTATATTGCTTAACTTGTGAAAGTTCTATAGCTAACTGATCAATTTCGGATTGCAAGCGAAAGCTTGATACCGCTCCGACAATCTTGTCTCCTATTCGTATTGGAATTCTATTAACGATTGTTTGTTTTCCTAGAATATGCATCGGTCGATCTAGTTGTTTATCTCCAGTAACAAGTATATCTAGTAGTTGTGAATTCGGGATGATTTCATTGATTGAACGACCAATAAGTGAAGTTTCTGCAGATATCGAGAGGGTATCACTCGCAGCTGAATTAATCATTGTGATTTTACCTTCTGCGTCTACCATGATAATTCCTTCGCGTACTGATTCTATTAAAGTATTTCTTTGGGTTAGTAAATTCGCTATCTCAGCAGGCTCTAGATTAAACATCACTTTTTTGATGTTTTTAGAGAGAATGTTTGATCCAACAATGCCAATAAGAATGGCAATAATGACTATATATGCGATATTATCCACATACTCTAGGAAAACGCTATAAATATTTTTCTTTAAAAAGCCTACAGAGATAATTCCAATTATATTACCTTCTTTATCAAGAACAGGAGCTTTTCCTCTAATGGCTTCACCGAGTGTACCTTCTGCTTCAGAAATGTAAGATTCCCCATTTACTAAAGCTCTCTCATTATCATCTCCGACCATTTTATGCCCAATTCGATCTTTTACAGGGTGAGCGTAACGGATACCACTTTTGTTGCCGATTACTACGTATTCAGCATTCGTTTCCATTCGAATCTTTTCCGCGATGGGTTGCAGTATCTTAGTGGGATTAGAGGAATGAAAAGCTTCAATAACATCTGAGCGATTTGCAGTTGTTTTTGCAATACTAAGAGCTTGGGAGCCAATTTGTGTTTCTATTGCTTTTGATATGGTAAAGTAAAATAAAATTCCAATAACAGTAGCTAAGAATGTGACAAATAGTGCACCAAAAAGGAAAATCTTTCGCTGTAGATTCATAGTACTCAAAATCATCACTGCCTGACCTTAAAATATTGAAAAACATATTATCTAAATATTTGGATTAATTATAATTATCTTACATTTTTTCTTGCTAAAAGAAAAGATAGGGTCACTTAGACTATGATAATTATATTTTAATACTAGGGAGAGAAAGAAATGGAATTGGGATTAGAAGGAAAAGTTGCAGTTGTGACTGGAGCAAGTAAAGGCATTGGTCTTGCAACTGCAACTAAATTAGCATTGGAAGGTGCAGATGTTGTTATTTGTGCAAGAACAGCGTCAGCACTTGATGAAGCGGCTAAAAGTATATTAGATGAAACAGATAAAGAAGTGCTAACTGTAGTAGCTGATGTTACAAATGAAGAAGATTGTCAAAAGGTTATTGCAAAAGCAGTAGAGAAATTTGGTAAGTTAAATATATTGGTTAATAACGCTGGTACTTCAGCAGCTCATTCATTCTTAGATGTAGATTCTGATTATTGGAAAAGAGATGTAGATTTAAAACTATTTGGCTCAATCTATACATCTAAAGCAGCGCTACCTCATATGGAACAAGCAGGTGGTGGTGCCATTGTCAATGTCACGGCAGTACTTGGAAAAACACCACCAGCATCATCACTCCCAACAACTGTTAGCCGCGCTGCAGGAATGGCTTTAACAAATGCAATGAGTAAAGATGTAGGGGCAATGAATGTACGCGTTAATACAGTCTGCATAGGATTAATTCGAAGTGCACAAATTGAACGAAAATGGCAAACTGATGCGCCTGAATTGACTTGGGAAGAATATTCAAGAAAAGTGGGCAAGTCAATTCCGCTTGGACGGATAGGAGATACAGAAGAAGCAGCTAATGTAATTACATTTTTAGTCTCTGACGCAGCTTCTTATGTAAGTGGTACTGCTATAAATATTGACGGAGGATCTGCTCCAGCTTTGTAATAATAGAATTGATTTTGAGCTAATATCATTTATTGTGACGAATGTTGCTCAAATGGAGAAAATAGGAAAACTTCACATGAATATTACAAAAACTTAACAAAAATAAAAAATGATAGGTGAAATCATCTGTAACTAAATTTACGTTACAGATGATTTTCTTTTTTCGGAAATATTGATTTTGTATAATTTAGGAAATAAAGTGATGAATTTCATTTACAACATTGTTTATTGTAGGATTTTTTTTAATACTATAGATTCATATTTAAAATGTGTCCACATTTTATACAAATTATGTCCACAAAACGTTCAAATAACATTGAATTAATTATGATATTGGAGAACTTTTTATTTTTTTATTAAAAATATGGGCGTATAATGTCAAATGAATCTAGCGAGAGATTGAAAGTCCTCAGAAGGAAAAGGTGCGAAAACTTGGGTGCCTACTTTTCACTATATAGAGTGTAAGAATAGTTAACTATCGTCCGTTCATATGACAGGAGCTATTAAACCATTGAGTGAATTTCATATGCTTACACATCTATAACTGTAGCTAATCTTCAACCAGAAAGCTAATTCAATAGATTTTAGAAAGACAATTGTTTTAATTGTTTTTTGAGAAGGGAGTACATTATGAAGAAAAAAGTGCTTATTATGCCTGCTGTTTTGGCGTTCATGACTATGATATTATCTGGATGTCAACCATTAATGATATTCGATACAAAAGGGCCAAATGCGAAAACTTTATCAAATACAATCATCTTTTCTATATTAGTGATGGCGTTTATCTTATTGGTTGTATATGTATTGTTTGTCTTCATGTTGTCGAAATATCGTGCATCTAAACAACCAGCAGGTTATGAACCGCCACATGAAGAGGGTAGTACAAAGTTAGAAATTATATGGACGGTTATTCCAATTGTTATAGTAACTGTTTTATCCGTTGTAACGGTATTTACAACATCAAAAGTTGAACATCAACAAACAGGTTATGACAACAAAAAACCGCTTGTTATTTATGCATCATCTTCAGATTGGAAATGGCACTTTAGCTATCCAGAACAAAATATTGAAACAGTTAATTATGTAAATATCCCAACAGATCGTCCAATTGAATTTAGATTATATTCATTTGGTCCAATTACAAGTTTCTGGATTCCACAGTTAGCCGGTCAAAAATATGCCATGAGTGATATGGTAAATAAACTTCACCTTGCTGCGGATGTAGAAGGGTCGTATATGGGTCGTAACTCTAACTTTAATGGTGAAGGTTTTGCGGAAATGGAGTTTGAAACTCAAGCAATGTCACAAGATAAATTTGACAAATGGGTAAAAGATGTAAAAGCAAATGAACCAAAACTAACTGAAGCAAAATTCAATAAATTATTAAAAACACCATTTGTAGGACGTGAAAGTTTCTCTTCTACACACTTATCATTCAGTCCAGCTCCAGAAATGGATATGAGCAAACATGGTGAGTCACACAAAAATGATTCACACAATATGGATGATATGAAAGGCATGGATATGAAAGGCATGGATATGTCTAAATAATAGAAATGAGGCAAGAAAGGAGTTACACACATGAACATGGAAGAATTATTCGCTCCGATGAAAGAGCCGATGATTTTGGGTGCAGCAATTAGTATCGTTGTTGGCGCTATTGCCATTGTTGTTGGATTGACCTACTTCAAAAAGTGGGGCTGGCTTTACAAAAACTGGCTTACTACTGTTGACCATAAAAAAATTGGTGTCATGTATATCTTAGTAGCATTGATTATGCTATTTAGAGGTGGAATTGATGCATTATTAATGCGTGCACAAACATCAGTTCCTGAAAACAAATTGCTTAACGCAGAGCATTATAATGAAATTTTCACAACACATGGTTTAGTCATGATTCTATTCATGGCAATGCCATTTATCATAGGTTTGATGAATGTCGTTGTACCACTTCAAATTGGTGCACGAGATGTGGCATTCCCAAGATTAAATGCACTTAGCTTCTGGTTATTCGCAGCTGGATGTGGATTATTAAATGTATCATTCATAATTGGGGGATCACCAAACGCAGGTTGGACATCTTATTTCCCATTAGCAGGTACTGAATTTAACCCTGGCGTTGGTAATAACTATTATGCTTGGTCTTTACAAATCGCAGGTCTTGGTACTTTAATGACTGGTATTAACTTCATTGCGACAATCGTGAAAATGCGTGCACCAGGTATGAAATTAATGAAAATGCCAATGTTCACTTGGTCAGCATTAATTACAAATGTTATTATTACATTTGCATTCCCAGTATTAACTGTAGCACTTGCATTGATGACTTTAGACCGTCAATTTGGTACTAAATTCTTTGCTATGCAAGATGGCGGTATGGATATGCTTTGGGCTAACTTGTTCTGGGTTTGGGGACATCCTGAAGTTTATATCGTTATTCTACCAGCATTTGGTATTTATAGTGAGATTATCTCAACATTCTCACGCAAAAACTTATTTGGTTATAAATCAATGGTAATGAGTATGGTTGTTATTTCATTACTATCATTCATGGTATGGGTTCACCACTTCTATACTATGGGACATGGTGTAATGGTTAATAGTATTTTCTCTATTACAACAATGCTTATAGCAGTTCCGACAGGTGTTAAAATATTTAACTGGTTGCTAACAATGCGACACGGGAAAATTACATTTACAACACCAATGCTTTGGGCATTAGCATTTATTCCTATCTTCACAATTGGTGGGGTTACAGGGGTAATGCTTGCAATGTCAAGTGCGGACTATCAATATCATAATACAATGTTCTTAGTTGCTCACTTCCACTATGTATTAATCCCAGGTACAGTATTTGGGGTATTAGCAGGTTATCATTTCTGGTGGCCAAAAATCTTTGGTTTCCGTTTGAATGAAAAATTAGGTAAATCAGCTTTCTGGACTATTGTAGTAGGTTTTAATGTAGCCTTCTTCCCACTATTTATCTTAGGTTTAGATGGCTATGCACGTCGTATGTACACATACTCAGCTGACACAGGTTATGGTCCATTGAGTATGGTATCGTTCATTGGTGCTATTGCAATGGCTGTAGGCTTTATCTTAATTTGCTATAACATTTACTATAGTTTCCGTCATAGTCCACGTGATGAAAATGGCGATCCATGGGATGCACGTTCTCTTGAATGGGCAACTCATAGTCCAGTTCCAGAATACAATTTCGCGGTCGTACCAAAAATCAATCAATTAGATGAATTCTGGTATGCGAAAAAAGAAGGACGAGATATTACAGCAGGTGAATACGAACGTATTCATATGCCAAACAACAGTGGCGCTCCAATGTGGATGGCTGGTGTAATGTTCTTATTCTCATTCTTCTTCGTATTTAGTGTTTGGTCTCTAGTAATCGTATTTGGTGTTTTAACATTAGGATTTATGGCTTATCGTTCATTTGAAAAAGATGATGGTCATTATATTGAAGTGGCTGAAATCGAAGCAACTGAACGTCGATTGAGAGGTGAAAAATAATGTCAAAAGTAAACAAATCAGTTCCATTAGAATACAGCACAGAAGAAAATGATTTAAAAATCTTTGGTTTCTGGGTTTTCCTTGGTGCCGAAATAATCCTCTTTGCGACATTATTTAGTGTGTATTTTTCATTAGTTGATCGCACAGGTTCAGGTCCAATAGGTAAAGAATTATTTGAAATGCCACCAGTATTGTTAGAAACTTTTGCTCTTTTAACTAGTAGTTTCTTAATTGGTTTAGGTGTTCACGCAATGCGTATTGGACGTACTAAAGCAATGATGGTATTCTACATCTTAACGTTATTACTAGGTGCAGTCTTCCTAGGCGTTGAAGTTAATGAATTCCTAACATATATTCATGATGGTGCTACAATTCAAACAAGTGCCTTCCTGTCTATTTTGATGACTTTACTAGGTACTCACGGTCTCCATGTAACATTCGGTCTATTATGGGGAGCAAGTATCTTAATCCAAGTTAAAAAACGTGGATTAAATGCAAAAACAGCAAATAAAGCATTTATCTTCTCTCTATACTGGCATTTCCTTGATGTTGTATGGATCTTCATCTTCAGCTTTGTTTATTTGAAAGGAGTGTTGTAATAATGAAAGAACTATTTCCAAAAGAGCATGTAATGGGCTTTGTGGGTTCTCTTGTTTTAACACTCTTAGCATTGACTGTAATAATGTTTAAAGATATGTCTAACACTGTTGCTATTACAATTCTACTTGTAACAGCTGCTGCACAAGCAATTGTACAGTTAGTATTGTTCATGCATATCGGTGAAACAGAAGATAAGAAAGCTTTATACATTACAATTATTTACTCAGTAGTTGTAGGTTTAATCACTGTATTCGGTACATTGCTTGCAATGGTTTGGGGATATATGTAGAACCACATAAAAAAGCAGCACAACAATTGTTGTGCTGCTTTTTTACATTTCATTGCAAAATTGCTTTAGTAAAACAGAGAGCCATCTCAAATGGTTATTCGTCATTAAATTAGATGACATACCTAGTAGTAATGCTTTACGAGGATGTTCCCTTTGTAATTCTTCAATGATTAAATCGAATGTATCTATTGTAAAAGAATCGCTTGCATAATCTTCTTTACAATTTTCTATTTCAATTATTATATCATTTTTTTGAATATTACTGATGTGACGAGTTTTTTGTTCATACATTTCTTTCGTTATTAAGGTTTTTAACTTAGCGTTAACAAGTACATCAATGAAGTTTACCAAATGTTTGCTTAATTCATAATAGTTAATTGACTGTTTTTGGATTACAATGAATTCCGCATAACCTTTCATCAGCCCTCGGATACATATTAGTAAATCAAATTGGCTATCTTCAATTTGGGAACTATAAACCTCTCTAAGCAACAACAAAGTCATATTGTCAGCAATTAGGAAATGTTTTTGTATTTTTTCCGTCACATCATGATCCACAATACTAACAAGCTCGCGAAAATGAGTTGAGATAAAAGGTGAATTTTTTTCGAATAACTCAAAAGCCGATAAAAAATATTGTGTTAGTTTTTCTTTTGGCTCTACCTGTAAACTTAATATGTTTTGAAACTTTGATGTCATATCTTTGATGATATACTCAAAAATTGCAATAAGAAGTTCCTCTTTTGATTTAAAAGAGAGGTAAAAAGCTCCTTTTGATATGCCGCATGCGTTTGTAATGTCTTGGATAGACGTAGAGGCTATTGTTCGCTCTGATAAGATCTCCATAGATTTTTCAATAATTAGATCACGTTTAGACATATTTTCACTCTTTCTATAATTCTTCCTATTATATGGTTTGACTTTTGACTAGCTAGTCATTATTATATTGAATTGTGACCAGTAAGTCAAAAAAGGACGGTGTATGAATGAACTCGCTTATTAAATTTGTTTTGAAAAATAAACTGGCAGTATGGCTCCTTTCGATTATTGTCGCTGTTGCCGGGGTATATTCAGGACTTAAGATGAAGTTAGAAACATTACCTGATATTACAATTCCAGTTGCAACGGTAACAACAGTTTATCCAGGTGCAACACCAGAGCAGGTAGCTGACGATATTTCAATCCCATATGAAAAAGCAGTGAATCATCTAAAGGGTGTTTCAGCTGTCTATTCCAATTCATATCAAAATGCTTCAAGTCTACAAATAGAGTTTAAGTATGGTACAGACATGAAAGAAGCAGTTAGTAATATTAAGGAAGTATTAGAAAAAGTAGAACTTCCAGAAACTGCTCAAAAGCCAACTGTAGATCGTGTTAATATCAATGCTTTCCCAGTTGTAGCTTTAAGTGTTGCAAATAAGGATCAATCTATTGCAGATTTAACAAAAACAACTGAAAACTATTTCGTACCTAAATTAGAAGGTATTGATGGCGTTGCATCTGTATCAGTAACTGGTCAACAAGTAGATAAAGTTGAACTAACTTATGACCAAAAGAAATTAGCGAAATATGGTTTAACAGAAGATACGATTAAGCAATATGTAAAAGCAATGGATACGAAAGTTCCACTAGGTATGTTCCAATTCAAGGATGAAGAACAATCAGTTGTTGTTGATGGTAAAATGACAACAATTAAAGACTTGAAAAACTTAGAAATTCCCGTAACAATGCAAAGCTCAAGTGCAAATTCAGCAGCTGCTAAAGCACAAGCGCAAGCTGCACAGGCACAAGCATCTCAGGGTGTAGCAGGGGCTCAAGCAGCGCTACAAGCTCCACAAGCGAGCCCATTTGTAAAATTAGGTGAATTGGCTTCCATCAAAGTAGTTGGTGAAGTCGAATCTGTTTCCCGTACAAATGGTAAACCAGCAATATCTGTACAGGTAGTAAAATCTCAAGATTCAAATACTGTCAATGTAGTAAATGATGTTAAAGATGAAGCTAAGAAATTCGAAAAAGATAACAAAGGTATGGACATTGAGGTAACACTAGACCAAGGTCAACCAATTCAAGACTCAGTGAATACGATGTTTGATAAATTGTTATACGGTGCAATCTTTGCATTCATCATCATCATGTTATTCTTGCGAAATTTCCGTTCAACGATTATTTCAGTTGTATCTATTCCGATGTCGTTATTAATTGCAGTAACTGTATTAAAACAAATGGATATTTCATTAAATATGATGACATTAGGGGCTATGACAGTAGCAATAGGTCGTGTAATCGATGACTCGATTGTTGTTATTGAAAATATTTATCGAAGAATTTATCTTGAAGGCGAGAAATTACATGGTAGAGCTTTAATTCGTGAAGCTACTCTTGAAATGTTTAGACCAATTTTATCTTCTACAGTGGTAACAATTGCCGTGTTCTTGCCACTTGGATTAGTTGGAGGGATGGTCGGAGAGTTATTCTTACCATTCGGTTTAACGATGGCATTTGCGCTAATCGCATCTCTATTAGTTGCCATCACAATTGTTCCAGCCTTAGCACATGCATTATTTAAAAAAGAACTGTATGGCAAAGTACAAACTAAAAAAGAAGAGCATGGTGCATTAGCAAGAGGTTATAAACGCATTCTATCATGGGTATTAGACCATAAATTAATAACTTCTATAGGATCGATTGTAATTCTTGTAGCAAGCTTATTCTTGGCACCATTAGTTGGATTTAGTTTCTTACCAGATGATCAACAAAAAATGGTATACCTAACTTATACACCTGAACCTGGTGAAACACGTGATAAAGTGATTGATGATGTAGAAGTAATCGAAAAAATGATTATGGATAAAAAGGATGTTAAGACAGTCCAATCATCGATCGGCGGATCTAATCCAATGATGCCTGGACAAACAAATGGCGCTTTAGTCTATGTCATCTATGATACTGATACGAAAAACTTTAGTAATGTAAAAGAAAAACTTATTAAAGAAGTTCAAGGTGCTAATCAAAAAGGTACATGGAAAAGCCAAGACTTCTCATCTTCAGGATCAAGTAATGAGCTTTCATATTCAGTCTACGGTAACACAGTAGAAGATATCAGACCAGTAGTAAAAGATATAGAAAAAATTATGAAAGATCAAGATAATTTGAAAGATGTTAAATCTTCATTAACTGAAAATTATACCGAAAAAACATTAGTGATTGATCAAGACAAAGCAAAAGTTTTAGGATTAACAACAGGACAAATTGCGATGGCGATTAATCCAAATACACAAACTGAAGTTTTAACAACAGTCACAAGAAATGGTAAAGAACTTGATGTCAATGTTCATAAAGAGGCAGCTTCTCCAGATAAATTCCAAGAAGTGCTAGATGAAGAGATTGATACACCTGTCGGTAAAAAAGTAAAAGTGTCAGATGTTGTTGATGTTAAAGAAGGCACAACTTCAACACAAGTAAACCGTAGTAAAGGTAAAATTTATGCTAGTGTAACAGCAACTGTTACATCAAAAGATATTACAAAAGCATCTTCAGGAGTTCAAAAAGCAATTGATAAATTAGATTTACCAAATAATGTAGAAGTTAATACGGGCGGAGTTACAGCAGATATGAAAGAAGCCTTCACTCAATTAGGGTTAGCGATTGCTGCTGCGATTGCCATTGTATACTTTACATTAGTCGTAACATTTGGTGAAGGATTAGCTCCTTTTGCTATCCTATTCTCATTACCATTTACAGTAATTGGTGCACTTGTTGCTTTATACATTTCAGGTGAAACAATTAGTGTATCTTCCATGATTGGGTTATTGATGTTAATAGGGATCGTGGTAACAAATGCGATTGTATTAGTAGACCGCATCATTCATATGGAACATGCTGGTAAAACAATGCGTGAAGCAATACTTGACGCAGGTGCAACACGGTTACGTCCAATCTTAATGACAGCCATTGCAACAATCGGTGCATTAGTTCCATTAGCAATGGGTGCTGAAGGTGGCGGCCTAATTTCTAAAGGTGTAGGTGTAACTGTTATTGGTGGTTTAATCAGTTCAACGATTTTAACATTGTTAATCGTTCCACTTGTATATGAATTAATTTCAAAAATCCTGAAAAAAGACCGTGCACACGAAAATAAAGAAGATTAAAAAATTACTAGGTACTTTGCTAGCTTTTGTAGAATATTCTACAAAGGCTAGCTTTTTTTATGGTTCTATACTATCTGCTGATGAGTTTACAAAAGCGAGAGGCAGGAGAATAGCTGAGGTTGCTAGTTAGATAGAAAGATAGGAAGTAGACAATTTTAGAAGATTCTGATAAGTTTTTGTATATTAGAAAATGGAGGGGTGTTCTGTTATGCAACAACGTGGATTGATGTTTTTGAGAATAATAGGGCAAATTGTAGTTTTATATTTATTATCTGAATTTGGAAAGTGGTTAATGGCAATTTTACATATTAAATTTCCAGGAAGTATCGTAGGGCTAATCATTTTATTTATTTTATTAATTTCAAGAGTAATTCCTGAGAGTTGGATTGCCAATGGAGCTGAACTGTTGCTTGCGTACATGATGTTATTTTTTATCCCAGTGACAGTGGGAATTGTTAAATATCCAGAATTAATATCAGGGCAAGGGATAATCATTATCGGAATCATTTTAGTAAGTACAATAATCTCAATCATTGCTTCTGGAAAAATAACACAATTGGTAGAGGTTCAAGTAGAAAAACAAAATGAAAACCATAAGGAAAAAATCAAAGAACCTTCGTTTGAAAATATCCAACAATAAGGGAGACTTAATATGCTAGCAATCATCATCTGCATTGCCACTTTAGCTGTATTTTTTCTTATGAAAAAAGTGTACGAACGTTATTACCATCCAATTCTATTCCCAGTGTTTACATGTGCGATTTTGATAGTTGGAGTTTTATTGATATTCGATATTCCATATGAAACCTATATGATTGGAGGACAGTGGATTGATCGATTCCTTGGGCCTGCTGTAGTTAGTTTAGCATTACCATTGTATAGACAAAGAAAATTAATCAAAAAGAATTATATGGCAATTGTTACTGGGATTACAGTAGCAATGAGTGCAAGCGTAGGAACTGTATTGGTATTAGCAGAATTATTCCAACAAAAAAATGAGTATATAAAAACATTGATTCCAAAATCAATAACATCACCTGTAGCAATGCAGATTAGTAATGTAATAGGAGGTAATCCAACATTAACTGCTGTGTTTGTCATGATTACGGGAATTATCGGAGCAGTGTTTGGGCCATATCTCTACAAAATATGCAAAATTGATACCGAAATTGCGAGAGGGGTTGCAATGGGGAGTAGTGCACATGGGATTGGAGTAGGAAAGCTTACTGAATACGGTGAAAAAACATTATCTATGGGATCGGTTTCAATGACGTTGACAGCAGTTGTTGGTGCAATCTTGATACCACTTTTAATGACAATATTTTTTTAGAATAAAGTCATTTCCCAGGGAATATACTACTAACAGACGAGAAAGGTTGCAGTCCATTTCCAATAGCGTTTACAATAGTATTGTGAAACACTTTGGTATAATACCATGATGAAAGTAGGTAATTTATTTGGAATATTCATATCCATTTTCAATCGATTGGTCTAAGAATGAAATTGTCGATGTGATTGCATTTTTTCAAACTATTGAAAAAGCATACGAAAAGGGCGTAAAACGTGAAGAAGTATTATTAAAGTATCGTCGTTTTAAGGAGATTGTACCTTCAATGGCAGAAGAAAAAACCATTTTCCGTGAATTTGAAGAAGAAAGTGGTTATATAAGTTACGATATTGTTAAACAAACGAAAACAAGTCCAGATGGCACAATTATTAAAGGTATTAACAAACACGGAAGATAATAAAAAGCAATCGGTTTACTCAGTAGTAGAGAATTTACCGATTGCTTTTTATACTATTATTATTTGTTTACCATAATGTTATAAATTGGTAATAGCGCGTCGAATGTATCGTCTACTACCCTAGAAAATTCTTTCGCAGAAAGTTTTATTGCTTTTTCCTTTGGTAATTGAAGACCAATTAAGAATTCTCCTTTTTTTACATCGCGTAAACGCGTTAAAAGTTTTTCTAATGAACCATCGTTTATTGCTTCACCTAAAAGAATTCCAGTTGGAGCGAAATGATCTCCAGAAATATAAAACGTTTCTGGAAGTATGGTAAAGGAATCAAGATTTTTTAATAAATTTTCAGCTATTTCTTTTTTAGTAGGAGCTTCATAAATGGCGCATAGAAGGATAAAAATATGAGATTTAAAAAGTCCTATTTCAAAGTGCGGCAGTGCTTTATACCCGCGTTTATTTGTGGCGAATGCTACCCAGCTATCGATTGGCGGGTTCACTTTTCGTCTTGCGTGTTTTGCTACATGTGGAAAAAATTCATCTCCTGTTTTAGATGAGATGTATGTAGAATAAGTTGTTCCAAGTTCCTCAAATTTAGGACGTACATTCGTAATGAGTGCTGCCATACGTTGTTCAAGTCCAGGTGTTGTAAAGACTTCAAAGTCTTTGTTAGTCCATTTTACTGTCACTATTTTCTCTCCTTTTTTAACTTTATGTTTATTTTATTTGAAAAATGGGAAAAAATCTTGTAGAAGGACTTACCATTCTTCGTACAGTGAATATAATGTAGAAAGTGGTCAGAAAATTCTTTCTTCTTATCATTTAAACATCAAATTAAAGGAGCTGATCATCATGAAACAAGTCGTTCATATTATTCGTAAAGTGGATTTTGAAAAGCAATATATAAAAGGTCTTCATTTAGAAGTGGATTATGAATTAGCTACACTGTTTGATGCGCTGCAATTGAATGATACTGAGCAAATCGCACAAAGTAAAGCGAGATTGGCTGAAATTCATATGGAACTGGAGGCATTCCATGCATTCGCCTAGAAATAACGCAAAAAATTTAAGGTGACACTTGCTTATCATTATGAGAAGCAGGTGTTTTTTTTGGTATAATATACAAAATATGAAATGTACTTTGTTTTTTCGAGGAAAGGTGAGGGAATAATGAGTATTGCTGAAGTACATGAATTTGCAAAGGCTATCATTATGGAAGCGGGAGAACGTATCCGTAGTTCATTTTCTGAAAAGTGGGTAATTGAAACGAAAGCGGATGCAAATGATTTAGTGACAAATATTGATCGCGAAACAGAATTATTTTTCATTGAAAAAATAAAAACGTTTGATTCAACTCATAAAATTTTAGGTGAAGAGGGAATGGGCGAGAAAATTGATTCGATTGATGGGGTAGTATGGATAATTGATCCGATTGATGGAACAATGAATTTTATTCGTCAACATCGGAATTTTGCAATTACAATTGGTGTTTATATTAATGGAATTGGAAAACTAGGGTATATTTATGATGTGATGAGGGACCAATTATACTATGCAAAACAGGGCCAGGGTGCCTATATGAATGAAGTTCCTTTAAAACCTCTTCAAGCAATTTCCTTAAATAAAGCAATTATTGGATTAAATGCTACTTGGGTGACTCCTAATAAGAGAATCGAGCATGAGCCTATGATTGACCTAGTTCATAAAGTACGTGGGACAAGATCATATGGTTCAGCTGCCTTAGAAATTGTCTCTGTTGCTTGTGGGAGAATGGATGCATATATATCTCTTAGATTATCTCCTTGGGATATTGCAGGTGGTGTAGTGATTGCTAATGAGGTAGGTGCTATAGCCAGTAATTTAAAAAATGAACCTATCAACTTATTAAAACAAGATACTTTTATCGTGGCTAATCCTACGATACATAGTGAAATTATTGATGATTATATTCAACTGAAAAATGAAAATAAATAATTAAGGGATTGTCCTTGAAGTTGAAGAAACCCAACTTTTGAAGGCAATCCCTTATCTTATATCCATATTCATATGCCAACTTCTTAATAGCTCTTATGACACATATTAAAGTGCTAAAATAGCTATCTACCTCAAACACCCTATCAGTCGACAACTGTGTGTTTTCTACCGAAAAGGCTTTTCAAGTAGTTACCGAAGTTGGAATAGCTATTAATAATGAATTTATAATAAGCCTTGATCTCGGAATTGGCGTTTTGTTTTAAAGGCTAGACCGAAAACAACACAAACTGCTATAATACCACCGATAATTCCTAAAGTACTACCTAAAGCTATTGCCCAACCAATAGAACACATAGCTAAAACCCCTGCAAGGGCAAAGATAGCCATGACGAATTTTGCTTTATTCATAACAATCCTCCAAAAAATAATTATAATTCTATTGTTAAACTAAATACTAAGATTAGCAAGGTTTTCACTTGTAAAAAATAAAAAAGTTGAAAAAGACATGTAAAAATAAAACACAAAGCTATTTTTTATGTTATAATAGCACAGTTATGGACTCGAAAAAAACAATGTGGAGTGGAACAATGACAAATTTAAGAGAAGATCTCAGAAATATAGCAATTATTGCCCACGTCGACCATGGTAAAACAACTTTAGTCGACCAATTATTAAAACAATCAGGTACATTCCGTTCAAATGAACATGTTGAAGAACGTGCAATGGACTCTAATGATATTGAACGTGAACGTGGTATTACGATTTTAGCAAAAAACACTGCAGTTCACTACGAAGATACTAAAATCAACATCTTGGATACACCAGGACACGCCGATTTCGGTGGTGAAGTTGAACGTATCTTGAAAATGGTAGATGGCGTTTTACTTGTAGTAGATGCTTACGAAGGTTGTATGCCTCAAACTCGTTTCGTGCTTAAAAAAGCATTAGAACAAAAATTAACACCAATCGTAGTCGTAAACAAAGTTGACAAAGATTCAGCTCGTCCTGAAGAAGTTGTTGATGAAGTAATCGACTTACTTATTGAGTTAGGTGCAGATGAAGATCAATTAGAATTCCCAGTAGTTTTCGCTTCAGGTGTGAACGGTACTGCTTCATTAGATCCAGATCCAGCTAAACAAGAAGAAAACATGAAATGCTTATTCGAAGAAATTATCAGTCACATCCCAGCACCAGCTGATACTCGTGAAGAACCTCTTCAATTCCAAGTTGCATTACTTGACTATAATGACTTCGTAGGCCGTATCGGTATTGGTCGTGTTTTCCGCGGTACAATCGCTGTTGGACAATCAGTATCTCTAGCGAAACTTGATGGTACAGTGAAAAACTTCCGTGTTACGAAAATGTTTGGCTTCTTCGGTTTAAAACGTGAAGAAATTCAAGAAGCGTATTCAGGTGATTTAATCGCTGTATCTGGTATGGAAGAAATTAACGTTGGTGAAACTGTATGTCCACAAGATCACCTAGAGCCACTTCCTCCAATGCGTATTGATGAACCAACTTTACAAATGACTTTCTTAGTAAATAACTCGCCATTCGCAGGTCGCGAAGGTAAATGGGTAACTTCACGTAAAATTGAAGAACGATTACTTTCTCAATTACAAACTGACGTTTCTCTACGTGTAGAACAAACAGATTCTCCAGATGCATGGACAGTTTCAGGCCGTGGTGAACTTCACTTATCAATCCTTGTTGAAAACATGCGTCGTGAAGGATACGAATTACAAGTATCAAAACCAAAAGTTATTATTAAAGAAATCGATGGTGTAAAATCCGAACCAGTAGAACGAGTACAAATCGATGTACCAGAAGACTGTGTTGGTTCTATCATTGAATCATTAGGTGACCGTAAAGGTGAAATGCAAGATATGATTAACGAAGGTAATGGACAAGTTCGTTTAATCTTCATGGTACCTGCTCGTGGCTTAATCGGTTATACTACTGAATTCATGTCACTTACTAAAGGATTCGGTATTATTAACCATACATTCGATTCGTATCAACCAGTAGCAACTGGTCGTGTAGGTGGTCGTCGTAATGGTGCGCTTGTTTCTATGGAAACTGGTAAATCTACTACTTATGGTATGATGCAAGTAGAAGACCGTGGTATATTATTCGTAGAACCAGGTACTGAAATTTATGAAGGTATGATCGTGGGTCAAAATACACGTGATAACGATATTACAGTTAACATCACAAAGATGAAACAAAAAACGAATGTTCGTTCAGCTACAAAGGACCAAACAAACGTTATTAAAACACCAAAAATCTTAACACTTGAAGAAGCATTAGAATTCTTAGATGATGATGAATACCTAGAAGTTACACCTGAGTCAATTCGTCTTCGTAAACAAATTCTAAACAAAAACGAACGCGAAAAAGCTGCTAAAAAAGTACGTAACGCAGAATAATAATTTTCGCTAGACGGGAGGATGTTGATCTTGTTTAAGTCCGGTTTATTGTTAAAACTGAATTTTACTCAAGTTGCTGCATCTACTTTAACTGATGGACACGATCAAGTATTTAATCGTATGTCCGGTGTTGCTCGTTATATTTACGAAAATGCACCAAGCTATACAGTAGCAGGTTATATTCTATTAGCAGTTATTTTCATATTAACTGCAATAGTGTATCATCTTGGATTTGCAAGATCATCATTAAAAGCATGGCAAACAGCCGTGATTTATGTATTCTTATTTGTAGGGTGCATTATTTTAACCTTCTTAGCATTCTTCTTACCAATGGTAGAAGGATTAATAGTGGCAGCCTTAGTATTAATTCTCTACAAAGTTCGTTTACGTAGAGATAAGAAAAAAGAAGCTGCTTCTTAAGAAAAAGAGTTGTCCATTTTCGGACAACTCTTTTTTGATACTATAAAATTTGTTGGGGTCTTTACCTAGTTTGGTGGATTATAGTAGAAAAGTAAAGGTGATTGCCAACACACTCATGTACATGACGAATTGCTTTCGGTACAAATAAGTGGAAAATG
This sequence comes from Rummeliibacillus pycnus, assembly GCF_050459865.1. Lineage (GTDB taxonomy): Bacteria > Bacillota > Bacilli > Bacillales_A > Planococcaceae > Rummeliibacillus > Rummeliibacillus pycnus_B. Next base: position 22,272 of record NZ_JBCMNM010000021.1, read on the forward strand.
CTGCGGTGCGTTAAATGAATTTTAGGTCTTACCCTAACATTTTTACATAGAATCAAAAAAAACAGAGCATTATTCTAAATGCTCTGCTAAATTTCTAAAATTCTTCGTCTGCCTGAACTGCCTTTCGGATAAAACGAAATTTACCGGTTGCTAGCCTTGCATTCGTTTTTTCGGTAATTCGATCGTGACAAGTTGGACACATAAAAGTGTGAATAGGACGATTGCGTAATTTTTTTGCTATTGGTGAGAAATCAGGAAGTTCGTTAACAGTATCACAGATTACGCATTTAACTCGCATCATAATTTTCCTCCTTATTCTACTTGCATGCCTACGATTCCTTTAATAGGATTTTCGTAGTTGGAGCCATCTCCTAATAGTAAGTAGACAGGGCCATTCTCTTTTAGCATTTTACCATCTTTACTAAATTGGAAAATAAGTTTTTTCGCATCTTCAATACTAAAACGATATTGTGAACCATCGTGTGTTTCAAATACAACTGTCTTTGCATCTTCTTTTGGTTCAGCATTAAGAATGAAAGGTTCAATTTTTATACCGAAAGTACCAGTCATCATATCTTTGCGGTCAAATTTACGTTCAGTTTTCAAAGTCGGTGGGAAAGTTGCACCCTCCATAATTTCACGAGACCAGAATTTTCCTGCTTTTTCGATATATTCTTCATCAGGATCTACCTCTACTGGCTTTTCGATGAAATATGTTTCTAAATTTAGCTTACGGTCATCAAAAATCCAAACTGTAGAATCTAATGTAATTTGAAAGTTGACTTTACCTTTAATTTGAATGATGGATTCCATAGGTTTTTCCTCCTCAGATGTTACATTCCATTCTTTAGTATAACGCTTTTTATCTACAGATAGAAAGAAATAATATTATCATTCTCATTTTGAAATATAGATGCTTGCATTTTTTCTTTGCAAAAGATAAACTTTATTAAGATAGAGTTGAAGAAATATCAGGTAATGGGGGCGTCCTCATGGATACAAAATCACAAAGTTCGTATCAGGAGAAAGCATTGGAACTCCTAATTGCCGATGCGGAGAAAATAGCAAAATTAATTAGAGTGCAAATGGAACATTTAACAATGCCACAATGCCCTTTGTACGAGGAAGTTTTAGATACGCAAATGTTTGGTTTATCTCGTGAGATCGACTTCGCGGTTAAGCTAGGCTTGCTTGAACGTGATAAGGGAAGAGAAATTCTCGATTCACTTGAAAAAGAGCTGTCTGCATTACACGATGCATTCACAAAAGAATAAGAAAAAACTCAAACACAAAGCTGTTTGGGTTTTTTTGCTAGATAATAGATGAGGTAAAAACATGAAAACTTATTTCAAAAAATATATGAAGTACTTTGACTACCCTTTGTTTTTTACATATGTTTTACTATGCCTATTTGGATTAGTAATGATTTATAGTGCAAGTATGTTCTGGGCTGTTAATACTCTACAAACAACGCCAGATTATTTTTATAAAAAGCAATTGATGAATTTGACTATTGCGGCTGTCGCCTTTTTAATAGGTTTTATAATTCCTTATAAGCGGTATAAAGATAGAAAAATGATGATGTTGATTATTGCAACCATGCTTACTTTGTTGATGTCGGTATTTTTATTTGGTTATAGTCCAGATAATTCAGGTGCAAAAAGTTGGCTTAATTTTGGATTTGCAAATTTTCAACCTTCTGAACTTACAAAACTAGGAATTATACTTTATTTTTCAGCTTTCTTTGCAAAGAAAAAAGAGACTGGAAAATTAGATATTATTAATGAGTCAATTATGCCTCCTTTATTGGTTTTTGGTACGGCTATTCTATTCATAGGATTAGAGCCAGATTTAGGAGCTATTGGATTAATTACATTAATAGCACTATCAGTAATGGCTGCAAGTGGCATGAAATTTTCTACTTTTAGTAAAATTATTGGGTGGTTAATAGGTTTAGCGGTTATTGGCTTGATTGGTTTATTTATTTTCAAAGATTCATTCTTTACTGAACGCCGAATGGGACGATTAAAAGCATATCTTGATCCATTCACAGATGCTGATGCATTTGGTTATCAAATAGTAAACGGTTATTATGCAATTGGTTCAGGTGGTGTTAAAGGATTGGGATTAGGCCAATCTGTGCAAAAATTGGGGTATTTACCCGAACCTCAAACGGACTTTATCTTAGCAATTATTTCAGAAGAGTTAGGGACATTTGGGGTTGCTATTGTATTATTTGGATTAGGATTCATCGTTTACAAAGCAATGCGTATTGCGATTAAAGCAAAAGACCCAATGGCACGTATGATTGCTGCAGGTATTGGAAGTTGGATTGGTATTCAAACTTTCATCAATGTAGGCGGATTAAGTGGCATTATTCCACTAACTGGTGTACCACTACCTTTTATTAGTTATGGCGGAACGTCTGTAATTTTGTTATCTTTAGCTATGGGGATTTTAGCGAATGTCTCCATGATGGTTAAAAAAGATAATAATCAAGACTAAGGGGGATTTATATGCCGATTAATAAAATTCTAGTAGCCAATCGTGGTGAAATTGCAATTCGAGTTTTTCGAGCTTGTACAGAATTAAACATTCACACGGTAGCAATTTATTCAAGAGAAGATAGTGGTTCATTTCACCGTTATAAAGCGGATGAAGCGTATCTTGTTGGGGATGGTAAGAAACCAATTGATGCTTATCTAGATATTGAAGGAATTTTACAAATCGCAAAAGAGTCAGGAGCAGATGCAATTCATCCTGGCTATGGTTTTTTGTCAGAAAATTTAGAATTCGCAAAACGATGTGAAGAAGAAGGTATTATTTTCATTGGTCCAACTTCAAAACACTTGGACATGTTTGGAGATAAAGTAAAAGCAAGAGAACAGGCTGTTGCAGCTGATATACCAGTGATTCCAGGTACAGATGGACCAGTTGATTCGATAGAAGAAGTATTAGCATTTGGTGAAGAACATCAGTATCCGTTAATGATTAAAGCAGCTCTTGGTGGTGGCGGTCGCGGTATGCGCGTTGTACATAATGCAGAAGAAGCACAAGAAGCGTATGATCGTGCAAAATCGGAAGCAAAGGCAGCATTCGGTTCTGATGAAGTATATGTTGAAAAATGTATCCTGCACCCAAAGCATATTGAAGTACAAATTTTAGGAGATAAAGAGGGGAATCTTGTTCATTTATACGAACGAGATTGTTCGATACAACGTCGTCATCAAAAAGTAGTTGAAATTGCACCATCAAATTCTATTTCACATGAATTACGTGAGAGAATTTGTGATGCAGCTGTAAAATTGATGAAAAATGTAAGCTATATAAATGCAGGAACAGTAGAATTTTTAGTTGCGGGAGATGATTTTTACTTTATCGAAGTAAATCCTCGTGTCCAAGTTGAACATACAATTACAGAAATGGTAACAGGGATAGATATTGTCCATGCACAAATAAACATCGCAAACGGTTACACATTGCATGGTGATGTGATTAATATTCCTGAACAATCCAAAATTCCCTTATTTGGCTTTGCTATTCAATCTCGTGTAACAACAGAAGATCCACAAAATAATTTCATGCCAGATACTGGAAAACTAATGGTTTACCGTTCAAGCGGTGGTTTTGGTGTTCGTTTAGATGCAGGTAATGGATTCCAAGGGGCAGTTATATCACCACATTATGACTCATTATTAGTGAAAGTTTCAACATGGGGGAATACATTTAAAGAAGCTGCTGCGAAAATGGATCGAAATTTACAAGAATTCCGTATTCGTGGTATTAAAACAAACATCCCATTTTTAGAAAATGTCGTAAGACACACTAAGTTTATCGATGGTAAATTCGATACAAGTTTCATTGATTCAACACCTGAATTATTCTTATTTAAACCTGCACGTGACCGCGGTACAAAATTACTTAGCTATATCGGTAATGTAACGATTAACGGTTTTCCTGGTATAGAGAAAAAACAAAAACCGATTCATCCAAAACCGCATAAACCTCAAATTGAACGTTTCCAAACAATTCCATATGGAACAAAACAGATTTTGGATGAAAAAGGGCCTGAAGGATTAGTGAAATGGATTCGCGAACAAGACGATCTTTTACTAACAGATACGACTATGCGTGATGCACATCAATCATTACTTGCAACGCGTGTTCGCTCACATGATTTGTTTGAAATTGCAGATGATACTGCACAAATTATGAATAATTATTTCTCACTTGAAATGTGGGGGGGTGCAACCTTTGATGTTGCATATCGTTTCTTAAAAGAAGACCCTTGGGAGAGATTAATTACATTACGTAAAAAAATACCAAATGTATTATTCCAAATGTTATTGCGCGGTGCGAATGCAGTTGGATATAAAAACTATTCAGATAACCTAATTAAAGAATTTATACAAAAGTCTGCAGATGCGGGAATTGATGTATTCCGTATTTTCGATAGCTTAAACTGGATTAAAGGAATGGAAGTGGCAATTGACGCAGCAAGAGATGCAGGGAAGATTGCTGAAGCAGCAATTTGCTACACTGGCGACATTTTAGACGACTCTAGAGCGAAATACACGGTTAAGTATTATAAAGATATGGCGAAGCAATTAGAGGCAGCTGGTGCTCATATTCTGGCTATTAAAGACATGGCTGGACTATTAAAGCCAGAGGCAGCTTATCGATTAATTTCAGAATTAAAAGAAGCAACAGATTTACCTATTCATTTACATTCACATGATACAAGTGGTAATGGTATTTATTTATATGCTAAAGCAGCGGAAGCAGGAGTAGATATCGTTGATACAGCTTTAGGTTCAATGGCAGGTTTAACATCACAACCAAGTTCAAATAGTTTGTACTATGCGATGAAAGGTAGTAATCGTCAATTACGTGCAAATATCGAAGGTTTAGAAAAACTTTCATACTACTGGGAAGATGTTCGTAAATACTATAAAGATTTTGAAAGTGGTATGATCAGTCCTCATTCTGAAATTTATGTACATGAAATGCCAGGTGGCCAATATAGTAACCTGCAACAACAAGCAAAAGGAGTAGGACTAGGTGATCGTTGGGAAGAAGTAAAGAAAATGTATTCTCGCGTAAACTTACTATTTGGCGATATCGTCAAAGTAACGCCATCATCTAAAGTCGTTGGCGATATGGCATTATTCATGGTACAAAATGAATTAGATGAGCAATCCGTTTTGGAACGTGGTAAAACAATTGATTTCCCAGATTCAGTAATTGAATTCTTCCAAGGTTACTTAGGTCAACCTTATGGCGGTTTCCCTGAAGAATTGCAAAAAGTCGTATTAAAAGAACGTGAGCCAATCACAGTAAGACCTGGTGAATTGTTAGAACCAGTCGATTTAAAAGAAATCCGTGATACTTTATTTAACAAATACAATCGACCAATTACAAGTCATGAAGTATTAGCTTCAGCACTTTATCCAAAAGTGTTTGAAGAATATATGGAAACAGCAGGGAAATTCGGCAATGTATCTGTTTTGGATACACTAACATTTTTATATGGTATGAAGCTTGGAGAAGAAATCGAAGTAGAGATTGAAAAAGGGAAAACATTAATTGTTAAATTGGTATCTATTGGTGAGCCTCAACATGACGGTACACGTGTTCTTTATTTCGAACTAAATGGACAACCTCGTGAAATTGTCATTCAAGATATGACAGTTGAAGTAGCTGGAGAACGCAAGCCAAAAGCGGATCCATCTAATGCTGACCAAATTGGCGCAACAATGCCAGGTACGGTATTAAAAGTGGTTGTTTCTCCTGGAAGCCATGTAAAACGTGGTGAACATTTACTAATCACTGAAGCAATGAAAATGGAAACGACAGTACAAGCACCAAAAGACGGTGTGATTAAAAATATTTTTGTAAATGCAGGAGATGCTATCTCAACAGGAGATTTACTAATCGAAATGGAATCATAAGAGCTGAAGGCACCAGCTAAGCAAAAATTTATTATCTAGTAAAATGAAAAAACGACTTTCAAATTGAAAGTCGTTTTTTTTACGAGAAAGATTAATCAACTTTATTAGTATTGCCGCTTCTAGAAATAAGAAGAATCATATAACACAGCAATCCGAATAATAGTGAGATAAAAAGAGTATGTGATAGTGCAATAATAAGATTTAAGCGTGTTAATACAATACCCATACCAGCAATAACTTGAAGACAAACAATAATAAATGCTATAATCCACCCCACATATAGAACACGTTGGTCTCTATAATGTTTTACGACATGAATTAGAATAATGAATATCCATACAAAAATTAAAGCCGCAGCAAGTCGATGTCCCATTTGGACCCACTCATAGAAGTTTTCCGGTAGTCCAACTGAATTATTGTGACAGAGTGGCCAGTCAGGACAGATCAAGCTTGAATTGGTGTGGCGAACAAGAGCCCCTGTATATACTACAAGATATGAGTAAATGGTTACTCCAATTGTATGCCATTTTAATGTACGCCCAATATGTACACTGTTTACATTAAATTTCTGATCGACCTCGAAAATAATTAAAGTTAGCAATAATACCGCAGCAAAAGAAATAAGAGAAATACCAAAATGTAATGCTAAGATGAAGTCACCTTGTCCCCAAAGCACTTGTGCAGCACCAATTAATGCTTGTGCTATTAAAAAGAATAAGGCCATAAAGGATAGAAATTTTACCTCGCGAACATGTCCAAGCTTTCTCCAAGACCAAAAAGATAAAATGAAAATTAAAATGGATACAGAGCCAGTCACTACGCGATGAGAAAATTCAATAAGTACTTCAGGTGTAATATGTTTTGGTATTAAAGAACCGTTACAATCGGGCCAGTTTCTTCCACAACCCATACCACTATCTGTTTTTGTAACGAGTGCTCCGCCTAACAATATAAGCAGCATTCCAATTGTTGCAGCAACAGCAAACCACTTCATGTATTTACTTTGTTGCATGATAAATTGACACCTACTTTGAATATAGTAATCACTTTTTTTGGTGATACCTGCAGTTTTGATAATATCGAAAATATAGTCAAAATACAACTTGTAAAAAGTATTGATATTTCTAACTGGAAACCATTTCACAAATTGTTCATAATTTCGTATGAGAATCTTCACAATATTTGTATATAAAATGATTTACTATAGATATGTTGTGTTAGAGCTTCCGGTTCCCTATAGCCTTCGACACGAAATTTAACTTTTCGTCTAGAAAAAATAACTGTTTTTAGTTATAGTAGGGTTAACGGATTGTGCTTATCAAATTGAAAGGAAGGGTATAATGTCTAATAGTCGGGTATTGGCTACCAGTAGAAATAGTACGCCAGATACAAGTTCCTTTGTGAAAGATTTCCTAGCACTTATCAAAATTGGAATCGTTAATTCGAATTTAATAACCGCTTTTACGGGGCTTTGGTTAGCATTTCAATTTACAGACAGACACTTCTTACAGGAATTGGATATATTGTTCTATGCAATAGTAGGATCTGCTTTTATTATTGCAGGTTCTGGTGCGATGAATAATTATATTGACCAAGATATTGATCCTGTAATGACGCGAACAAAGTCAAGACCAACAGTTACTGGTAGATTCACACCTAGATTTGTTATGACTGTAGCACTCATCCTTCTATTTGTGGGTGAAATTTTGTTATTTATGGCATCATTTGCTGCCGGTGTATGGGGACTTGCAGGAATAATAAGCTATGTAATCTTATATTCAATGTGGTCAAAAAGAAGATTTGTAAGTAACACAATTGTAGGAAGTATATCCGGTGCAATACCTCCTGTTATCGGTTGGGCTGCTGTCGATCCTACTCTAGGTTCTGGTGCTTTTGCGTTATTTTGTATTATGTTTGCTTGGCAACCACCGCATTTCTATGCTCTTGCAATGAAGCGAACAGAGGAATATCGTGCTGCAAAAATACCTATGTTACCCGTGGTTAAAGGTTTTGACAGAACGAAAAAGTCTATGCTAATTTGGGTTGTATTGTTATTTCCACTTCCGTTTTTATTAACGAAGTTAGGATTAGGATTTATTATTCTTGCAACTGCATTGAACCTTGGTTGGCTAATTCTTGCAATTACAGGTTTTAAAGCCAAAGACGATATAAAATGGGCAAACAAAATGTTCGTTTATTCTTTGAACTATATGACCATTTTATTTGTTTCAATGATTATCTTTTCTGTCTTTAGCTAACTTTGGGATTCTTTCTTATTAAGAATTCATATAGAACAACCACAGTCCTGGTTACACATGAAATACAACAAAGAAAGAGGGGTTTAATTAAGCTATGATGAAAGGGCTTAAAAAGTGGCGTCTTTTTGCAATGTTAACAGCACTTATTGTTTTCCTTTCTGGTTGTGGTAAAGATTATTTATCAACTTTATCTCCAGCAGGTGAAGTAGGTAAAGAACAATATAATCTAATGCTTTTATCAACTGCAATTATGACGCTTGTTATTTTAGTAGTAGTAGTAATCTATGTACTTGCAATAATCAAATTCCGACGCAAAAAAGTTGGGGAAAATGTTATTCCTAAGCAAGTAGAAGGTAGTACTACACTAGAAATTATTTGGACTGCTATTCCAATTATTTTACTTCTAATTTTAGCTGTACCAACAGTTGCTCTTACTTATAAACTCGCTGATACAAAAGCGATGGATGCAAAAGTTGCTGAAGGTCAAGCAAAACCTATTACTGTCAATGTAACTGCAAAATTATATTGGTGGCAATTTGAGTATCCAAATCAAGGAATTGTTACTTCACAAGAATTAGTTGTACCAACAGGTGAAAAAGTTTACTTCAACCTTACTTCAGGAGACGTAAAACATTCATTTTGGATCCCTTCAGCTGGTGGTAAAATGGATACAAACGTTGATAACGTCAACAAATTTTACTTAGAATTCGATAAACAATCAAAAGATCTTGAATCGGGTGTATTCTACGGTAAATGTGCTGAACTTTGTGGTCCTTCCCATGCATTAATGGACTTTAAAGTAAAAACTTTAAGCAAAGCTGATTTTGATAATTGGGTTACTAAAATGAAAGCTTCTGATAAACAAGTAGCTACAGGCGATCTTGAAAAACAAGGTGAAGCATTATTTAAAACTAGCTGTATCACATGTCACGCTACTTCAGGTGTAGGTAAAGGTACTGGTATTGCACCTAACCTTGCTTCATTTGGCGATCGTACTCGTGTTGCAGGTGTACTAGATCATAACACTGAAAATATCAAAAAATGGATTAATGATCCACAATCCGTTAAACCAGGTAATACTATGCCTCAACCTGAAAAAATTAATAACGGTAAAAAATTCACAGATCAAGAGCTTGATGCTTTAGCTGCCTACTTAATGGGCTTATCTGTAGAAAAATAATTGAGAAATTCTATTTGAACATTTTGAAGGAGGTTAAGGTTGTGAGCTCAACTGCAAAGAAAAAGGGCTTTGGCGCAACTATTTGGGACTATCTAACTACAGTAGACCATAAAAAAATCGCCATTCTTTACCTTATTGCCGGTACGCTTTTCTTCGTAATCGGTGGTATTGAAGCTATGCTCATTCGTATCCAACTTGCAAAACCTAATAATGATTTTGTAAGTGCGGGTCTTTTTAATGAAATTATGACAATGCATGGTACAACAATGATTTTCCTTGCTGCTATGCCATTGCTATTCGCATTTATGAACGCTGTAGTACCATTACAAATTGGTGCACGTGACGTTGCATTTCCATTCCTAAACTCTTTAGGTTTCTGGTTATTCGTATTCGGAGGTCTGTTCTTAAACCTTTCATGGTTCCTTGGTGGAGCACCTGATGCTGGTTGGACTTCTTATGCATCTTTATCTTTAGCATCTCCAGGGCATGGTATTGACTTTTATGCTATTGGTTTGCAAATTTCTGGTGCAGGTACATTAATCTCAGGGATTAACTTCCTTGTAACAATTATTAATATGCGTGCTCCAGGTATGACATTTATGCGTATGCCATTATTCACTTGGACTACTTTCGTAGCAAGTGCTTTAATTTTATTCGCATTCCCTCCACTTACTATTGGAATATTCTTTATGATTTTTGATCGTATGTTTGGAGCAAACTTCTTTGACCATACTATGGGTGGTAATACAATCATCTGGGAACACTTATTCTGGATTTTCGGTCACCCTGAAGTATATATTCTTATACTTCCTGCATTTGGTATTTTCTCTGAAATATTTGCTGTATTCTCTCGTAAACGCCTATTTGGTTATTCATCAATGGTATTTGCGACAATCTTAATCGGTTTCCTTGGCTTCATGGTATGGGCTCACCATATGTTTACTGTTGGTCTAGGTGCAACTGCAAACGCTATTTTCGCTGTTGCAACAATGGCAATTGCAGTACCAACTGGTATGAAAATCTTTAACTGGTTATGTACTATGTGGGGCGGTTCGATTAAAGTGACAACTCCAATGCTTTATGCACTTGGGTTCATTCCATCATTCGTAGCAGGTGGGGTTACAGGGGTAATGCAAGCAGCAGCTCCTCTTGACTATCAATTACATGATTCATACTTTATCGTAGCTCACTTCCACTACGTTATCGTTGGTGGTGTTGTATTAGCATTACTAGCAGGAACACATTACTATTGGCCTTTAATGTTTAACAGAATGTTAAATGAAACACTTGGCAAAATTACATTTGTCTTCTTCTTTGTTGGTTTCCATTGTACATTCTTTTTACAACATTTCTTAGGTTTAATGGGTATGCCTCGACGTGTATTCACTTACCTACCAAATCAAGGTTTGGATACATTTAACTTTATTTCAACAATTGGCGCATTCCTAATGGCAATTGGTGTAATAATCTTAGTTATTAACGTTATTATCACAACTATTAAAGCAGAACCATGTGGTCGTGATCCATGGCGTGATGGACGTACCCTTGAATGGGCAATTCCACAACCAGTACCATACTATAACTTCAAACAAACTCCACTTGTTCGTGGATTAGATACTTACTGGATTGAAAAAATGGAAGGAAACAAAGAAGGAATGTCATATGCTGAACCTATTTCAGATATTCATATGCCAAACAACTCTTTTGTCCCTATCGTAATGGTATTTGGTTTATTCGTAGCAGGTTTTGGTGCACTGTATCACCCAGATGCTGATAAACCATGGTCTTTAGCTTTATTAATCATTGGTTTAGCAATAACTGTTCTTTCAATGGCATATCGTTCACTTAAAGATGATTTAGGTTACCATATCTCTAAAGAAGAATTAATGAATGAAAAAGGGGGTAACAATTAATGGATTTGAAAACTAAATTTACCCCACAATCTTGGCCTGAACATCCAGAACAATCAACTGTTGAAGGGAAAAATAAATTCCTGGGTTTTTGGATCTACATTGCAAGTGATGCAATTCTATTTGCAACTTTATTCGCTACATTCTTAGCTCTTAAAGACAAAGGGCCAAGTGGCATGGAGTTTACTTCTCAAAACCTATTTGAATTACCATTAGCATTCATTATGACAATGTTACTGCTAACTTCTTCTTTAACAAGTGTGTATGCAATGTATCATATGAAAAACTATAATTTCAAAGCAATGCAAGCTTGGTTAGCTATTACAGTTCTTTTAGGTCTTGCATTCTTAGGTTTTGAAATCTATGAATTTAATCACTATGTACACTTAGGATTTACATTTACTCAAAGTGCTTTCGGTTCTGCATTCTATACATTAGTAGGTACTCACGGATTGCATGTAGTTATCGGTTTAGGATGGTTTATCTTATTAATGATCCGTAATTCAAAACGTGGATTAAACCTTTATAATGCACCTAAGTATTTCATTGCATCACTATATTGGCACTTTATTGATGTTGTTTGGGTATTCATCTTCACTGTAGTTTACTTGATGGGAGTGATGAAATAATGGCACATGACATACACGTAGAAGCTAGAAGCGAGGCAGCTTACAAGCAAAGTCGCCGTAAAGCTGGTCAAGCGATGCGTAATCAAGTAACTGTTTTTGCGTTAATGATTTTCTTGACTTTTATCGCATTTGCTGCAGTTCAAGCTGGATTTTCATTATATCTAGTAATACCTATTATTTTATTATTCGCTGGTGTTCAAGTAGGACTTCAATTGTATTACTTTATGCACTTAAGCGAAAAAGGTACAGGGATTATTCAATTCTTTATTTATTCAGGTGTACTTATTTTCTTCCCAATGATTCTTACTTTTATAACAATCGTTTGGATATAAAATAGGTCTTAAAGACCGAGTCTATTCAAAATAGGCTCGGTCTTTTTTTGATGAGGAGAATGATATATTTAGTTAATAGATTTTTCAAATGGCAACTCTCTTATGACATTTCAGACGGAATTGTCAAGATTCGTTCATTGCTGTTTTGATGTAAGCACTTTATAATGAAGTTATTGAATGTAAAGGAGCGAACTTCGATGCCTTTGAGTATTTTTGGATTTCGAGCAATGTGGAGCCCAACATTAATTGGTGTATTGGTGTTCTTTACCGTGTTATATTTTTTAGTGACAACCAAATGGAGAAAAGACTTTAAATATAGTGAGCCTTTAAAAAAGGGTGAGGCAATTTCATTTGTTTTTGCAATGGTTATGTTATATATCATAATCGGATCACCAATCGATTTAATGGCACATATCATGTTTACAATGCATATGGTTCAAATGGCTTTCTTACTATTATTTATACCTATTTTCTTTATTATCGGTATCCCGAATTGGTTATGGAAAAGTATGATAAACTTACCTTATGTAAAACCGGTATTCCATTTATTAACTAAACCAATGGTTGCTATATTTATCTTTGTCTTTCTGTTCTCTTTCTACCACTTACCATCCGTTTTAGATTATATTAAATTGGATGAAACATTACATGGCATTTATACTTTTGCTTTATTTATGTCATCGTTGTTTATGTATTGGCCTTTGCTAAATACGGTTGAGGGTGAGCCTCGTATGAAAGATTTGCATAAATTTTTCTATATAATAGCAAATGCAATTTTAATTACACCAGCATGTGCGTTAATTATTTTTTCTACTACAGCATTCTATGCAACGTATACTGATGGAGAAATGTGGATGAAAGCAATGGCACTATGTGTACCAAGTTCAACTTTAGAAGGTCTCACATTATCAGGACCAGAATTATTTACAAATATGTCGCCGGTTGAAGACCAACAACTTGGTGGTGTAATCATGAAGATTATCCAAGAGATTATTTTCGCATGTATTCTTGGACGAGTATTTATCGTGTGGTATAGAAATGATCAAAAAAATGCAGATCAAATGACAGAAGAAGCGTTAAAAGAAAGACAACGTTTATATGCAAATCAAATTCATTAATTAAATTAGATTGTTAGGAGTAAAAAGATGAGTGTACCTATTTTACCTACGATTAGTACCTCTTTCATCGTTCTTAGTGCAGTACTAATTGCGATTGGTTGGGGACTTATTAAACAGAAGAAGGTTGAAGCACATAAGAAAACGATGATTGCTGCTGCAATTTCAGCGTTAACATTCTTTATTATTTATATTTCGAGAACTGTATTTATCGGAAATACTGCTTTCGGTGGTCCCGAACATTTAAGAATATACTATACAATATTCTTAGTTTTCCATATTATTTTAGCTACTTCGGGTGCAGTATTTGGTATTATTACGTTAATCTCAGGATTTTCAAATAAACTAGACCGTCATCGTAAAATTGCACCAATTACAAGTATTATTTGGTTCTTTGTTGCGATTACTGGAGTTGCTGTTTACTTATTGCTTTATGTATTTTATACGGGTGGTCCAACTACATCCCTTATTAAAGCTATATTAAATAATCACTAAATAAAAAAAGACTAATTTCTTAAACTAAAGAAATTAGTCTTTTTTATTAACGGTAATCCAGCTTTTTCTAAATTGTTGGATTACTACCACTAGAATCGCAATAAATGGACCTATAACAAAGCCAACAAAGCCAAACATTTGAAGTCCAGCATACATACAAATTATCGTTGTAAGAGGTGGAAGTCCTAGGTGATTACTAGTTACTTTTGTTTCAAGGATCTGACGTAGTACTAATACTACAATAGATAAAATAAATAGAATAGTTCCCTCGAAGGTTTGTCCATTAATCCAACAAATAATAGCCCAAGGAGTTAATACCATCATTCCGCCAAATATTGGGAGCAAATCAACAAACCAAACAAGGATTGTCATTGGAATAGCATATCGTGGTGTAATCCAAAATAAAGTACATAATGTAACACAAAAAATGACAACACTCACAATCAATTGAGCTTTTAAAAAATCAAGGGTACCTTTTTTTAGATGTTTGAAAAAAACTTCCGCCGATGAATTTCCTTCTAGGTGTAACCATTTTTTAAAGGATTTAAGGATATTCGGAACTTCTAGCATTGAGTAATATAAGGCTAAAAAATAGATGAAAAGCTTAAAGATTACTGATGGTACTCTTTGAACTAAGTTGAGTAGACGGTCTGCTTGAATATATGTAGTTACGTATTTTTGCAAACTACTCAACATTTGTTCAATCCATTGCTGTATAGAAAGTATAATGGGGCGAGGTAAATCATGCGTGATATTTGTTAATTTCGATTGAAAATAAATATATCTTTCATTGATCGAATCCAAAAACTGTGGTATCCATTGAGAGAATCCAACAAATTTAAGAATTAATAGTACGTATAATAAATAGCAACCTATGAGCACTATTATGCTGAAAATGGAGAAAAAGATAAAGACTACAAAGCGACGAGATTTACTCCACTGCTTTGAATATTTATTAATTAGTGGATTAAAACAAAGTGCTGTGATAAATGCTAAGAGAATTGGCTGTGCATAGAATATTGCAAATAGAAAACTTAAACCAAAAATGAACCATGGAAAGAATTTTGTGAATATACGCTGTAAAATCATCCTAATCACCCATATATATTTGACAGTGATAGTATGAGGAGTTTTTTGAAAATCATGCTAATAGATAGAGCTTTTTCAATTTTTATTTCTTCTTATTTCTATACAGTTGTGGTGGTTAAAATCTTACTTTATCATTTGATATATAAATAAAAGCCGTACAAAATGTTATAGTAAACATTTTAGTACGGCATAAGGCATAATTGCATTAAGCTTGAATTTTAAATTGATCTAGTTCTTTTGAAAGTGATGCTAATACTTCTTGGCAAGTTTTTACCAAATTAGCAGGGAAGATTTCGTCTTCACCATATTCAACGCCATGTGGGAAGTAGTGTTTTCCAAGAACAGGTTTTAATAAAGTAATGTTGGAATCGTTTGAACCGTTGTCGCCATCTTTTGTATAACCAAATACTCGTAAATAGTAAGTACCTTCTTGTACTTCAAATTTTCTATCCCATGTAACTCGTTCGTAATCCCAACCAGTAGCACGGATTAAGCGATGTTGACCCATTAGATCATCAAGTAATGTAATATGTGCAACTTTGTTTTCAAGTCCAGTATTTTCAAAATACATTCTAATATCCTCCTTCGACACTTCTGTACATTATACGTTCCATTTTATAATAGAGCAAAATGGAACTGGTTGCAATGACAACATTGTGAATCCTTCTATGTAATTGGTATAATAAAGATAATAAAAAATTGGAGAGATAAATTTGAAAGCTTTTTTTAGAGTACTAATTATTTTAGCGGCACTCTTAGTCGTTTTTTTCTATATAAATCAACCAGTTAAAGAAAATGAACCATTAGCACCTAATTCAAATGGTAAGGTGATTCCTCAAAAAGAAGCACCAGATATTAATAAATCAACAGTTGAAAGACCAACTAAAGGGCTATCAACATTAGTTGGCCATTCAACTAAAAAGCTACAAGAAAAATTAGGAAAGCCAGATCGAATAAGTCCTTCAGCATATGATTTTGACTGGTGGGTATATCAAAAATCACCAAGTAATTATATTCTTGTGGGCGTTGAAAATCGTAAAGTAAAACAAGTCTATATGACTGGAAAAGATTCTAATGCAGCTCCATTTAAAATTGGTCAAGGAATAGATGAATTGTATCGTAATACAATTACAGATACGGAAGTTAACGTGAAGATTAAAGATAATATATATACTTTTATCTTAAATGAAGAGGATTTACAGTCCCGTATCTTGGTCATGTATGATGGATTGTATGCTCAATTATATTTTGATGCAATTGATAAAACGTTAGAAGCAGTTCGTTACATCGATGGTGAAACGCTGGTTAAACAACATCCATATGATATGACTTATGTGGGAGATTTAATAACACCATCAGTTCCATCGTCATATAAGCAAGAAGAAATTGATCAGGAAAATAAAAAACAATTATTTGAATTAACGAATGTGTATCGACTTCAAAAAGGTTTACCAGCACTATTGTCAGAGGAAGATTTAAATGAGTTAGCAATGGCGCATAGTGAAAAGCTTGCAGTCAATAAAATTTCACAAGAAGAACAAGGAAGTGATGTATTTAAAGATAGATTAAAAAATGCGGAGATACAATTTAACTCTGCTGGAGAAAATGTTACAGAGGATTATTTAGATGCGCCAGAAGCAATTAATGGACTTTTAAATTCAGAAAAGCATCGTGATACCTTATTGAATAAGAATTTCAATCAAATAGGTACAGGTGCTTTTGGAAAACATTTTACACAAGTTTTCATCCAACGTGATCAAACAAACCAAAATTAATTATTATCAGGAAATACAAATGTTCCAGATTCCAAAGAAAAAACATTTCTTATATGCAGCGTGAGATGGTGTTGTTGTGCTATTTCCGCTGCTTTTTTTTGAATTAATGGGCGTACACTATTTAATAATGTCAAAAACTCGGAATATTGGAGCACTTTAATAAGTTCTGCATCGTTCTCTTGATGTGGATCACCTGTCATGACACCAGGTACATCTTTATAGTACTCGATTAATACATTGGGTAATGTTGCACCTAAAATGACAGCAGTTAAATCGCTACCACCTCTACCAAGAGTCGCAATCTCACCTTCATTCGTAATTCCTTGAAAGCCAGGAACAACTATACAATCATAGTTGTTTAGGGCGGATAAGAGCGCTTCTTCATTTATTTCAATAATTTCAGCATCTCCAAAATTATTGGTTGTAGTTATACCAAGTGGAGCACCATAAAGCAGCAAATTTTCTATTCCAGACTGTTTTAGTTCTGAAGATAGAACAGCAGCGGCAATAAGTTCTCCACATGCAGCTACTAAATCCTTCGCTTTTGTCGAAGTATTTAATGCATCAGTTATATTCAATAAAGTATCAGTAGCATAAGCATCACCAAATCTGCCCATAGCAGATACGACAACAATTGATTTACCATGTTCTTTTAGAGCTCTTTTAATATGGAGAAGGCAATGCTTACGCGAAGCTTTTGACTGCATAGCAATTCCGCCAAATTTTTGAATAATCATTTTGTGACTCCTATCTCCTCGTGACATATTCTGCATGTTTTTCATACGATATAAGTGGTGAAGGGGTTATAGTAATGTATTCATATTTCATTAAAAGGTGCAGGAGGAGCATAGTTGATCTTGGCAGAACTGTTAAAAGAATGGCCATGTGAATTAGAATGCGGTTCTATACGTACTGAAATTAAAGGAATTACCGATAGAGCAAGTGATGTTAAGCCAGGTGACATATTTGTTGCAAGAAAAGGAAAAAAATTTGATGGATGGGATTATAAAGAACTGGCGATACAAAATGGGGCTGCAGCTATCGTACATAATCGATACGAAGCAAAAGCCAATCTGCAGATTCCAGTTATTTGGGTACCTAATTGTTCAACTTTTTTATCGTATGCAAGCAAAAAACTGTACGGTGCTTATGATGAACAACTTACGATTGTTGCGGTAACGGGAACAAATGGAAAAACGACGGTAACTCATTTTATAGGTCAATTATTACAATCTTTGCATGTCAATGTAGCCGTTCTTGGAACTGTAGGTGTATTTATTAATGGAAAGAAGCAAGCTGTGAAATTGGAACCATTAACAACACCATTAGCGACAGAATTATATAAAATTTGTGCTTATTGTGTTAGTCAAGGCGTTACACATCTAGTCATGGAAGCTTCATCCCTTGCATTATCTGAACATCGGCTTGACAACTGTAATATTGATATTGGCGTATATTTAAATGTAAGTAGGGACCATTATGAAGAACATGGTGGTGAAAAATATTACCTTGCAGCTAAGAGAAGATTATGCCTATTTTCTGAGCAAATTATCGTTAATATAGATGATGCATACTGTAAGCAACTAAGAATGGAGCATCCAATAGTTAAAACTTTCGGAAAGAGTTTATTAGCAGATTGTAGTATTATCCATGAACAAAAAATAGAAGATGGGACGCAATTACTTATTCAGGATCATGATATACCTATTGATGTAATGATCCCTTTTCAAGGTGAGTATTTGCAATATAATGTACTGGCAGCAATTACAACAGTTACTGAATTAGGATTTTCCCTCCAGGAAATTGCCGAGCATACTAGAAAATTAACATTGCCAGCAGGAAGAATGCAAGAAATTGAAAATACACTTGGATTTCGAATAATCATTGATTACGCACATACGCCAAGTGCATTAGAGGCTTTATTAAGTGCACTACGATTGCAATCTTCAAAGAAATTAGTGGTTGTCTTTGGTTGTGGAGGGGATCGAGATCAAGGAAAAAGGATTGAGATGGGAGAAATAGCTGATGCGTATGCAGATTATATTTGGCTTACTGATGATAATCCAAGAGGGGAGTCATCCAGTGCTATTTTGAATTCTATAGTAAAAGGAATTCACATGAAGCCATATAGAATGGAACCGAATCGCAAAAAGGCTATTCAAAATGCTATTAATAGTTGCAAACAAGGCGACATCTTAATCATTGCAGGAAAGGGCCATGAAGAAGGGCAAATCGTAGCAGGACAGATTTTTCCCTTTTCAGATGAAAAAGTTGTAAAAGAAATCGTTACAATGCTAGAAAAAAATCAAAAAAGTTAATAGTAATAATCCTCTAATCATACAAGTTTTCATAGAATCTGTTATGATAAGAGTAGATTGGGGGAAATAACGATGATGATGACTTCTGACTGGGCTTTGATTCTTGAAGAAATAGAAGCGCTGAACGCTATGATCCGTTCCTCCGAACAATATGCGAACCTTCAAAAAGCGCATGAGGCAGTTTATATAGATGCCGAACTTGTTCGTGAAATTTATGATTTTCAACGGATGAAGGAACAGTATGAAGATGTTCAACGGTTTGGGAAATACCATCCAGATTATCAAACGATAATGAAATCAATTCGTGTGAGAAAACGTGAACTTGATGTTAATGATAAAGTTTCCAAACTTAGAATTGCAGAGAATGACTACCAAGATTTATTGGATGAAATTAGTTTACTAATTGGAAAAACAGTCTCAGAAGCTGTTAAAGTACCTGTAAGTAATCCATTCTTCCAATCTGGTTCATCATGTAGTAGCGGAGGATGCGGTTCAGGTGGCAGTTGTTCTTGTTCTGCATGAGAAAAGTTCTAAGTACATTTCATGAAAGTTTTCTAATAAAGTGGAAGTGAATGCCCCTATACTCAGTACCTAACAAATTGCTCTAGGACAAATAAGATTTGCCGGAAAATCGGCTACCGATACTCATGTTTTGAGTGTTAACGGGAATTTTTTATGAGACGAAGCTAGAGAAGCAATGCAGGCACAAAATAAGGAAGATAGGTATTGGGGCGAAAATCTCATGAATGTTTTATTGATAATAAAAAGAGGTTTCTACATTTTGTAGAAACCTCTTTTGTATTAAAACTGAATATCTAGTTAATCTAATCTGTTGTCTATTATAGACTTACAACTTTTACTGCTAAATCAGGGCGATCTGTAACAATACCTCTTGCACCTATATTTACTAATTTCTTCATAGTTAATGCATCATTGACAGTCCAATAATGAACTGGAATATTTAAGTCACTTAAAAATTGAATGAAACTTTTATTATCTAGTGAAAATACACCATATTTTTCTGGAATTTGGAAAATATCAACTTTAGGATGATATAAATGACCAAATTGACTTGTGAAGGAAGTATAAGCTTTTCTTACTTCAGCCTGTCCTGCGCCTAATGCTACTTTATTTTGAGCGTAGAGATTAAAACGGTCAATTTGTTCATCATAAAAGCTTGTAACGACTACATTATCTGCTACATCCATTTCTTCGATTAAACGCCATAATTTAGAAGGCATAAGGCCACCTTCATATGTATCCGGCGCGTCTTTCATATCAATATTTATGAACTTATCTGGGAACTTGTTCAATAATTCACGTAACGTAACGATTGATTCAAATTCATCACGGTAAGAAAGGTAGCCATCTAAATCAACAAAATTATATCCAAAATTAAACTTACGTAATTCTTCTAATGTTAAGTCAGCTATACGACCAGTACCATCACTAGTACGATCGACATAATCATCATGAGATACAACGATTTCTTCATCTTTAGTCAGACGTATGTCAATTTCAAATCCATCTACACCAATTTCATCGGCTTTATGAAATGCTGCCATTGTATGTTCTGGTGCTATATGTGATCCGCCACGATGTGCTAAAACTACTGGATGCTCATAAGATAAAGCATCTTTACTTTCACGTTTTTGTGGTTTAGAAAGAGCCTTGGATCCTGCCCAAGCTGCTGCACTTGCCGCAGCAATTGCGATTGCTACTTTCGTTTTCTTTCCCATATTAGTCCTCCTCAGAATGCAGACTTATTGTTCTATTATAACGGATTATCCTCTATCCTGTCAGCTAAACTTGGTTGCGTGAAAATTCGAAGCTATGGTATTCTTGTTGGTAAGAAAAGAGGGAATCTAAATGAAAGACCGACAAGGCTTAATCGTATATGTACATCACTTAAAACAGGCTAAATCAATGCGCCGATATGGGCATGTACATTATATTTCTAGAAGACTAAAATATGTCGTTTTATATTGCAATCAAGAAGATATTGAAAGTACTATAGCTAAATTGACCCGTCTTCCTTACGTGCGTGAAGTCTTACCGTCTTATCGTCCATTTGTTTCTTCTGAGTTTGAAAATGCCAAACCAGATAAAGCAAAAGAGTATGATTATAAAACGGGTCTATAAAGGATTAACAATTTTTGTCGATATAAAGATGGAATAGTAAATTTTATCTAGTTGCAAAATAGCTTTATCAAAAAAATAAGTAATTAGTGCAATGATGGGATGTAGTGATAAAGACGCAATATACCGATCAAATATTGGTAATATAGATCTTTTTCAGCATAAATTGAGGAATGCTTAACATCTAATGTAATCAGTAATTGATCCAATTCTTTTACAGTTTCCTCAAAAATTTCTAAACGTTTTGAAGGCTTTTCAGTCGAATAAGGAATTCCTTCTCGGCAAATATAAATCGGTGTAAATTTACTGTCACCAACTGGTTCAAATGCAGTAGCGATTGATGCTACTTTTTTATCACCAATGGTTGCAGTGAAAACAAAGGTACGACTAATACGACGCTTATTTGTTTTCATAAGTTCACATAGTTCGTAAACGTCACCGTAGCCTTCTCCAAGTTCTATGAATTGTTGAATCATATATCATACACGTCCTTTCTTAACACATAGTATCATGATTTGGAGGATTAGCACATGAAATTTGCAGCCAGTTTATTTTCCATACTGCTATTTTTAAATGGTATTATGTTGACGTTTCAGTACCATGTCTATTCTGATCAATTGAAAGAAGAAGACAAGGCCATTCACTATAATCAAGATATTGACATTGTTTATCGTAAAGGGAAACTGATTGTTAATCATCACTTAAGCTCTTTACCGAATGAAAGCTTGAAGTTTGTATGGCCAACAAAAAGTGTATCGAAAGCTTGTTCTTCACATGATAAGAGCAATTGCAATCGTTTAAATAAAACACTTACCGGTCTTCAAGCAGGAAAAACAGAAGAACAAACAGTATCTTATGTAATTCCAGTATCCAAAAAAGGATTGAAATCAGGACAAATTCTACAAGATGTTTTCTTAACATTACAAAATGGTACACCTGTACACACAACTGTACATATTAGCGATGAAACTCGTTCAGGTGGCCAATGGATTACTGGATTACCTGAAGTGGATAGTAAATCAATGAAGCTTGTTCAATACACCATGTTTAGTGGAAATGGACCTGTAACATCTTTATATTGGCAAAAAAGTAAGATGAAAGAAATATTTACGAATGATCAGATGACTCTTTACGGAACGAATGCAATATCTGGTGATTTAGCCAATTCACTAAAGGGGCTAGAATTTGAGAACTTTGAGCATGTAGCCATCATAGAAACAAATAAAAAGAGAAAATCTGCTGGTCGTATTTTGTTTACTTCTGAACTGAATGAAAAAACACTTGAACAAAAAGTAATCTTGTCACAAATACACCAACTATATAAATTTGATACTACTCCATCATGGGCACCAGAAATTGTGGCTTCATTTTTAACAGATCGTACATTGGGGTCTGAAAAAGCAAAGAAAATGATTGCTGTGTTAAAAAATTACATGAATCAGGCTCAATTGACGGAATGGAAAAAGGGTTTAGAAAAAATGCAAGGTAAAGAAGTGACAACTACTAATCTGGATCAATTATTAACTAAATCCATCAATTTAAAAACATCTTTCTTTACTATGAATGCAAATAATGGTAATACATTGGCACCTTTATTATTTGAAGATAAACGCCCAGTGTATATAAATGAATTGCAACAAAAAAATCTGCAAGTTATATTTAAAGATGGACGTATTCTATATTCTGTTAAACCAATATTGATGAATCTTGGATATACTTCAAAGGTTGGAACACATGGGTTTTATGTAAAGAGTGATACACGCTCATTTAGATTCCCTATGGATGAACCATTCTACGTGTATAATAATCATCGTTATGATACTATATCTCAACCAATCGAGAAATATGGTAATGATTATTATGTAGAAGAAGCTTGGCTAGTTCGATTATTCCTAGTAAATATCGAAAAGTCAGATAAACGAATTGATATTAAAACAATTAAGAATGAGCAATAAGATACGCCAATATTTATAGTTATAAAGGTTTGGTGAATAATGAGAGTAATTTCAGGTGAGCGTAAAGGAATGCCTTTAAAAGCTGTTAATGGTACAACAACGCGTCCAACAACAGATAAAGTAAAAGAGTCCTTATTCAATATTTTAGGGCCATATTTTAATGGCGGAATTGCGCTGGACTTATTTGCAGGAAGCGGCGGATTAGGTATTGAATCATTAAGTAGAGGAATGGATAAAGCAATCTTTATCGAAAAAGATGGACGAGCATTCCAAAACTTAAAGGAAAATATCGCGAAATGTCGTTATGAAGATCGAACTGAAATCCATAGAAATGATGCAACTCGTGCTTTAAAAATATTAATAAAAAAAGAAGTACAAGCAGATTTGATTTTTTTAGATCCGCCGTATAAAAAACATCAATATTATGAGTTGATTCAGGATATTGTATCAAACGGTGTAATTTCGAAAGAGGGAACTATTGTCTGTGAGCATGATAAAGAGATTGAGTTACCAGAATCATTCTTTAATTTTCATAAAGTAAGAGTGGAAAAATATGGTGGTACCATTATTTCATTCTATCGTCTTGTCGAGGAAGAAGGAGATTATGTTGGATAAAATCGCTGTTGTACCGGGAAGCTTTGACCCGATTACCAATGGACATTTAGATATTATTAAACGAGCTGCGGATATTTTCGATGTTGTATATGTTGCAGTTATGAATAATTCGAGTAAACATCCATTATTCGATGTTTATGAACGTATGAATTTAATTGAACAAGTTACAAAACATATGCCGAATGTAAAAGTAGACTCTTCTTCGGGATTATTAATTAATTATGCGAAGTCAAAAAATGCAAATGCAGTTGTACGTGGTTTACGTGCAGTATCTGACTTTGAATATGAAATGCAAATAACTGCGATGAACCGTTTTTTAGATGAACATATTGAAACCTTTTTTATCATGACTCAAAACAAATATTCATTTTTAAGTTCTAGCATTGTGAAGGAAGTTTCACAATATGGTGGAGATATCCATGGCTTAGTTCCTGATATTGTTGAAGAAGCTCTTAAACAGAAATTTGAGCAAAAATCCAATCAAAAATAATAAAATAGCTGTACAAAACTGTACCCCAATTGTTAGACACGTTTATAACAATTGGAGGTGCATTTTTTATGGGGAAATTTACACTGGAAAAGTTAAAAAAGATGAAAATTTATAATTAAAATCTGGTATAGCTATCTTTGTTGATGTGGAATTAGCGTAGCGATGCAGGAGCAATCTTTACCTGCGGGAAAGCGAGACAGTTGAGACCCCAAAGTGCAATTAAGGAACGGAGTCTAAGAACGCCACGTCCTGTGGCAACGACTCCGTGACCAACATCCTGTTGCCCCGAGGAGGCTCATCGCTCGCCCGCGGAAAGCGCAGCTGATTCCACTTCACGGAAAAGCAGATATATACTATAAATATTTTTAATACTCCACTTTTTCAGTGTCCTCATTATCCTACTGGCAAATTTTTCGCTAATGAGAAATAAAAAATATCCAATATAAAATTGGAATTAATACTGTTTGGAAAAGTCGTGTATATACATAAGGAATCATGGATATTTGTGCTTCTTTTGCTAGAACTGCTACTTGTAAATGTATACTCAGTCCTTGCATTGACAAAATTGTAATTACAATTAATTCTAGCCAATTAGAATTAGCAAATAAGCTTTGTGAAGCATCTAAGCCTGATGTCATTTCAAGGAAACTATATAGAGAGAGCATAATGCTATTAGGTAGTTGATGAACAAATCGCAATAAAGTTTCTGTTAATACAAAACTAATGGTTGTAAAGAAAATAACTGTAGCGGCTACGAGTAGAACAGTGGGTAAGCTATTTTTGATACTTTCAATTAATGGTGATGTAATGGCATCTTGTTGATGGGATAGAATAGGCTTAGAATTTAATTTTCGAAATTTAAGAATAAAAATAGCTAGCATGACAATATTAACAAAATGAATTAGTGCGAGCATATACCAACCACTACTAGGGTTATTTAGTATTTCAACACCAACAAAACCAACAACAAAAAGTGGACTTGGAGCATGGCAAATAGCTAATAGTAGTGGAGCTTCTTTTTTTGTGATTTGTTGTTGTTTATACAAAAAGCTAATAGTAGCTGCGCCGGTAGGAAAACCACCTAATGCACTTAGAAAATAAACTTGTAAATAAAATCTCCATTTTGAACGCTGTGGTATACTGGAAACATTTGATAAACGTAAAAGCCATTGAGTTAGTATAAGATACGGAAGTAAGTATGGAAATAAATGATCAATAAAGAGCTCCATACCTTTATCTGCACCTTCGTGGGCTAGTCCAGGTTGTAATAGTAATAAAAGAATAAAAAGCCAGCATATCAATATATTGCTGTAGTGTAATACGATGTACATCATCCATTCTTATGATTTTATGAAAAAAGGAACTAGTGATAAACTAATACAATCTAAGCGAACAAATTTTCTAGAATATCGTCATATGATATGACTAAAGTTGTTTGTTATTTGGGAGGTGTACTTATTGAATTTAAAAAGGTTTTTAGCGCTCATTATTTTAACAGTGCTAATAATTCTCGGATTTGTTTACCCGATGCATTATTATATTATGCAGCCAGGCGGAGCATATGATTTAGATAACTATGTAAAAGTAGATCATGCTGATGAGCCTGGTAGAGGAAAACTAAATATGATGACTGTGGCAATGTCTGTGGCAACCCCATTTACTTATGCTTTAGCACATTTTAGTGATGAAAAGGAAATTTTAAAGGATAGTCAAGTGCGTAGTCCAAATGAAAGTGATAAGGATTATAATACCCGCCAGCTTAAACTGATGTCAGATTCTCAATTTAATGCAAAATATATAGCTTATAAAAAAGCGGGTCTTGACTATACGATTCATTATAACGGTGTATATGTTTTCTATGTCGTTGAAAAAGGTGCAGCAGATGGGATTCTACACACAGGCGACAAAGTAATTGGTATTGATGGACTAGAAATTCATAAGCATACGGAGCTTGTAAAATATTTAGATACCAAGAAAATGGGTGACACAGTAAAAGTTAAAATTAATCGTGATGGCCTGACTTTAGAGAAAACAATTAAGTTAAAAAAAATACCAGGATCTCAAGGGAAGGTTGGTCTGGGGATATCATTTGCAGATAGCACTTCAATTACAACAAATCCTAAAGTAACCATCAATGCACAAGATATTGGTGGCCCATCAGCTGGTTTAATGTTTACTCTAGAAATCATAGATCAACTCACAAAAGGTGATTTAACGAAAGGGTATAATATAGCCGGCACAGGTGAAATGCTTGAAACTGGTGAAGTGGGACGTATTGGCGGAATCGATAAAAAAGTAATTGCGGCAAATGATGCAGGCGTTGAAATTTTCTTTGCTCCAAATGATACATTACCTGCAATTGTAAAGAAAAAGAATCCTGGTATCCAAACTAATTACCAAGAAGCTTTAAAAGAAGCAAAAAAATTAGGTACGAAAATGAAAATCGTACCCGTTAAAAATGTAGATGATGCATTAAATTATTTAGAAAAGCTTCCAGAAAAGAAATAATCATAATCGAATGGGCGGGATATTATAATCCAAGCCCATTTTATTTTTTCCAAGAGATAGCATATATAAATCAGTTGCATGAATATCCTGTAGTAACATCGAATCAGTAGAACTTGCAGCACGACTAATAATTGGTAATGTGAAAAATTTTTTTCGTTCAGATAAATAACGTTGCCCATTTTGGGTCATACCAAGTAAGCGAATATAGCTAGGAAGATTCGCTGATTTTAGCTGTTGCCATGTAAAGTTAGTAAAAATATGAGTAAGCATTCGCTGTATTCTTGTCCATGTATATCGCTTAGATTTTACTTTTTGCATAAAGTTATTAAAATCCTGGCATTCCTTCGCAGCTTGTATAATCAAGAATTCTATTCCTTCAGTAACTTCAGCGTAAGATGCAATTTGTTCCGGTGTAAGACGCAGAATGGAAAATCTCAAATAAGGCCAAAAAAGTTCCCAACTGGCAAAATGCTGATATTCTTCGTACCAATCCTTTAATGTATTGTATGATGTATTTGGTAAATACGGCTTGATACTCTGTATGGAATGTTGCTCCTGGATGGTTTGACGAATACCTGTTGCACTAGCGATAGTCGTACCATCTTGTATCGCATCATGGTAACCTGCTTGTACACGTTGGATTGTAATTGGTTTTATATGCGTTTGATATTTTTGGGCAGTTTCTACGTAATGATATCCAAGAATATTATTAGGCTTTGTTAAATCAGCGTATGTATGCTCGCTGTTTGGGATAAGCTTTTGATAAGCTGTATTTAAAGCTTGAGGATAGCTTAAACCGGTTTTAACTAATTTTTGAATATTTTCTTGAAACGCACTATTCTTGTTCTCTAAAAGGCTGTGAGTATGCAAAAAAGGCGCAATATCTCCTTGTTCACTTCCAAAAGATAAATAATCACATTGTAATGCTTCAAGTAACATGACACCACCCTTAGCAAAATCACTTGCTTGAGCTGTAGCATAAACGTATGGTAGTTCAATGACTAAATCCACACCACTTGCTAGTGCCATCTTAGTTCTAGCCCACTTATCGACAAATGCTGGCTCACCACGCTGCAAAAAATGACCACTCATTACTGCGATTATTACATCTGCATCTGTATGTTCTCGTGATTGTTTGATATGATAGAGATGTCCGTTATGAAATGGATTGTATTCAACAATTACACCAGTTGCAATCAAATCTTCACCCCGTTTATACTTAGTAATATGATTATACGAGGACTTTTGTCTAGTGACAAGAAAATATCTTGACATCTATAAATTAGCATTATATAATCAACTTTGTTGTCTTGAGGTGATAAACGTATGAAATGGGCAATCCCACAATTATCTAAATATCGCCAAAACGGGATGCCAATTGACGAAATTGTTCAATTGGGCGGACTAATGCGTCGTAATACGGACATTCGCCGTAGTACACCCGTTCATGTAAAAGGATTTTGCACTTTTGGTGCAAGTCAAATGAACTGTCATTTCCAATTGACTGGCACACTTACACTTCCTTGTTCACGAACTTGGGAAGATGTCGAGTTTCCTTTTGATATTGAATCAGATGAAGTTTTTAGCTGGTCTGATGAAATAAATGCAGATGAATATGATAATGTTCACCCTGTTGAAGGAGAAGTAATTGATGTTGACCCTGTATTAGAAGAACTAATTTTATTAGAAATTCCATTACAAGTGTTCAAAGAAGGTGCTGAAAATCCAGCTCCAAAAAATAAAGCCGATTGGTCTTATTTAACGGAAGATGAGTTTTTAGGTCAAAAAGAAAAAGACGCACAAAAAACGGATCCAAGACTGGCTGCTTTAGCTAAGTATTTTGATCAAACAGACGAATAACCGATCTGTAAGGAGGTGCCATCAATGGCTGTACCATTTAGAAGAACTTCTAAAACTGCGAAACGTCAACGTCGCACACACTTTAAACTAGCTGTACCAGGTATGGTTGCTTGCCCAAACTGTGGTGAACTTAAATTGGCTCACCATGTATGTAAAGCATGTGGACAATACAAAGGTAAAGAAGTTGTGAGCAAATAATTCAGTATTTGTTCTAAAAAAGACTACTAGAGAGACCATGGCTCTCAAGTGGTCTTTTTTTAGTTGTTTTTTGGATTCCTATTATTTAAAAGCGAAATATACCTATTTATGATAAAATAATTGATAATTTCAAAAATTACACAAAGGGGATTAAGACATGTCATATTATTTTTCAGAATCAGATGGTGTATTAACGTTTACGATTAACCGTCCAGAAAAACGTAATGCGATAAATGATGCAGTGATGGAAGGATTTAAAGAAGTTATTGCGTATGTACATACGCATGAATCTGTACGCTTTTTAGTAGTTACCGGTGAAGGAGATAAAGCTTTTTGCTCAGGAGGGGATTTAGCGGAATTCCATAATCTTCATAGTGAAGGACAAGCTTTTGGCATGCTAAGTAAAATGGCTAAAATTTTGTATGAGCTTGCAACTTTACCAGTACCGACGATTGCGCTAGTTAATGGTACGGCAGTTGGTGGAGGTTGTGAAATTGCAACAGCATGTGATTTTCGATTAGTTAAAAAAGGAGCAAAATGTGGTTTTATACAAGGAACACTAGGTATTACTTCCGGATGGGGTGGCGGAACATATTTATTTGAAAGAGGCTTGCGACATGATCGAGCTCTGAAAATGTTAGTAGATGCAAAAGCATATCCAGCAGAGCTACTTTACGATATAGGCTTTGCTATGCGTGTTTTTGATAGTGATAAAGAACAAGCATTAGCAGAATTTATAGAAGATATGAAGAAAATTCATCCTAGTGTCCACAAGGCATATAAAGAAATGGAGTTACGGAAATGGCGTGAACGTAATTTGTTTGACCGTGTTATGGATGAAGTCAAAACATGTGCAAAATTATGGGAAGGCGAAGAACACCATAAAGCTGTAAAACAGTTTCTATCAAAAACAAAATAACTTCTAAACTTGAAAAACTCGCATATAGTAGTAAAAAATGCGAGGTGATATGTATGGAATTAAAAAAGCGTAAAGACCAATGGCTACAACAAGATGATGACCGTCTAGCACAAATTGTGCTACAGGCAGTCAGTGAAGGACGCTCGCAATTAGCAGGCTTTCAAGAAGCAGCAGAGGCTTTAGGTAGAACCAAACAAGCATGTGGATTTAGATGGAATAAAACATTACGCAAAATACATGAAAAGGATTTAGATAATGCAAAATCTCAGCCAAAACAAATGATGAGAACACATTTAAAGCAAGCGTTAACAAGTTTTGATCAATTATCAGAAGCTTATTTTGAGTTGAAAGATGACTATGATCAACTTCAACATAATTACTCGGAACTGATTCAATGGCTTGAAACTGGTACGCTATATTTAAAAAAGGAAACATCTGAATAGATGTTTCCTTTTTTCTCGAAGAAATACAATTATAAATTGCTGATGTTCTAATTTTATAGAAATTTCCCAAAAGGAAACGTCAATTTATACAACTAAAACAGCATGAGTATCAGCAAGAAATAGATATCTTTAATCTAGCTTCAGAACGAATTATAGATGAAATAATAGCATCAGAAAATATTCGAATAGCACTTATTAAACTCTTAGATCATTTAGAGTCAAAGGAAATTCTAACACCATATCGAAAACATCCAGTATAATAGCTACAAGGTCCGCGTATTTTCGGTGGATCTTTTTTGAGTAAAGTATAAAGAAGAGGTGTGCAAATGCGTTTTGTTATCGTTGGAGGAGGAGCCGTTGGACTTGTTATGGCTAATTACCTCGCGCAACTTGGATATCCAGTAGAACTTCTTGTTCATTCAGAAAAGCAACGATCGGCAATTGAAGATAACGGTGTTGTATTTACAGATTGTCATGGAAAAAAGAAAGTTCGTCATTTTGTTGTGAGAACAAATTTATCAGAATTACACCAACAAGCAATCTGGATTATTGCGGTAAAATATCATCATCTAATGGACTTAAGACCATTATTTAAGCAATTGCCAGAAGAGACAGAACTATTATTTATTCAGAATGGCATTCGACATATCGAGTTTGCACATAAGCTAAAACAGCATTCAATTTTAATGGGATCTGTGGAATTTGGGGCTGAAAAAGTTGATGATAATAGTGTCATACATCGTGGTAAAGGCGCTTTGAAAATAGCAAATTATAGAGGTCAACAATTTAATGTGGAAAAGTATTCATCCATTATATCACCTGAATTTCCAATTATAATAATGGATGATTACCGTAAAATGTTGTTACGAAAAGCACTATTGAATTGCTTTGTGAATACGCTAACTACAATACTAAGAGTGAAAAATGGTGAACTTATTGAACAACCATTTAGTTTAAAAATTTTGAAGCAATTATATCAAGAAGTAATGACCGCCTTTCCGGAACTAAAATCTCAGCTTTCGTTTGAGGATGTTTTCAATGTTTGTAAAAATACTGCAGAAAACACATCTTCAATGCTTGCGGATTATATGAATGGAAGAGTAATGGAGATTGATACCATAATAGGTGGCATCATCGATTTGGCACAACAAAAAGGCTGTGCCGTACCTATGCTATCAACTTGTTATTCACTATTACTGGCGATGCAAGAAGGTGGTGTTAGACATTGATGACGATTCTATCCATTTTCTTGAATATTTTCGTGTTATGTCCGTTTCTCTTTTTAGGGATTCTATATGTAATGTTAAAAAAATTCACTAAAAAAACAGTGAATCACTTTGGTAGGGCTGCGGATATAACAACCCTTATTTTATTTTTTTCAATACCAGCTACAGTAAAATTTTTTTGGTCCTTTGATATAGGATTTATGGTATTAATTATTGCAATAATCATTGCGATGGTGTTTACCATTATTGAATGGAGAATAACAAAGGAAATAGAGATAATACCGTTATTTCGTAAGATATGGCGTTTTTTATTTTTAGCCCTTTCATCTACATATATTACAGTATTACTTGTGGGAATAGTCCAAAAAATAATCATACATATAGCAATGTGAGCGTATTTTTTTATAAAGCGTAATGTAAATGCTATACTTCAATATAGTTAACTATCATAGAGGAGTTTACAATATTATGAAACTGGAGCAAATTGAGATTCCTGTAACGAATCCTTTACTAGATGATTATCTTAATGGGAAATCGTCTTTATTATCATTTTTTCATTATCCGAATAGGGAAGAATCTTTTTCACAACGGTTAAAGGATTTAGAAAATCATCCTATTCGTCGTAGACAATTAGTATCTATAATTCGTGATTTTATGGAGCCTTTAGAAATCTCTAATAAGGCAGAAGAACATTTACGAGAATTAGAGGATCAAGCGGTAGTTATTGTTGGAGGACAACAATCTGGATTATTAACAGGTCCTTTATATTCTGTTCACAAAGCGATTTCAGTAATTTTGTTAGCGAAAGAGCAGCGGGAAAATCTAGGGGTTCCAGTTGTACCTGTTTTCTGGATAGCTGGAGAAGATCATGATATTGATGAGATTAATCATACATTCACAGCAGTAAACGGGCGTTTAGAAAAACATATTTATGGTGAACGCTCGAAAAAGAAAACAATGGCGTCTACCACAAAATTAGATGTTGAAATAACAAGAAAATTCATCAACGAAACTTTTAAACAGTATGGAGAGACAGCTTATACTGAAAACTTATTAGCGAAAATTGACGCTATACTACTAAAAAGTACAACATACACAGATTTCTTTGTCCAAATTATGAATTGGTTGTTTAAAGATGAAGGATTATTATTTATCGATGCTGCCAATCCAAAATTACGTGAATATGAGTCTCCTTATTTCGAAAAATTAGTTCAACATGCAGAAACAATTGCAGATGTTGTAACTATTCGAGAAGCGGATCTTGTAGAATTTGGATATGGTACACCAATCGGTGCTACTAAAGAAGCTGCAAATCTTTTCTATGTAAAAGATGGCGAACGTTTCTTATTAGAACGACATGACGGGAAATTTATTAATCATATGGCAAATGTTCAATTCACAAAAAGTGAAATGCTAGAACTTGCTAAAGAAAATCCAACTTGTTTAAGTAATAATGTTGTTACAAGACCGTTAATGCAAGATATGGTATTCCCTGTACTTGCGTTTATTGGAGGACCTGGCGAACTTGCATATTGGTCTACCTTAAAAGACGCCTTCGAAACGTTAGAAATGAAAGTGCCAGTTTTTGTGCCGCGAATGAATATGACCATTGTCGATCGACAAGTACAGCAGATACTTGATGAGTTACAAATTTCTGTAGCTGATGCTATTGAAGGAAAAACAACCACTTTAAAATCTTCTTTTGAAAATGAAGTGTATGATGTCAGTGCAAAAGATGCAATTGAACAAACAAAGCAATTACTGCAAACACAGTATGATGGATTGCAGGAACATTTAAGCAATAGCAATGTTCATTTGGGCAAATTGGTTGATAAGAACTTATCGATTCATGAATCACAACTAGACTTCCTAATGCGTAAAATAGAACAAGAAATCTTGTTAAAATATGATGTGAAAATAAAAAAATATCGTACAATTGAAGATCGTATACTACCAGGTGGTGGTCTTCAGGAGAGAACATTTAATCCATTCCAGTTTATGAACGAATATGGCGAAGATCTTGTGAAAGATATGATGGCATTACCATTCTCAATGAATGGTAAGCATAATGCAATCTTTTTATAACGATTGAACTAGTAAAAGAGAAGGAATCTGCTTAATTTTTTCTTTAGGTTCTATATCATTTGTTGGTCGAAGTGAAGCAGGTGCATTCATCGAAACAGATTCGTTAGATACTTTCGAAGTATGACCAAATATTTAACGTAGAATTTATCTTTAATAAAAATGTAATAAAAATCAAAAAGCTATCTCATTGAGATAGCTTTTTTCTATGAGAAAAGTAACAGTGCAATGGGAAGCTTAATAAAAGTATTCTACAAAATACGATTGAACGGCATAAATTATCTATTAACAATTGAAAATGTAGACTGAAACAAGATTTTAAGTACAATTTACACATTTTTATAATTTAGCTTGGAATTGTTTATGAATTAGTGGTGGAATGTGGGGGAATGTGGTAATCTATTTTCATATAGTGGGGTGAGTACCATGTTCATGGGGGAATATCAACATAACATCGATGCAAAAGGCCGCTTAATCATACCAGCAAAATTTAGAGAACATTTCACAGAAGGTTTTGTTATTACTCGAGGATTGGATCAATGTTTGTTTGGTTATCCTATTGAAGAGTGGAGAAAACTAGAGGAAAAGTTGAAAAAGTTGCCTGTTACAAAAAAAGATGCGCGTGCATTTACACGATTCTTCTTTTCTGGTGCAACAGAGGTAGAAATTGATAAGCAAGGCCGTATTAACATTCCCATGAATTTACTCTCATATGCCCATGTAGAAAAAGAATGTGTTATTCTCGGCGTGTCTAACAGAATTGAAATTTGGGCACAGCAATCTTGGCAAGAATATTTTGCAGCATCTGAAGATTCGTTTAACGAGATTGCTGAGAATATGATTGACTTTGATATATAACAACAAAGAGGAGGATTTTCAGTTGTTCAATCATACGACCGTATTACTGAAAGAAACCGTAGATGGATTGAACATTCGTCCTGACGGTATATATGTGGACTGTACATTAGGTGGTGCTGGCCATAGTGAGTACCTCGTTAGTCAATTATCTAATGAAGGACGCCTCATCTGTTTTGATCAAGATTTAACTGCTATTGACAACGCAAAAACCCGTTTAGCTCCGTATATTGATCGTGTAACTTTTGTCCATTCAAACTTCCGCTATCTGAAAGAAGAACTAGCCAATTTAGGAATTTCTAAAGTAGATGGGGTTTTATACGACTTAGGGGTTTCATCACCTCAACTTGATAATGCTGAAAGGGGTTTCAGCTACCATCAAGATGCACCTCTTGATATGCGTATGGATACAACGGCAGAACTAACTGCTTATCATGTTGTCAATGAGTGGGATTACAACGATTTAGTTAGAATTTTTTACCGTTATGGAGAAGAGAAATTTTCAAAACAAATTGCTCGTAAAATTGAAGAGGCAAGAAAAATGCAGCCGATTCAAACTACAGGTGAATTAGTTGAATTGATTAAAGAGGGAATTCCAGCGGCAGCAAGACGTAAAGGTGGACACCCTGCAAAACGTATCTTCCAAGCAATTCGAATTGCTGTGAATGATGAATTAGGAGCAGCAGAAGAATCTTTACAACAAGCGATTGATGTTATTAATGTAGGTGGACGAGTTAGTGTCATTACTTTCCATTCGCTTGAAGATCGACTATGTAAAACAATATTCAAAGAAGTTTCATCATTACCAGAATTACCACCTGGTTTACCAGTTATTCCAGCAGAGTTAGCACCAGCTATAAAACTTGTCACTAGAAAACCGATATTACCATCGGATGAAGAACTAGAAGCAAATAATCGCGCACGCTCTGCAAAACTTCGCATTGCTGAAAGAATAAAAGACTAAGAGGAGTTGATAACATGGCACTACTAGATCAGAAGGAACAGCATATATACATTCAGCAACCAGACATAACTGAAAAGCTTGTCCCAAAAACTGAATCTAAACCTTTCAAAAATAGAGTCACTAAAATTGAAAAAGTTCTGATGATTGCAATGGTTGCAGCGATTGCAGTAATAGCTGTAATGAATTTAAATATCCAATCTTCTATCAATAGTACTTCAGTTGAAATTCAAAAGACTGAAGCAAGTATAGATGAAGTTAAAAAACAAAACTCAGAATTGTCTATGGAAGTAAGTGAACTTTCAGCATATGATCGTATTTGGAAAAAGGCGAAAGCTTTGGGATTAAAACTCAATGAAAAAAACGTGAAAGCAGTGTCAGGACAATGAAAAAGAGTAAGTTTCAATGGGGAGCCTCCACGATGCTAATCATCTATGGGCTCTTATTTTTTTTAATGTTTTTTAGAATTTTCTATATTCAAGTAACTGGCCAGGCAGAAGGTCAAAAATTAGCTGCAAAAGCAACGGCTAGATATGAAAAAACAAAAACAATTACAGCAGACCGAGGAAATATTTTAGATAAACATGGACAAGTCATTGCTGAAGATGCAATTAGTTATCGTTTAGTAGCAGTTGTAAATCCCAAGGCATCAAAGGGTACGAAAAAAGTGATGCATGTGGAAAATCCTAAAAAAACAGCAGCCATATTAGCACAATATATTGATATGGATGAAGATGAAATCTATAAAAAACTAACACCTAAAAACAAAGAAACTTATCAAGTAGAGTTTGGTTCAGCAGGTCGCGATATTAGTCATGCAACGATGAAGGAAATTTCAAAACAAGAACTTCCTGGTATTATCTTCATGGAAGATAAAAAACGATTTTATCCAAATGGCACATTCGCTTCCAATTTAATCGGAATAGCTCGAAAAGATAATGATGACCCGCAAGCACCTGCTGTAGGGAAAATGGGATTAGAATCCATCTATAATAAAGAGCTTTCAGGTGTTAACGGAAGTGTACAGTACAAAAGTGACTTACTAGGGTATTTATTACCGAATAGCGAGAAAATGGTTCAACCTGCTAAAGATGGAGATAATGTTTATCTAACATTAGATAAGACAATCCAAAATTTCCTAGAAGATTCAATGAGTAAGGTGTACAACCAATATAAGCCTAAGTCAATGATTGGTATTGTAGCAGATCCTAAAACGGGTGAAATACTAGCAGTTTCTCAACGTCCAACTTTTAATCCACAGACAGGTGAAGGGTTAGATAACAGTTGGATTAACGCAATGACTGAAACTACTCTTGAGCCAGGCTCAACGATGAAAACATTTACGCTAGCAACAGCAATTGAAGAAGGTAAATGGAACCCTAATGACACGTACCAGTCAGGGCAATATAAAGTATATGACCGTACCATTCGAGATGCTAACCAAGTAGGTTGGGGAAGAATTACATATTTAGAAGGGATTCAACGTTCCTCAAACGTTGGTATGGCAAATTTATTAGAAAAAATTGGTGACAAGACTTTTATTGAGTACATGAAGAAATTTGGTTTTGGTCAAAAAACCGGTATTGATTTACCAAACGAAGCAACTGGTAAGATTTTAGATGAATATCCAATTAACCGAGTCACAACTACGTATGGTCAAGGATCTACAGTGACACCAATTCAATTAATTCAGGCAGAAACGGCAATTGCTAATGACGGTAAAATGATGCAACCTTATGTAATTGATAAAGTTGTTGATCCAAACACAGGTAAAATTATTAAAGAACATAAGCCGACTGTAAAAGGTAAACCTATTTCAGCAGAAACAGCGAAGCAAGTAAGAGAAACATTAGCAACAACAGTTACTTCTGAAAAAGGTACTGCACAAAAATTTGCAAGTAAGGAATACGAAGTAGCAGGTAAAACAGGTACTGCTCAAATCCCAAATCCATCGGGTGGTTACTATTGGGGGAAAAATGATTTCCTTTATTCATTCCTAGGTATGGCTCCTGTAAAAGATCCAAAATTAATCATGTACATTGCTGTAGAACGTCCAAACTTAGGTGTAACAGAAGTAGGTTCGGAGCCAACCTCAAAAGTATTTAATACGGTAATGGAAAGTAGCTTAAAGTATTTGAATATCAAGCCTAGTAATACTGTTTCTACAAAGTCCGTTCAAATGGAAGATGTCGTGGGGAAAGAATCGGATGAAGTCATTACAAATCTAGAGTCCAATAGTATTCAAACAGTTATGATTGGATCTAAAGGTAAAATTACGGATCAATATCCCCAAAAAGGTCAATCGGTATTGCCAA
Organism: Rummeliibacillus pycnus; assembly: GCF_050459865.1. Lineage (GTDB taxonomy): Bacteria > Bacillota > Bacilli > Bacillales_A > Planococcaceae > Rummeliibacillus > Rummeliibacillus pycnus_B. Next base: position 59,890 of record NZ_JBCMNM010000021.1, read on the forward strand.
AGAGTCATGCGTTTATTAAAACATCAGGTAATATATCGATACCAGATTTTAAAGGGTGGTCATTACGAGATATATTAACTTATCAATCTCTTTCTGGTATTGAGATAAAAGTACAGGGCGATGGATACGTACAATCACAAAATATTAAAGCTGGAACAGTATATGATGGCAATAAAAAATTAGTACTAACATTAAAAAAACCACAAGAACAATATAAGTAGTTTCAAAAGAATATAATAGATAAAGCATAGCCACCTTTTTGCAATCATACTTTGAATGTAAAAAGGTGTGATTTGTCGAACAATGTGGGTAACTAAACAAGCTAGTGTGAGATTAAAACTTATTTTAATGATTTTTATCTGTTTGGGATTATTGTTAATTGGAAAATTGATTTTTGTCCAGTTTATTCAACATGAATTTTTGACAAAAAAGGCGGAAGAGAATTGGGACCGTGAAGTGCCGATGAACAGTTTACGAGGCGATATTATCGATCGAAATGGCAAGCTTTTAGTAGGAAATAAATTGGCACCTACACTCTATTTTATGCCCGCTCAAAACAAAGAACCTGAAAAAGTTGCAGCACAATTGGCACCAATATTACAAATGGACGAAAAAGATTTAGAAAAAAAACTTTCACAAAAAGTAACGATTATTAAGATTGCGCCACAAGGTAAAAACATTACTAATGAGTTAGCTGAGCAAATACAACAGCTACAAATTCCAGGGCTTTATACAGGTTTAGATTATATTAGAGATTATCCGTATGGCGTATTACTCTCTAGATTATTAGGGTTTACTGGTAGTGACATGCAAGGACTAGCAGGGTTAGAATATCAATATAACGATCTCTTATTAGGCAAGCAATCAGCAATTCGTTTATTTACAGATGCAAAAGGTGCCACCTTACCTCACGTAGAGGACGGATGGAAGGATGGACAGGATGGTGCAACTTTAGAGTTGACGGTTGATTTAGATGTGCAAAAGGTAATTGAAAGAGAATTGTCACAAGCTATGGAAAAGTATGATGCGGATCAAGCAATGGGAATCGCTATGAATCCTAACTCTGGGGAAATTCTAGGAATTGCTTCATTTCCTACATATAATCCAGCAGAGTATCAAAAAGTAGATTCGAAGATTTATAATCGGAATTTACCTGTTTGGATGACATATGAACCTGGATCTACATTTAAAATCATAACATTAAGTGCAGCGTTAGAAGAAAATGTAGTTGATTTGAAAAATGATCAATTTTATGATCCAGGTTATGCCATGGTTGAAGGGGCGAAGCTGCGTTGTTGGAAACGATCAGGGCATGGTCAAGAATCATTCCTTGAAGTTGTTGAAAATTCTTGTAACCCAGGATTTATCGAAATGGGTAGACGTGTTGGACCTACTAAACTTCAGCAGTATATCCGTGACTTTGGATTTGGACAGGTGACAGGCTCTAATATGGCTGGGGAATCAACAGGTATTTTATTTTCACCAAAAAATTATGGTCCAGTAGAGCATGCAACGACCTCATTTGGCCAAGGAATATCCGTAACACCTATACAACAAGTACAGGCAGTTTCTGCAGCTGTTAATGGTGGAAAACTAATGACGCCGTATATCGTCAAAAACATCATTAATAGTGAAAATGGTAAAGTTCTTAAGGCATATGAGCCTACTCAAAAAGGCCAAGTAATTCGTCCGGAAACATCTGCGAAAGTTCGAGCAGCGCTTGAATCTGTTGTGGCAAATGGATCAGGAAGAGGTGCCTATAGAGATCATTTGAGAATTGGTGGTAAAACAGGTACAGCACAAAAGGCAGAGAATGGGCGCTACAAAGATGGAGAATACATCGTTTCCTTTATTGGCTTTGCTCCAGCAGACGATCCTAAAGTAGTGGTATATGTAGCGATTGATAATCCAAAGAATGGTCCTCAATTTGGTGGTGTAATTGCGGCTCCGATTGTTGGGCGTATTATTGAGGATATTCACCCGATAGTTGGTATTGAAAATCGTAAAGAACAGTTGGAGAAGCCATATCGTTGGGGTGATATCGAAAAGGTTCGTGTTCCTAATTTAGTTGGTAAAACGAAAAAGGAAATTACAGAAATGTTATATCCGTTCCGATTAGAATGGCATGGAGAAGGAAATACAATTGTATCTCAGCTTCCAGCAGCAGATGCACAAATAGTTAAAGATGGGACTATTCACGTTTATTTAGAAAATCAGTAATATTAGTCTTTAAAAATGCAACCGAAACTACTATGATAATACATGTACTAAAGAAGGTTAGAAGGAGAATTTTTTCATGTCAATTCCAACAATGCTAATTATTTTAGCAATTTCATTTTTTATTTCGGTCGTCTTAGGGCCGATTATTATTCCTATGTTAAGACGTTTTAAATTTGGTCAAAGTATTCGCGAGGAAGGGCCAAAATCACATATGAAAAAGGCAGGTACCCCTACGATGGGTGGTGTCATTTTCTTACTTTCCATTATTGCAACAACAGTTATTATGAGTTTAGTAAAGGGTGCATTTACATCTCAAACAATTATTTTGATACTTGTTCTTGTTGGATTCGGAGTAGTTGGATTTTTAGATGACGGACTCAAAATCATTTTCAAACGTAATTTGGGTTTAACTTCTTTACAAAAATTAATTGCACAAATTGTTATTTCGATTGCGGCCTATTTCTTATTGAAATTAGGAACGTTTCATAATACAGTTCAAATTCCGTTTACAGATTTTGCAATACACTTAGGAGTATTCTATATGCTGTTTTTAGTCTTCTGGTTAGTTGGCTTTTCAAATGCAGTCAATTTAACAGATGGATTAGACGGATTGGTATCAGGAACAGCTTCTATTGCTTTTGCGGCCTATGGTGTATTGGCACTCTTAAATGATCAATTAGATGCTGCTATTTTCGCCTTTGCTGTTGTAGGTGCCTTACTTGGATTTTTAATCTTCAACGCAAATCCTGCAAGAGTATTTATGGGAGATACTGGTTCACTAGCATTAGGTGGGGCATTAGCTATGTTATCCATCTTAGTTGGTCAAGAACTTCTATTATTGTTAATCGGAATAATTTTTGTTCTAGAGACTTTATCTGTTATTATGCAAGTAACTAGTTTCAAATTAACAGGTAAAAGAATTTTTAAAATGAGTCCACTACATCACCATTTCGAACTATCCGGTTGGTCTGAATGGCGTATTGTCCTAACGTTCTGGTTAACAGCATTAGTGGCGGCATTGATCGCAGTGGTTCCGGAGGTATTATAATGAAAAACATAGCCATGGTGGAACACAAAAAAGTATTAGTATTAGGTCTAGCAAAAAGTGGTGTAGCAGCAGCTGAATTACTTCATAAAATGGGCGCATTTGTTACAGTAAATGATGCAAAACCATTCGAAGAAAACGAAGATGCTCAAAAACTTTTACAACAAGGAATCACAGTTATTTGTGGTCGTCACCCTGAGGATTTGTTGGATGAAGGCTTTGAATTAGTTATTAAAAACCCAGGTATTCCTTATACAAATATTATTGTTGAAGATGCTTTAAAACGTGGTATTCCTGTATGGACAGAAGTAGAATTAGCTTACTTAATTAGTGAGGCACCAATGATTGGTATTACAGGTTCAAATGGTAAAACAACAACTACTACGTTGCTTTACCATATTTTGAACCAAGGTGGCTTAAAGCCATTAATCGCAGGTAATATTGGTACAGTAGCTTGTACTGTAACAGAAATGGCAAAAGCCGATAATATTGTTGTGACAGAATTATCTTCGTTCCAATTAATGGGTACTGAAACATTTAAACCGAAAATTGCTATTTGGACAAATTTATATGAAGCACATATTGATTATCATGGATCTATGGAAGCATATGGTGATGCAAAATTTGCTATCACACGTAATCAAGATGCATCAGATTATTTAATCTATAACGAAGACCAAGAAATTGTTGCATCATATGCCAGAAAATCAAATGCACATTTAATTCCCTTTACAACAACTCATATCAATGAGGAGGGAATTAGTGCAGATGATGAAATGATTTACTGGTTGGGTAAACCATTTATGAAACGTGATATCATTGCTCTACCTGGTAAACATAACTTAGAAAATGTACTTACAGCAGTAGCAGCAGCTATTATTATGAATTGTCCTAAAGATAAAATGGAACATGTCTTAAATTCATTTACAGGAGTAAAACACCGTACACAGTTTGTTCGTGAATGGAATCAACGTAAATTCTTTAATGACTCAAAAGCAACAAACACCCTCGCTACTCGTAGTGCCATTGCAGCATTTAAAAACCCTATTGTATTACTAGCAGGTGGTTTAGATCGTGGTCATTCATTTGAAGAATTACGTCCATTTATGTCAAATGTACGTGCAGTTGTGGTATCTGGTCAAACTGCAGAGCGATTTGCAGATTTCGCTACTTCTTGTGGTGTAAATTTAATCGTACATGCTGAGAACATCCGAGAAGCTGTACCAAAAGCAGCGGAAATATCAAATGAAGGTGATGTTATTTTACTTTCACCTGCCTGTGCAAGTTGGGATCAATATCCAAACTTTGAAACGCGTGGAGATTTGTTTATCGAAGCAGTTATGAATTTAAAGTAACAGTTATTAAGTAAAAGGAAGGATGCCGTGCCTGATTCAGCGTGAAAGACTTTGGTTAATAATTGCAACGTCATTTTTAACTGTCATTGGCATTGTTTTTGTATACTCAGCAGGTACTTACTGGGGAAAGGTTCATTACGGTCAAACAGCACCTTTTTTAGTTAAACAATTGATTTATTTAGCAGTAGCTTTATTTGCCTTTTTCATTTGTAGCCGATATAAAGGGTTACAATTGGAAAAGACTTGGACATTCTTTTATTGGATGTCGATACTATTACTTGTTGCAGTACTAATTCCAGGAATTGGTGTAGTTCGAAATGGATCTCAAAGTTGGATTGCACTAGGACCCCTTAGTCTTCAACCGTCGGAACTTACCAAAATTGCAACAATCGTTAAACTGAGCTTTATTTTAGCAAAGCAAAAAGCTACGGAATCTAAAATTCACTTGCGACATTTTGTTTATTTATTTTTACCTATAGCTCTCATTATGTTACAACCTGATTTCGGTTCAGCCTTTATTTTAATCGTTTCTGTGTTTTTACTATTCTTCATAGCTGGATATCCAATTCGTTTTTATGCATTCTTAATTGTTGCTGGTGTTTTAGGATTGGTAGGATTAGTTCTATCAGCACCATATCGTTTAAAAAGAATAGAGGCATTTTTGGATCCATGGTCTGATCCTCTTGGTAGTGGATTTCAAGCAATCCAGTCATTGCTCGCTATAGGACCAGCAGGATTATATGGTTTTGGCTTTGGAAATAGTCGGCAGAAGTATTTATACTTACCTGAACCACAGAACGATTTTATCTTCTCTATTATTGCAGAAGAGATGGGGTTTATCGGAGCTGCAACAATTATTTGCACTTTTGGATTACTAATCTATTCTGGTTTTAAATTAGCATATAAATCGAGTCTTAAAGTATCGTTATATAGTATTGCAACATTGATAGGGATGATTGGTTTTCAAGCGTTTTTGAATATTGGAGTTGTTTCAGGGTTACTGCCTGTAACAGGTGTAACTTTGCCATTTATTAGTTACGGTGGTACATCGCTTGTTGTTACATGGATTGCCATAGGAATTGTTTGGAACTTTTCGAAAGAAAGATAACTTATAGAAGGGAGTGATCAGTTTGGAAAAAATTATAGATATCGAAGAACGAATTCCGACATTAAAAGAACGCCGAAAAAAAAGAACGAATCGTCGTTTTATCATGCTTATTGCCATTTTCGTTATAACCTTACTGACACTTCTATATTTTCAATCTCCCTTAAGTCACATTGAAAAAATTACGGTAGAAGGAAATCACCTTAAGAGTAAAGAATATTACATAAAACATAGCGGTCTTGAAAAAGGAGATTCTCTATGGGATTTCAAAAGTAGTACAATTGAAAAATTACTAAAGGAACAACAAATTGTAAAGAACGTGTCAATTAAAAGAAAATGGCTGAATGATATTACGATTTCTATTACTGAATATGATCAAGTCGCATATTTAAAAGAGAATGACCAATATAATTTGGTGTTAAATAACGGTACAATTCTACCTTTGAATAATATACCTTCTAGTTTGAATTTGCCGATTTTAGTAGGTTTTGAGGATGAAAAAACGAGAATGAAAATGATTCAACAACTAAGCAAGTTGAATCCGGAATTAACAACATTAATCTCTCAAATAAATGCCATTCCTAATGATTCAAATCCGTATGCGATTCAAATGTTTATGAATGATGGATATGAAGTTAGAGCATCAATACCTACATTAGCATCAAAATTGAAATATTATCCTTCAATCATTTCACAAATTAAAAAAGGTGAAAAAGGGGTAATTGACCTAGAAGTCGGAAGTTTTTATCGTTCTTATAAAAGTGAATATGGGGAATCTACAAAGTAATTTTGTCCTATAATTCAATAATTGTATAAATAATCAAAATTTATGCTATTTATTCTAGTAATCAGTTTTAATTATGCTATAAATATAGTAATCTTAGCTTAATGGAAATGATATGAGTGAGATAGAAAGTTGGTTTGGAAGTACGACTAAATAACTATTTTTTGAAAATAACATTTAAAAGTATGTGTTATATACTATTTTAATAGTATTCTGGAATCTTTTATGCTTTAACAAATAACATTTCTAGCTTTTAATACTATGTAAATAATAAAAAATACATCTAAAGTTAAAAAAAACAGTATAAATGAAGGAATTTTAAATGGTTTTCAGGAATTTATTTAGACAAGTTCATAATTTTACAATAGAATAATTACTAAGAGTTGTTGAAGGAGGTGCCACAGTTTGAGTCATTCAGAATTATACGTTTCATTAGATATAGGTTCTTCTTCTGTAAAAGTCCTCATCGGAGAGGTTAATGATGAGACTGTGCATGTAATTGGTGTTGGTAATGTTAAGTCAGCAGGTATTCGGCGTGGGAGTATTGTAGATATAGATACAACTGTTCAATCTATAAAAAAAGCGATTGACCAAGCTGAAAGAATGGTAGGAATGTCTATTAATAAAGTCATTCTAGGTATCCCTGCAAATCAAGTTCAATTACACGCTGTTAAAGGTGTAGTAGCGGTAAATAGTGAGAATCGTGAAATTACAGATGTGGATTTAGATCGTGTAATAGAATCTGCACAACTAATGTCTATTCCACCCGATCGCGAATTAGTCAATATTGTTCCAATTCAATATATTGTGGATGGTCTAGATGGAATTAATGATCCTAGAGGGATGATTGGTATTCGTTTGGAAATGGATGGAACGATGATTACTACATCGAAAACAGTTTTACACAATGTTTTACGTTGTGTTGAAAAAGCTGGTTTAGAAATTCAACAAATTTATTTGCAACCATTAGCCTCAGGCGAATTTGCATTAACTGAAGATGATCGTAACCGTGGGACAGCATTCATCGATATCGGTGGAGGTTCAACTACGATTGCAGTATTCAAAGATGGTCATTTTTTGCATACAGCAATGATTCCAGTTGGCGGTGAACATATTACAAAAGATTTATCAATTGTATTAAAAACACCTACAGAACAAGCAGAAAAGATCAAAACAGAATTTGGACATGCTTATTATGACGATGCTTCAGAAGATGAACTATTTGAAGTTCCAGTAATAGGTGCAGATACAAAAGAACAATTTAGTCAAAGATACATATCCGAAATTATTGGCGTTAGACTTGAAGAATTATTCGACTTAATTATTGATGAATTATATCGAATGGGTATTCAGGATTTGCCAGGTGGAGTGGTATTGACTGGTGGCGTTGCAAAATTAGAAGGTCTCCCTCAATTAGCACGTCATATTTTACAAACAAGTGTCAAGATTTATACGCCTGATTACATTGGCGTGAGAGAACCTGAATACACTGCAGCAGTTAATTTAATACGTTATGCATACAAAGAATCACAATTTAATCGGGATGCCATTGATAACGTTCCTTTGGGACCAGTTGGACGTGAAGAACATCATATTGATCAACAAAAAGGTGCTTCTCCATATGAATCACAAGAGCATAGAGATGGTGTGCTTACGAAAGTTAAGGGTTTCTTTAATAGATTTTTAGAATAATAAGGGCGATGTTCTCTACACATTATTAACAGAATTAGGAGGAATAGAGATGTTAGAATTTGATGCAAATGACGATCAACTTGCTATTATTAAAGTTATCGGTGTTGGTGGTGGAGGTAATAATGCCGTAAACCGAATGATTGAACATGGTGTACAAGGTGTAGAATTTATCGCCGTAAATACTGATGCACAAGCATTAAAATTATCAAATGCCGAAGTGAAATTACAAATTGGTGCTAAATCGACTCGTGGATTAGGAGCAGGTGCTAACCCAGAAGTAGGTAAAAAAGCTGCAGAAGAAAGCAAAGAACAAATTGAAGAAGCCTTAAGTGGTGCGGACATGGTTTTCGTAACTGCAGGTATGGGTGGCGGTACAGGTACTGGTGCAGCACCTGTCATTGCTCAAATCGCTAAGGATCTTGGTGCGTTAACAGTTGGCGTTGTAACTCGACCATTCACTTTTGAAGGGAAAAAACGTCAAAAACAGGCCATTAATGGAACAGCTGCTATGAAAGAGGCAGTTGATACATTAATCGTTATTCCAAATGATCGTTTATTGGAAATTGTTGATAAAAACACACCGATGCTTGAAGCATTCCGTGAAGCTGATAATGTTCTTCGTCAAGGTGTACAAGGTATCTCCGATTTAATCGCTGTACCTGGTTTAATCAACCTAGACTTTGCCGATGTTAAAACAATTATGTCAAACAAAGGTTCTGCATTAATGGGTATTGGTATTGCTTCAGGTGAAACACGAGCTGTTGAAGCTGCCAAAAAAGCAATTTCAAGTCCATTACTTGAAACTTCTATTCATGGAGCAAAAGGTGTACTTATGAATATGACTGGTGGCTCTAATTTGAGTCTATATGAAGTTCAAGAAGCAGCTGATATTGTATCATCAGCATCTGATGAAGATGTTAATATTATCTTTGGTGCTGTAATCAATGATAATTTAAAAGATGAAATCGTGGTTACAGTCATTGCAACTGAGTTTTCTGAAGAAGAACCTCAATTTGAAGGCCGTACTATGAACCGTAGTGGAATTGGTGCGTCTCGTCAACAAGCGCCTGTTCATCAAATGGCAAGTCGCGAAATACGTTCAGAAGAAGTTGTTCAGCCTGTACAAGAAATTCCACGTCAAACAACTCAATATCAATCAAATTCACAAGATGATGGACTGGATATTCCGACATTTTTACGTAACCGTAACAAACGCCGTTAATCCATAAATCTACAAGCGAAAAAGCTATCTACTTAGAATACATAGTAGATAGCTTTTTTTTGTGTATAAAAATAGATTCAGTATTAGTTGATTTACACAATTTAGAGAAAGTTGTTGAAAAGTAGAGGTGAATGCACGTACACGCCTGTATCTGACGCTATCTTTTTCGGTGCAAAGAAAAATTTACAGCTAAAACTAGTATGAGTGCCCCTGTAGTGAGAGTTTTCTGTGCTCTCAAGAGTTCGGGGTTTTTTCTGCCTCGAGTAATCGCAGGAGGTTGTCTGTAGAATTTTAAAATGTTATCAAATTATTGGCTAGAAGTATTTTTGCTAAAGGAAAGTTACTTAGAAAAATGTGTATTTCTGTCGGAAAGTTTCTGCTTTCTTCATTCACCCTTTGACAATTTTTGAAGATATCATATGTTACCTTTTTTATGTGGGAGGTGGTGAATTGTATGGCGAAGTACTGATATTAATCAACGCCCTTTTTAATTATGTCATTCTTTCCTTTACCAATTCAATTTGTTATATGCAGCAAAAAAGAATTCGACTAATAGTCAGTGCTTTTGTTGCTGGTATTTGGATCGTTATTTTTGGTCACCAATTTCTCATGATGGTCATTGCTTTTATTTTAATGATTTCAATTGCTTTTGGTATACAAATCCGTAGATGGTGGAAGGCAGCACTTATGTGTTTTGTAGCGGCATTGTTTGCAGGTGGATTATTTACCGCATTCGAACCGTTATGGATGCATACTTCTGTATTTACCTTAATCATAATAAGTGGTGTTGTAGCAACTGCTGGGTTATTTTTGTTGAAAAGTCGAATGCTGGTTGCAAGAGGTGATACTTTGCAGCAGCGTTTAGTTCAATTATGTGAATTGCAAATAGGAGAAATCAGCATTTCATTAAAATGTTTTATAGATACAGGAAATACGACAGTTGAGCCGTTATCCGGAAAATCTGTTCATTTTGTACGTTATAAAGCAATTGAACACTCTTTACCTGAAAATCTTAAAATGGCGTTGTTTCAGTGGGATGTAAATGAGCCGTATGATTTGGATATGTTCCCAGAAGAATACCTCAAAAGAGTGGCCGTTATTCCAATTACGACTGTTCAAGAGAAAAAGACATATAGTTTAGCTCTTCGTTATGATAAATGGCTTATTATGGACGAAGAAACTCGCCCAATCTCACCTGGTTTTTTTATTATTACAATTCAAAACACCCCGTTTCCACAAGAGGCAGATGCCATATTACATTTTACTGCTTTATATCACATTTAATGAATGGAGGTTTTACTAATGATTCGTCGATTTTGGCGTTGGTTAGTTGAAGCAATTGCAAACTTTAGGCAAACAGGTACATTTTATATTGGTAGTCATGAATCCTTGCCGACACCTTTAAAAAAAGAGGAAGAGCAAGAGATGATTTCGGCTTTCAAGAATGGTGATATGCATGCAAGAGATGTATTAATCGAACATAATTTAAGACTTGTTGTGTATATTGCAAGACGATTTGATAATGCTAAAACGCCTATTGAAGATTTAATCAGTATTGGCTCAATTGGTTTAATAAAAGCAATCGAAACTTTTAATGCAGATAAGAAAATAAAATTAGCTACATACGCCTCTAGATGTATTGAAAATGAAATATTAATGCATCTACGAAAAACGAGCCGTATGAAGGGAGAAGTGTCATTAGACGAGCCGTTAAATTCGGATGGTGATGGCAATGAGTTACTCCTATCCGATATATTAGGAACAGACGAAGATTTAATCACAGATGATGTGGAAAAAAAGATGGAGCGACAACATATGTTTCATGCTATTCAAAAATTAGATGAAAGAGAACGTTATATTATGGAGTGTCGTTTCGGGCTTGCAGGAAAAGAAGAAATGACACAAAAGGAAGTAGCAGATCATTTAGGTATTTCTCAATCTTATATTTCTCGTTTAGAAAAGAAAATCATCCAAGAATTGCGTAATCATTTGAATCAACTAACGTCATAATGGTTGAATTTGGAGAGAAATAATACGCATATAATTATCCGTTTCGGACACACTGAATTTACTAACAGTGATAAAGCATCCGGAGGGCAAAATATGCGAACAAAAGTTGAAATATGTGGTGTTGATACATCCACGTTACCTGTTTTGAAGCATGAAGAAATGCGGCAATTATTTGTTGCATTGCAAAGTGGACAAGAAGAAGTAAGAGAACAACTTGTGATGGGTAATTTACGGTTAGTATTAAGCATCGTCGGTCGATTTGCTTATAGAGGTGAGCAGGCTGATGATTTGTTTCAAGTAGGATGTATTGGGCTATTAAAATCAATTGACCATTTTGACTTATCACATAATGTTCGATTTTCAACCTATGCAGTACCAATGATTATAGGTGAAATTAGAAGACACTTAAGAGATCATCATCCACTACGTGTATCTAGATCATTACGTGATATAGCATATAAAGCAATGCAAGCAAAAGAGCAATTTTTAACTGAAGAATTACGTGAACCTAATTTAACTGATTTGGCACGTATGACAGGTTTACCACAGGAAGATATATTATTTGCACTTGATGCAATTCAAGAGCCTATGTCCTTGCATGAGCCGATATATGCTGATGGAGGAGATCCTGTATACATGATGGATCAGTTAAAAGACCAAACAGTTTCTGAGGATCGCTGGTTGACGTATGTATCCATTAAAGAACAAATACAAAAATTAGATAGAAGGCAACAAAATATTCTCTCTAAACGTTATTATTATGGTCATACTCAAACAGAAATTGCGAAAGATTTAGGAATTTCGCAAGCGCAAATTTCTAGATTAGAAAAAAGTGCACTTAAAACGATTCAAGAACAAGCGAGTGAGAAATAATATACAAGCGTTTTCGCTTTTAAATTAGCATCAATCTTGAATGGATTGATGCTTTTTTTTCATTTGCATACATAAAATGCTCTAGGAGGGATGCGAATGCGCTTTTCAGAAATTCAACGTAAAGAAATAATTGCTGCAAATAGTGGACGCTTCTTAGGATATGTTGAAGATGCGGTTGTTCATAAAGATACTGGATATGTTGAAGCTTTTGTAGTTGCAGAACCCAAAAAATTCATGTCATTCTCTAGTAATCAAAAGGAAACTTTGAAAATCCCTATTGAAGATATTATTGTAGTTGGAAAAGATATCATATTAGTAAAAGGATTGGACTGAAGAATATGGTATTCATTGATAAATCTCACTAGGCTTGATACAATTAGGTAACAAGTATCTTTAAAAAAAAGAGGCTACTATGACATTAATTATTGATAATTTACAAGATATTCAAAAAAACATCCAAAATGCTGTAAAAAAAGCTGGCAGAGAAATTTCTGATATCACAATTATTGCAGTTACAAAGCAAGTTTCTACGGAACGAGCTATTGAAGCAATAGATGCCGGCTTAACTCATTTAGGCGAAAATCGACCTGAAGGGTTATTAGAAAAACATGAAACAATTGCAAATCATGCAACTTGGCATTACATTGGTTCTATGCAAACAAGAAAAGTTCGAAAAGTAATTGATCAAATTGATTATTTACATTCGCTTGATCGTATTAGTTTAGCAGAAGAAATTAATAAACGTGTCAATCACCCAGTAAACTGTTTTGTACAAGTTAATGTATCCGGTGAAGAGGCAAAACACGGTCTATCACCGGTAGAATTGCCAACCTTTATCGAACAATTATCAGACTATCCACATATTCGTGTGGCAGGCTTGATGACAATGGCACCTAACACAGAAGATAAAGAACTTATTCGAAGTGTTTTTAAAGATCTAAAAAAATTACAGTTAGAGATTGCTAGTAAAGGTTATGAATACGCGCCATGCACAGAACTTTCAATGGGCATGTCTAACGACTATGAAATTGCGATTGAAGAAGGTGCTACGTTCGTCCGCATTGGCACAGCTCTAGTTGGCAATGAAAGAAGGGAATCTAATGAAGGTGAAAGATAAACTGAAAAACTTTTTCTATTTGGAAGAGGATGATGACTATGTGGAAGAACAGGATGTGCAACAAGAATCTGTTCGTCAGCAAACAGCAACATCAGTTCCAAGACAACAAGTAAAGCCGGCGGTAAGTAAACCAGCAGCTGTTAAGAAACCAACAGTAAAAGAACGTCAAAAACAAGTAGAGCATTCAAATGTCCCTAATCTTGTAAGTATTACACAAAAAACATCAAAAGTTGTTTTATCTGAACCACGTGTTTATGCAGAAGCGCAAGATATTGCTGATAATTTAAAAAACAAGCGGGCTGTTGTGGTTAATTTACAACGTATTGATCGAGAACAAGGAATACGAATCATCGATTTTTTAAGTGGAACTATTTTTGCCTTAGGTGGAGACATCAAACGAATCGGTACCGATATATTCTTATGTACACCAGATAACGTAGAAGTAGACGGAAATATTTCAGATTATTACTATGAAGATTTACAATAGAGGAGTTTAACTATTAATGGCAATATTTACAATTGTTAATTACTTATTTCAGATTTATTCAATTGCGCTAATTGTGTATATTCTGATGTCTTGGATACCAGCAGCTTACGGATCTACGGTGGGAAGAATTTTAGCTAAAATTTGTGATCCATACTTGGATATCTTTAGACGTTTTATCCCGCCTATTGGTATGATTGATATTTCGCCAATTGTTGCATTATTCGTATTGAACTTAGTGCAAACTGGCGTGTTTTATGTATTGAGTTATATTGTATTTTAAATCCAGCTATCTTTGTTGAGGTGGAATTAGCGGAAACTCCTGTGGGAAAACGAGCTAGATGAGACCCCACAGCGAGATTTTTTCTGCGACGAGGCTCGTCAGTTCGCCCACGGAAAGCGGAGCTAATTTTACTTCGGTAATAACGTAATTGTAATAAAATAATTTTTTAGTGTCCTCACTATAAGGTGAGGATTTTTTTACGATAGGGGGATAGATGATGGAGGACATATTCCAACATTTTAGACCAGAAGAAAAAACATTTATAGAACAAGTAATAGGTTGGAAAAAGGAAGTAGAAGATCGTTATGCCCCAAAACTAACGGATTTTTTGGATCCGCGTCAACAATTAATTGTACACTCGATAGTGGGAAAAAACGGAAATGTATTAGTGTCTTCTTTTGGACGATTCAGTGAGGCTGAACGTCAACGATTGCTTATCTTTCCTGACTATTTTCAACCATCTGATGAAGATTATGATATTACAATATGCGAGCTTCATTTTCCCTCTAATTTTATCCAATTGAAACACCCTGATGTATTAGGTGCATTACTATCGCTTGGCTTAGATCGTGCAAAATTTGGGGATATTAGATTAGATGAATCAACTGCACAGTTTGCAGTAGCTAAGGAAATTCTTGATTATGTAAGAGTGAATCTTGTTCAAATTGGTAAGGCGAAAGCTCATGTAATAGAATTGCAGGAAGGTGCCACAGTATTGCCAGTTGAATCACATTGGATGGAACAAATGCTTACAACCAGCTCAATGCGATTGGATACCGTCTTAGCGTCTGTTTACCCAATTTCTCGACAAAAAGCTGCTATGTTGATTAATAGTGGTAAAGTAAAAGTGAATTTTGCTGTACGTGAACAAGTAGCATTCGAATTGCATGAATCAGATTTATTATCTATCCGTGGCTATGGTCGATTCTTTATAAAAACAATTGAAGGAAAAACAAAAAAAGATAAAATTCGCATTAAAATTGGTCGAATAGAACGGAAATCATAATTTTCAACAAAAATTTTGTAAATCTTGATGAAGTTACTAATAGACAAAGGTATAATAATGAGTAAATGCTGTTAAGGAGAGGTGCAAAAAAATATGCCATTATCGCCACTTGATATACATAACCAAGAGTTTAGTCGTGGTTTTAGAGGTTACAATGAAGATGAAGTAAATGAATTTCTAGAACAAGTTATTAAAGACTATGAACTAGTATTAAAAGAAAAAAAAGAATTAGAAGAAAAACTTCTTTCAAGTAAAGAGCAAATTGGCCACTATAATTCAATTGAAGAAACATTACAAAAATCAATTGTTATTGCTCAAGAAGCAGCAGAGGAAGTTCGTCGCAACTCCCAAAAAGAAGCAAAGCTAATTGTCAAAGAAGCAGAAAAAAATGCGGATCGTATTGTCAATGAAGCACTTTCTAAAGCACGTCGTATAGCTTTGGAAATTGAAGAATTGAAAAAACAATCTAAAGTCTTCCGAAATCGTTTCAAAATGATTGTAGAAGCTCAACTAGATTTAATCGAATCAGATGATTGGGATCATTTGATGGAATATGAAGTCGATACAACAGAATTAGAACGTTTAGATTTACCACAGGATTAATAATTTAGATACTTGACTCTAGGTCTTTGTTTTTCTATAATGTCATCATATATCTATAAAAAGTTATGATGGAGACAGTATTTTATAAGTGCTGCCAAGCGATTTGAGGATAGTGGAAGCTCAAACAAAACACTTATTAAGGAAAATCACTCCTGAACTAGATTGCTGAACCAAGTAAGCAGTCTCGTTAACACCACGTTACGGTGTCTAAAGAGGCGTCATTAACATCGACGCAACTAGGGTGGTACCGCGAGATAACTCCTCCTCGTCCCTTTTTGGGATGAGGAGTTTTTTTATTATTTTATGCTGTTAAGTATTAAGATGAAAAATCAACATTAACTTTTAAAAGAGCTTATTAAAGGAGGATTATTCAATATGGAATACAAAAATACCCTATTGATGCCAAAAACAGATTTCCCTATGCGAGGAAATCTTCCAAACAATGAACCAAAAATCCAAGAAAAATGGGAAGAAATGGACATTAATGCGAAAGTTCTTGAACGAACAAAAGATCGTCCTGCTTTCATCCTTCATGACGGTCCTCCATATGCTAATGGCGATCTTCATATGGGGCATGCATTAAACAAAGTATTAAAAGATATGATTAACCGTCATCGTTCAATGACTGGCTACTACGTTCCTTATGTTCCGGGTTGGGATACACATGGTCTTCCTATCGAGCAAGCTTTAACAAACAAAGGTCATGACCGTAAAAAAATGACTATTGCTGAATTCCGTGAATTATGTAAAGACTATGCATATGAACAAGTAGAACGTCAACGTGAGCAATTTATGCGAATCGGTGTACGTGGAGACTGGAAAAACCCTTATATCACTTTAAAACCTGAGTTTGAAGCTCGTCAAATCGGTGTATTCGGTGCAATGGCTAAAAAAGGTTACATTTATAAAGGGATGAAACCTGTTTACTGGTCACCATCAAGTGAATCTGCACTAGCTGAAGCTGAAATCGAATATAAAGATATCAAATCACCGTCAATCTACGTTGCGTTCGACGTGAAAGATGGTAAAGGTGTGGTTAATAATGATGAAAAATTCATTATCTGGACTACTACTCCTTGGACAATGCCAGCAAACCTTGGTATTTCTGTAAACCCTGAATTCACATATGCAGTTGTGAAAGCAAATGGTGCTAAATACATTATCGCTAAAGGTTTAATTGAAAAAGTTGCAGAAAAACTTGGTTGGGAAAATCCTGAAATCGACCGTGAAATCGCAGGTAATGACCTTGAAAATGTTACAGCTCAACATCCATTATTCGATCGTGAATCATTAGTTATGACTGGCGACCACGTAACACTTGAAGCTGGTACTGGTTGTGTTCATACAGCTCCTGGTCACGGGGAAGATGACTATCAAGTTGGTAAACGAAATGGCTTAGAAATTCTTTCAGTTGTAGATCATAAAGGTTGCTTAACTGAAGCTGCTGGCGAATTTGCTGGTATGTTCTATGACAAAGCAAACAAACCAATTTGTGAAAAACTTGAAGAAGTTGGCGCATTATTAAATCTATCATTCTTTACGCATTCATACCCACATGACTGGCGTACAAAAAAACCTGTTATTTTCCGTGCAACACCACAATGGTTTGCATCTATTGATAAATTCCGTCCAGAATTACTACAAGCAATTCGCGACACAAACTTCACACCAGTTTGGGGTGAGACTCGTCTATACAACATGATTCGTGATCGTGGTGACTGGTGTATTTCTCGTCAACGTGCGTGGGGTGTTCCAATTCCGGTATTCTATGCTGAAAACGGTGAAGAAATCATTACAGAAGAAACAATTGCTCACGTACAAGAATTATTCCGTGAACAGGGTTCTAATATTTGGTTCCAAAAAACAGCAAAAGAATTACTTCCTGAAGGATTTACTCACCCTGGTTCTCCAAATGGTGAATTTACGAAAGAAAATGACATTATGGATGTATGGTTTGATTCAGGTTCAACACACCAAGGTGTACTTGAAGAACGCCCAGAACTTCGTTATCCAGCAGATTTATATTTAGAAGGTTCTGACCAGTATCGTGGATGGTTTAACTCATCATTAATCACTTCTGT
This sequence comes from Rummeliibacillus pycnus, assembly GCF_050459865.1. Lineage (GTDB taxonomy): Bacteria > Bacillota > Bacilli > Bacillales_A > Planococcaceae > Rummeliibacillus > Rummeliibacillus pycnus_B. The sequence continues at coordinate 77,770 of NZ_JBCMNM010000021.1, forward strand.
TGCGATTAATGGCCACGCTCCATACAAAGGCTTACTATCTCACGGCTTTGTGTTAGATGGAGAAGGACATAAAATGAGTAAGTCACTAGGTAATATCATTGCACCAAGTAAAGTCATGAACCAATACGGTGCAGATATCCTTCGCTTATGGGTAGCATCAGTTGACTATACAGCAGACGTTCGTATTTCTATGGATATGTTAAAACAAGTTTCTGAAGTATACCGTAAAATCCGTAATACACTTAAATTCTTACATGGTAACTTACACGACTTTAATCCAGAAAACGACTATGTAGCTTATGAAAATCTTCGTGAAGTAGACCAATATATGTACATGGAACTTCAAAACCTTATCAAAACTTCACGTGATGCTTATGATCAATATGAATTTGCAACTGTTTATAAAGCTGTAAATAACTTTGTAGCAACTGAACTAAGTTCATTCTATTTAGATATTGCAAAAGACGTTGTTTATATTGAAGGTGCAGATGTTAATGCTCGTCGTGCAATGCAATCTGTTATGTATGATACGTTACATGCATTATTGAAAATTATGACGCCAATCATCCCTCACACTACAGATGAAATGTGGTCATATCTGCAATATAAAGACGTTGAAAGTGTTCAACTAACTGATATGCCAGATGCTGTTCAAAAAGAAAACTTTACAGCTCTAACTGATAAATGGGCAAAAATCATGAACGTACGCAACGCTGTTTTAAAAGCATTAGAAGAAGCTCGTAATGCAAAAACAATCGGTAAGTCATTAGAAGCTAAAGTTACAGTTTATGGTGATGACGAAACAGTTTCACTTCTAAGTGATGCAAATATTCATTTTGCTCAACTTAATATCGTTTCGGAATTTGTAGTCGGCGGGGTATTAGCCGATGCACCAGCAGATGCTGTTAAAACAGAAAAAGTTTCAGTTTCTGTTGAAAAAGCAGAAGGCGAAAAATGTGAACGTTGCTGGACTATCTCAAAAACAGTAGGTCTCAACCACAATCATCCAACACTTTGTGAACATTGTGCAGATGTGGTCGAAAAATACTATGCAGATGTAGAATAAGAAAATAAAAAAGAAGGTGGCCGTTCACATCCAGTGGACGGTCATTTTTTCATTTGGTTCTTTTCAGATTATTTTTAGTGTCCACATAATTTAATAAAAGATGGTCTGTTTTTTCGAAATCGGTCATTATATGATAAAATAGGTTAGATTCGGAGTAAACGGAGGATTTGCTGTGTATAAATATTATGGAATAGCTATTTTCGTGATCATACTTGATCAACTGTCAAAATGGAGTATTGTCAAAAACATGAATTATGGTGAAAGTATTACATTGATTGATCCATATTTTGGCTTATATTCACATCGTAATCGTGGTGCAGCATGGGGGATGCTACAAGGTCAATTTTGGCTGTTTGCACTTGTTACATTAATTGTAATTGTGGGAATTATTTATTACTTCCATAAGGAAAGTAAAGGAAAACCTATGTTCCAAGTAAGCTTAATGCTTTTATTAGGTGGGGCGATAGGTAACTTTATCGACCGAATATTCCGTGGTGAAGTAGTAGATTTTGTACATGTAATTATCCCAGTCATAAACTATGATTTTCCTATATTCAATATTGCAGATGCAGCATTAACATTTGGAGTAATCATGCTCATTATTTATATGCTATTTGAAGAAAAACTAGAAAAGAAAAAGGTGAAGTAATGTCAGTCACATTTACTGTAACAGCAGAGGTTAAAGGCGAACGTATCGATAAAGCCCTTGCCTCAATGCAACAAGACTGGTCACGAACACAAATTCAAGGATTTGTACAGGATGGTTTTGTTGTCGTGAACGGACAAGTAATAAAACAAAAATACAAAGTAAAAGAAGGAGATGTGATTACTGTTACGCCTCCTGAGCCAGAACCTCTTGAAATTATTGCTGAAGATTTGAATCTTGAAATTGTCTATGAAGATTCTGATGTTCTTGTTGTCAACAAACCAAAAGGTATGGTTGTGCATCCTGCACCAGGTCATACAACAGGTACTTTAGTAAATGGCTTAATGTATCATTGTAAAGATCTATCAGGAATTAATGGCATTATGCGCCCAGGTATTGTTCATCGTATTGACAAAGATACATCCGGCCTATTAATGGTAGCCAAAAATGATAAGGCACATGAATCACTTGTTCAACAATTAGTTGATAAAACTGTGACTCGTCGTTATACAGCATTAGTTCATGGCCATATTCCACATGATAAGGGTACCATTGATGCACCAATTGGACGTGATACGAAAGATCGTCAAAAAATGGGTGTAGTCGATAATGGAAAACATGCGGTAACACATTTCCAAGTGATTGGTCGTTTTGGTGTGGAATATACCTTAGTCGAATGTCGCCTTGAAACTGGACGTACACATCAAATTCGTGTGCATATGAATTATATTGGTTATCCTTTAGTAGGTGATCCAAAGTATGGACCAAAGAAAACAATCGATTTTAATGGTCAAGTATTACATGCAGGAATTTTAGGATTCGTACATCCGGCAACAAACGAGTATTTAGAATTTGAAGTACCACTACCTGAAGATTATCAACAATTGCTAGATGAATTGAAAAAGAACTATTGACATTTTAAGTCATAGAAGTCTATAATGATTATAGTGAAAATCTAATATTCACCTTTTAAAGACAGTCCAGAGAGGCTGAAAAGGGATGCGAAGAATGTGAGATTACTGTATGAGTTTGCAGTTTATTTGACATATCTATAAGTATACCTATATCCTCTTGGGCTTTTAGCTCAAGAGGTTTTTTGTTTTATAAGCGATGAGAGGAGGTACTAATAGTGACAAAAAAGGCCGATCTTTTAGACCAAGCAGCTATGAATAGAGCATTAACACGTATTGCACATGAAATTATCGAACGTAATGAAGGAATCGATGAATGTATCCTTGTAGGAATTAAAACAAGAGGTGCATTTCTAGCAAAACGATTAGCTCAAAAAATTAATATAATTGAGAAAAAGGAAATTCGATCAGGAGAACTAGATATTTCTCTATATCGAGATGATTTGTCGCTTAAAACTTCAAACGGAGAAGCACTTGTGCAACAAGTTGATATTACGTATGATGTGACAAATCAAAAAGTGATTTTAGTTGATGATGTTCTTTATACAGGAAGAACAGTACGCGCAGCAATGGATGCTGTGATGGATATCGGTAGACCTTCTCAAATTCAACTTGCTGTATTAGTAGATCGCGGACATCGTGAACTACCAATACGTGCAGACTTCGTCGGAAAGAATATTCCAACTGCTAGTCATGAAAGAATTGTTGTGAGTATGGTTGAAGTAGATGAACAAGATTTAGTAGCAATATACGATTAGAGATAAAAGCAAAATTTACGGGGGAAGTAAGATATGTCAAATGCTGTTTTAGATATCAATGAAAAGCCCAGCACAGGTCAGCTGATTACATTAAGTTTGCAACATATGTTTGCGATGTTCGGTTCAACAATATTAGTTCCAACATTAACAAATTTATCACCAGCCATTGCGTTGTTAACAAGTGGTATTGCTACACTGATTTTCTTATTAGTAACGAAGTTTAAAGTACCAGCATATTTAGGGTCATCATTCGCATTTATAGCGCCAATTCAAGTAGCATCTCTTGCAGGTGGTCCTGGTAGTGCAATGATTGGAGCTATGGCAGTCGGATTAGTATACGGACTTGTATCATTATTCATTTGGAAAACAGGCTATAAATGGATTATGAAAATCTTGCCGCCAATTGTAGTAGCTCCAGTTATTATGGTAATCGGCTTGGGCTTAGCGGTAACTGCAGTCAATATGGCAATGTACAAAAATGCTAATACACCAGACGCGGTTTACAGTCTACCTTATTTTGTAGTAGCTTTGATTACATTAATCGCAGCAATCATCTGTAACAATTACTTTAAAGGCGTTATTAGTACAATGCCAATATTAATCGGAATGGTTGTTGGTTACATCGCATCTCTTATTTCAGATTCAGTTTTCGGAACACAATTAATCGATTTTAACAAAGTCATTGAAGCAAAATGGTTTCAAGCACCAGATTTCTTAATTCCAGGTATCGATTACGACTTTAAAATTACATCAACATTGCTTCTAGCGATGGTTCCAATCGTAATAGTAACCATTTCAGAACATATTGGTCACCAATTGGTTTTAGGAAAAGTAGTAAACCGTAACTTCATCAAAAATCCTGGCTTAAATCGTTCATTATTAGGTGATGGTCTTGGTACATTAATCAGTTCATTAATCGGTGGTCCTCCTAAAACTACTTATGGCGAAAACATCGGAGTACTTGTGTTAACTCGTGTATTCAGTGTTTGGGTGATCGGTGGAGCAGCAGTATGTGCAATCATCTTAGCTTTCTCCGGTAAGTTAATGGCACTTGTTGGTACGATTCCAACACCAGTACTTGGTGGGGTTTCGATCCTACTATTCGGTATTATCGCTTCTAGTGGTTTGAGAATGCTAGTTGAAAATAAGATCGACTTCGATGATAAACGTAACCTAGTTATTGCTTCTGTTATCCTAATTCTAGGAATTGGTGGTGCGAAGATCGTATTCTCCGATACGTTCTCAATCCAAGGAATGGCTTTAGCGGCAATCGTTGGTGTAGTGTTAAATCTAATCTTACCTGGAAAAGCTCAACCAGATCTTGAACTTCAAAAAGAAGAGCTTAATGAACAACGGCAAAATTAAATAACATATAATTTACCTTTTAAAGGTTGCCCAGAGAGGCACAGAAGGGTGATTTGATACGATAAACTTGGGTGAAAAAAGTACAAGTCTATCATGTCATATCCTTCCTCCGCCTCCTTGAATTACCAAGGGGGCTTTTTATTTCAACAATACTAGGAGGCACATGATGAAAAATCTACTGACAATGGAAAATGTATCTAACGAAGAGATCGAAGCAATTTTGAAACGCGCTAAAGAGTTTGAAGCGGGGGCAAAACCACAACTAGAAAGAGACTACTTAGTAGCAAACCTATTCTTCGAACCAAGTACTAGAACAAAAACTAGCTTTGAAACTGCTGAACGACGCTTAGGCACAACAGTGATACCTTTCGAAGCAGGATTTTCAAGTACATTAAAGGGTGAAACATTGTACGATACAGTGAAAACGTTAGAATCAATTGGTATGGATGCAGTAGTTATTCGTCATAAAAAGGATGCCTATTATGAAGAATTATTAGAAGGCATTAACGTATCTGTGATTAATGCAGGAGATGGAGCCGGACAACATCCTTCTCAATCTATGCTAGATTTATACACAATATTCAAAGAGTTCGGGAAGTTCGAAGGGTTAAATATTACAATCGCTGGAGATGTATCCCATAGCCGAGTCGCAAAATCAAATATTACAGCACTCCGTCGATTTGGTGCAAATGTTAATATTGTTTGCCCTCCTGAGTGGCAAGGAAAATACACGGAGGCTCATCATGAATGGGATGACCTCATCGAAACTAGTGATGTCATTATGCTACTCCGTGTTCAACATGAACGCGATGCAGCTTATGAAGGATTCACAACAGAAGGCTATCACAAGCAATACGGTCTTACAGTAAAACGTGAACAACAAATGAAGGCCGGTGCAATCATCATGCATCCAGCACCAGTGAATCGAGGAGTTGAAATTGATTCATCTTTAGTCGAATGTGACCGTTCACGAATCTTCAAGCAAGTACATAACGGTGTATTTGTACGAATGGCCATTGTTGAAACCATCTTAAAGGAGAGAAATTAACGATGACAAAACTTATTCAAAATGTACAGTTAGTAAGTGCAGCAGGGGAACTGACAGTAGGAGAAATTTTCATCGAGGACGGCAAGATTGCTGCAATCGGTGAAAACCTAGGTAAGCAAGCGGACGAAGTAATCGATGGTAAGGGCTACGTCGCTTCACCAGGTTTTGTCGATGTTCATGTTCATTTACGTGAACCAGGGTTTGAACATAAAGAAACAATCGCAACAGGATCCGCATCAGCAGCAAAAGGCGGTTTCACAACTATTTGTGCAATGCCAAACACAAAACCAGTACCAGACTCAGTTGAAAATCTAGATATGATAAATGGCTTAATCGAAAAAAGTGCAGTTGTTCGCGTGTTACCATATGGCTCATTAACAGTTGCACAATCAGGTGATGCTCGCACAGATTTAAAAGCATTAAAAGAGCATGGGGCAGTTGCCTTCTCAGATGATGGAGTAGGCGTTCAAGAAGCTGCAACAATGTTTGAACAAATGAAGGATGCAGCTGCGATTAACATGGCAGTTGTAGCCCATTGTGAAGATAACTCACTCATCTATGATGGGGTAATGCACGATGGAAAACGCAATAAAGAATTAGGGCTTCCAGGGATTCCTTCAATCTGTGAATCTGTTCAAATTGCACGTGATGTGCTTTTGGCCGAAGCAGCTGGAGCTCACTATCATGTGTGCCACGTATCAACAAAAGAATCTGTTCGTGTTGTACGAGATGCTAAAGCGGCTGGCATTAATGTGACAGCAGAGGTTTGCCCACACCACTTACTACTAGAGGAGATGGACATTCCAAGCGATGATGCCAATTGGAAGATGAATCCGCCTTTACGTGCAAACGATGACTGGAAAGCACTTCATGAAGGATTACTTGATGGAACAATCGACTGTATCGCAACTGATCACGCACCACATACCAAAGAAGAAAAATGCTGCGGTATGGTTGGAGCACCATTTGGTATTGTCGGATTTGAAACAGCATTTCCATTACTGTATACACAATTTGTGAAAACAGGAAAATGGACATTACGACAACTAATTGATTGGATGACAGTTAAACCTTCCAAACTCTTCAATTTACCTTATGGCACATTAGAAGTGGGAGCAGCAGCTGATCTAGTGCTAATTGACATAGAAAATGAAAAAGTTGTAGATGCTGAAGGATTTGTATCAAAGGGAAAAAATACACCATTTAACGGATGGAAAGCGACTGGCTGGCCAGTACTAACAATTTTTGAAGGTAATATTGTATGGGAGGATGCACAATGACAACAAGAAAACTGATTTTAGAAACAGGCGAAGTATTTGAAGGACAAGCTTTTGGTAGTGAAAAAGAATCGGATGGTGAAGTTGTATTCACTACAGGGATGACAGGCTATCAAGAAACACTTTCCGATCCATCTTTCTGCGGTCAAATTGTTACGATGACTTATCCATTAATAGGGAATTACGGTATTAACCGTGATGACTTTGAAACAATCACACCTTCAATCAAAGGTTTCGTGGTTCACGAATTAGCTAAAGCACCATCAAACTTTCGTAATGAAGGAACATTAGATGATTACTTCAAGTTAAAAGACATTCCTGGTATTGAAGGAATCGATACACGAAAACTAACTCGTTTAATTCGTAACGAAGGTGCTGTAAAAGGTTTTCTTTCAGCAGCTGGCGTAGAAGTGAATGTAGAAGAAGTAGTAAATCGTTTACGTAATACAACGTTTCCAATAGACCAAGTGGCTCAAGTATCTACTAAAAGTGCTTACCCATCTCCAGGACGTGGAAAACGCGTCGTATTAATGGATTTCGGTATGAAACATGGGATTCTTCGTGAGTTAAACAAACGTGACTGTGATGTCATTGTTGTACCATATAATACAACCGCACAAGAAGTTCTAGCTTATCATCCTGATGGCATTATGTTATCGAATGGACCAGGAAATCCACAAGATGTACCTGAGGCAATCGAAACAGTAAGAGAATTAATCGGGAAAGTGCCAATCTTCGGTATTTGCTTAGGACATCAATTATTCGGACTTGCATGTGGAGCGAAATCATTCAAACTGAAATTTGGACACCGTGGTGCGAACCATCCGGTAAAAGATCTTCGTACAGGTCGTACAGAATTAACTTCTCAAAATCATGGCTTTGCGATTGATAGTGATTCACTTGAAGGAACAGATCTGGAAGTTACTCATATTGCCCTAAATGATGGAACTTGTGAAGGATTACGTCACAAAAAATATCCAGTATTCACTGTGCAATATCATCCAGAAGCTTCACCTGGACCTGAAGATCCTAACCACTTATTCGATGAATTTATTGAGTTAATGATTAACAATACTAGAGAGGAGCAAGAACAACATGCCTAAACGTCAAGATATCAAATCCATTTTAGTTATCGGTTCCGGCCCAATCGTTATTGGTCAAGCAGCAGAATTCGACTATGCAGGTACTCAAGCCTGCCTATCTCTTAAAGAGGAAGGTTACCGAGTTATTCTGATTAACTCAAATCCCGCAACAATCATGACAGATACTGAAATTGCAGATAAGGTTTACATCGAACCAATTTCACTTGAATTTGTCTCACGTATATTACGAAAAGAACGTCCAGATGCTATCTTACCTACACTTGGGGGGCAAACTGGTTTAAATATGGCAATAGAGCTCCATGAATCAGGTATTTTAGATGAGCTAGGAATTGAAATTCTTGGTACGAAATTAAATGCGATTAATCAAGCTGAGGACCGCGACTTATTCCGTAATCTAATGTATAAACTAGATGTACCAACACCGGAATCAGAAATCGTCCACAACCTAGATGAAGCTGAAGCATTTGTTGAGAAAATTGGTTATCCTGTAATCGTTCGCCCAGCCTTTACTCTAGGTGGTACTGGTGGCGGTATTTGCTACAATGAACAAGATCTTCAAGAAATTGTTACATCAGGCTTAAAATATTCACCAGTAACACAATGTCTACTTGAAAAATCAATCGCTGGCTACAAAGAAATTGAATATGAAGTGATGCGTGACTCAAAAGACAATGCCATTGTAGTATGTAACATGGAAAATGTTGACCCAGTAGGAATTCATACAGGTGATTCTATAGTAGTAGCTCCTTCTCAAACACTATCTGACCGTGAATATCATATGCTACGTAATGTATCTTTAAAAATTATTCGTGCTCTAGGGATCGAGGGTGGTTGTAATGTACAACTTGCACTGGACCCAAATAGCTTTAACTACTACATTATCGAAGTAAACCCTCGTGTATCTCGTTCATCTGCTCTTGCTTCAAAAGCAACAGGGTATCCAATTGCCAAGCTAGCTGCCAAAATTGCAGTAGGCTTAACATTAGATGAGATGATCAATCCAGTAACAGGAAAAACTTACGCTTGTTTCGAACCAGCACTTGACTATGTCGTAGCGAAAATCCCACGTTGGCCATTTGATAAATTTGAAACAGCTAAACGTAACTTAGGTACTCAAATGAAAGCAACAGGGGAAGTTATGGCAATCGGTCGTAATTTTGAAGAAGCTATGTTAAAAGCTGTTCGATCATTAGAAACAGGGCATAAACATATAGAAATGAAAAATGCTGAAGAACTAACGGATGCCTGGATTGAAAAACGTGTTAAAAAAGCAGGAGATGAACGCTTATTCTTCTTGGGTGAGGCACTTAGAAGAGGGGTAACAATCGAACAAATCCATGAATGGAGTAAAATCGATTTATTCTTCTTAGATAAATTCAAAAATATCATTGATTACGAAACGACTTTAAAAGAAAATCCACAAGATATTGAAGTTTTACGTCATGCAAAGAAAAATGGTTTTGCTGATGAAACAATTGGGAAACTATGGGGTATGACAGGAGGTGAAGTATACGACTTCCGTAAAGAGCACGGCATCATCCCAGTTTACAAGATGGTAGATACATGTGCAGCAGAATTCGAATCTGAAACACCATACTTCTATGGCACATACGAAGATGAGAATGAATCAATTCGCTCTGAACGAGAATCAGTGATCGTACTTGGCTCTGGCCCAATTCGTATCGGACAAGGGGTTGAATTTGACTATGCAACTGTACACTCTGTATGGGCAATTCAAGAAGCAGGATACGAAGCAATTATCATCAACTCAAATCCAGAAACAGTATCAACAGACTTCTCAATCTCAGACAAGCTTTACTTTGAACCACTAACAATTGAAGATGTAATGCATATTATCGACCTCGAAAAACCAAAAGGTGTTGTCGTTCAATTCGGTGGTCAAACAGCGATTAATCTTGCGGATAAATTAGAGGCTCGTGGTGTGAAAATCTTAGGTACATCATTGGATTCAATCGACCGTGCTGAATCACGTGATCGTTTCGAGGAAGCACTTCATGAATTAGGCATTCCTCAACCAAAAGGTAAAACAGCTACAAATACACCAGAAGCAGTCGCAATTGCTGAAGCAATCGGCTACCCAGTCCTAGTGCGTCCTTCTTATGTACTTGGTGGTCGTGCAATGGAAATTGTCTATAACACAGATGAGTTAAAACACTATATGGAACATGCGGTTGAAGCATCTCCTGAGCATCCAGTTTTGATCGACCGTTACTTAACTGGTAAAGAAATTGAAGTCGATGCAATTTGCGATGGTGAAAATGTTCTAATCCCAGGGATTATGGAACATATCGAACGTGCAGGGGTTCACTCTGGTGACTCAATAGCAGTTTATCCGCCTCAAAACTTATCACAAAAACATATAGATACATTGGTGGATTATACAACAAGACTTGCAAAAGGTTTAGGAATTATAGGGTTGATGAATATTCAATATGTTATTTCAAAAGATGTTGTTTATGTAATCGAAGTTAACCCACGTGCGTCACGTACAGTACCATTCCTAAGTAAAATTACGAATATTCCAATGGCAAATGTTGCAACAAAAGCTATTCTTGGTCAATCCATTACACAACAAGGCTATCCAACTGGTTTAGCGCAAGCAAAAGATGGAGTGTTCGTAAAAGTCCCAGTATTCAGTTTTGCTAAACTTCGTCGTGTTGATACAACATTAGGACCTGAAATGAAATCAACGGGTGAAGTAATGGGTAAAGATAGTACACTTGAAAAAGCGCTATACAAAGGCTTTGTAGCAGCAGGTATGAAGATTGAAGATCACGGTGCAGTATTAATGACAGTGGCAGATAAAGACAAAGAAGAAGCAATCGCACTTGCAAAACGTTTTGTTGAAATTGGCTACTCAATTCTAGCAACGCCAGGTACAGCCGAAGCTTTAGCACAAGCAGGTATCCAAACAACGATCGTAGATAAGATTGGTTCAAATGGTCCGACATTACTTGATGTAATTCAGAATGGTAATGCACAACTTGTAATCAATACACTGACTAAAGGAAAACAACCAGCACGTGACGGCTTTAGAATTCGTCGTGAATCAGTAGAAAATGGAGTTGCTTGTCTAACTTCACTTGATACAGCCGAAGCGATTTTACGTGTAATTGAGTCAATGACATTCACAGCTAGTGCAATGCCAAAAGCAGAGTTAGAGGTGAACGCATGATTAAACAAGAAAGAATGAAAGTAGTTCGTCATAAACAAATAGCAGACGATATTTTTGAGCTGACCTTAATTGGTCAGCTTGCACTTGAAATGAAACAACCAGGTCAGTTCGTTCACATCCGTGTTTCAGATAGCTACGAACCTTTACTTAGAAGACCTATTAGTATCTGTTCTATTGATACAGAACATATGGAGTTTACAATGCTCTATCGTGCGGGTGGACGTGGTACGAAAATGCTCGCTTTAAAACAACCTGGAGATGAGGTTGATGTACTTGGACCTTTAGGCAATGGTTTCCCTGTAGAAGCTGCTACAGAGGGCGAAACGGCATTACTTGTTGGTGGAGGAATTGGCGTACCACCATTGTACGAACTTTCTAAACAACTAAATGCAAATGGTGTTCGTACAATCCATGTCTTAGGATTCCAATCATTTGAAAATGTTTTTTATGAAAAGCAATTTAATGAACTAGGCGAAACCTATATTGTTACGGCTGATGGAAGCTATGGCTCAAAAGGTTTCGTAACTGATTTATTAGCACAACTAGATCCAGCATTTGATGTTTTCTATAGCTGTGGTCCAATCCCAATGTTAAAAGCATTGGAACAAGCATTTCCGGATAAAAAAGGATTCCTATCTTTTGAAGAGAGAATGGGATGTGGAATCGGTGCTTGTTATGCTTGTGTTTGCGATACAACAGATGCAGTAGCACCAGATTATTTGAAAATCTGTTCAGATGGTCCAGTCTTCCCGAGAGGAGTAGTTGCACTATGAATCGATTACAAGTTGAATTACCAGGTTTATCATTGAAAAACCCAATTATTCCGGCATCAGGCTGCTTTGGTTTCGGTCAAGAGTTTGCAAATTTATACGACCTTTCCAAATTGGGCGCTATTATGATCAAAGCTACAACTTTAGAAACACGAAAAGGAAATCCAACACCTCGTGTAGCAGAAACTTCTTCTGGAATGTTAAATGCAATTGGTCTACAAAATCCAGGTTTAGCGCATGTAATGGAATATGAATTACCATGGTTAGAACAACATGATGTACCAATCATTGCAAATGTAGCTGGAACAGAAACCGCTGATTATGTAGCTGTCGCAGAAAAAATATCAACGGCTCCAAACGTTAAAGCTTTAGAACTTAATATCTCATGTCCAAATGTAAAATGTGGTGGTATTCAATTTGGTACGGATGCAAAAACTGCTGGCGAGTTAACTGCTGCTGTCAAAGCTGTATCAAGTGTTCCTGTATATGTAAAGCTATCACCGAATGTTACAAATATTGCTGAGATTGCAAAGGCGGTAGAAGCAGCCGGTGCGGATGGTCTTACAATGATTAATACGTTAATCGGAATGCGACTAAACCCGATTACAGGAAAACCAATTATTGCAAATGGAACAGGAGGATTATCAGGTCCAGCTGTTAAACCAGTTGCTATACGAATGGTTTACGATGTAAGCCAACAAGTGAAAATACCAATCATTGGTATGGGTGGTATTACGAATACTGAGGATGTAATTGATTTCTTATCTGCGGGTGCAAGTGCTGTAGCTGTTGGTACTGCAAACTTTGTGGATCCTTTTGTATGCCCAAATATTATAGATGAACTACCACAAAAATTAGACGAACTAGCATGCGAAAAAATAACAGATCTTATCGGAAGGAGCTATCGATAAATGACAAATAAGCCGATCATCGCATTAGATTTTCCTTCAGACAAGAATGTTTACAACTTTCTTTCTCAATTTCATGAACCATTATTTGTGAAAGTTGGCCTTGAGCTTTATTTACAAGAAGGTCCTTCCATCATCAAAAAAATAAAAGAGCAAGGACATGAAGTTTTTCTAGATTTAAAACTTCACGATATTCCAAATACTGTTAAATCAGCTATGAGAGGTTTAGCAAAACTAGGTGTAGATATTGTAAATGTTCACGCTGCAGGTGGAAGTACAATGATGAAAGCAGCTTTAGAAGGTTTACAAGAAGGTACACCTGCTGGAAAAAAACGCCCTGCATTAATCGCAGTAACACAACTTACTTCAACAAGTGAGGAACAAATGCAACAAGAGCAAAAAATTAAGACAACACTAGAAGAATCTGTTCTAAATTATGCTAAACTCGCAAAAGAATCAGGGCTGGATGGAGTGGTTTGCTCCGTTTTAGAGGCGAAGGCAATCGAAGAAATATGTGGCAAAGATTTTCTGAAAGTTACACCTGGGATTCGCTTATCTGGTGGTGCATCACATGACCAAAAACGTGTGGCAACGCCAGCATTCGCAAAAGAAAATGGATCAACACATATTGTCGTAGGACGCGCGATTACACAAGCTGATGATGTAGTAGAAGCGTATCACACAGTACAAGCACAATGGGGAGGACAATAACATGACAATACAAAAAGAAGTAGCACAAGGATTATTAGAAGTAGGGGCAGTTGAATTAAGTCCTAAAGATTTATTTACATGGGCATCTGGAATTAAATCACCCATTTACTGTGATACTCGACTTACTATTTCCTATCCTAAAGTACGTAAAACAATTGCGGCTGGTCTTGCTGCATTAATCAAAGAATACTTCCCTGAAACAGAAGTTGTTGCCGGTACTGCAACAGCTGGTATTCCACATGCTGCATGGGTAAGTGACATATTAGATTTATCTATGGTATATGTTCGTTCTAAACCAAAAGACCACGGTCGAGGCAATCAAACAGAAGGTAAATTACGCGAAGGACAAAAAGTAGTAGTTGTTGAAGATATCATTTCAACGGGCGGTTCAAGTATTACAGCCGTAGAAGCACTTCGCCGAGAAGGAGCAGAAGTGCTGGGTGTTGTCTCAGTCTATTCATATATGCTTCCTCGCGCACAAGAAAACTTCGATAAAGTAGGAGTACCATATAAAAGCCTATCAAACTTTGAAGCACTAGTAGAAGCAGCAAAAGAAAATGGTGCAATCCAAGAAGAAGATATTCCAGGATTACTTCAATGGCATGCAGATTTGAAAGCGGGAAAATTGTAATATCACTTTAAAATAGATAAAAAAATAAATCATTTTTTAAAGATCTTCTGTAATATGCAGAAGATCTTTTTTTGGCTATATCATATAGTGGTTGGGACAACCGTTGCATAAATTTTTTAATAAAAGTAGTGTTACCTAAAACAAATGGTAGAACTCCTTTTTTATTTTAAAGTACCAGTACTAAGTATCGACGTTTTTACATGTATATTCACATTTAGATTACTGATCGTTTTCTCTGTCATTTCTTCTTTTGGTATTCAAAAACAAAAAAACGATCAGATTACTTTATGTAAAGTGTAATCTGATCGTTTTATTAGTCTTGTTTTAATTTCATCACCAGTTCTTCGTCAGGAGTGACAAATATTGTTTTTTGCTCAAAATAAATCACAAAGCCCGGTTTTGCACCGCTAGGCTTTTTCACTTGGCGAATCTCGGTATAATCAACTGGAACCGATGAGGATTCTCGAGCTTTACTAAAATAAGCGGATAATGTAGCCGCTTCCCTTATAGTTTGTTCATCAGGATTGGAATCGTGTATAACGACGTGAGAACCTGGAATATCCTTCGTGTGCATCCATATTTCAGATTTTCTTGCAATTTTAAATGTTAAATAATCGTTTTGTTTGTTATTTTTACCAACAGAAATACGAGTACCTGTTGAAGAAATAAACGCTTCAGGTGCTGGTTTTGTTGGCTTTTTACGTCTTTTAGAAGCACGCATTTTCAAAAAGCCTTGTTCTGCTAACTCTTCCCGAATCTCTTCAATATCATGTGGTGAAGCTTGTTGGACTTGTTGCGAAAGCATTTCGAAATAAGCTAAATCTTCATTAGTTTTATCGATTTGTTTTTGCACCATGATTAGCGCATTTTTTGCTTTATTGTATTTTGTGTAATAGCTTTGTGCATTTTCAATAGGTGTTTTGCGTTCACTTAAAGGGATTTTCACTTCTGCACCATTTTCGTCATAATAATTGACAACAGAAACCTCCTTTACACCTTTTTCAAAGTTATAAAGGTTTGCCATTAATAATTCACCGAATAGTTGATATTGGTCTAAATTAGATGCATGATTTAAATCTTTTTGTAGCTTCTTTAATTTTAATTTCAGTTTACTAATCTCATTTTGTAGCCAACGTTCTAAGTCCCCAGCTTGTTGTTTTACCCGGTCACGTTCAGCTCTAGCGAAAAATACGCGATCTAGTAAAGCACTTAATGATGGATATGTTGTTGACTTGCCTTCCAAATGAGTTAAGGCAATTGGTGAAAACTGTGTTTTACCGTTTACTTCGATATAAGTCGGTTCACTCCCACCGTTAGTAAATTCATTTATAAATGAATGGAATAGTTCAGTTGTAGGTATTCCTCTTATTTCATCACGATGTAAAAATTCATTTGCATGTAAAGATGAAAACCCTGTGAAATGCTGTACAATTTCTTGTGCTGTTTTTTTGATAGCAAAAAATGTTTGTAATTCTTCATTAGTAACTTCTATAGGATTTACTTTGTCCTGTGAAGGAGGTGCTACATAAATTTGACCAGGAAGAACAGTTCGATAGCTGTTCAACGCAGGGGGTAAATGTTTTAAACTATCCACAATTTTTTGTGATTCTTTTTCAACTAAAATCAGATTACTATGTCGTCCCATGATTTCAGCATGCAATTCTCTTGTAATAGGGTCGCCAATTTCATTTTTACTTGTAATGGTTAATACAATTATCCGATCGCTATCAATTTGATGGATGGATTCGATAAAGCCACCTTCGATATGTTTTCTTAATAACATACAAAACATTGGTGGTTCTGCAGGGTTTTCTACTACTTGTTCTGTCAAATGTACGCGTGCGTAAGATGAGTGGATTGAAAATAATAATTTATGATTACTGCCATTTGCTCGTATTGTTAAAATAATTTCTTGTGCATTGGGTTGATGCACTTTAGCGATACGACCTGTGACAAGCTGTTGCAATTCTTTTGTCATTGCGAGTGTAAATAAGCCATCATATGCCATATGTAAATTCCTCTTTCAAAGCGTTTTGTTCTATCTTACCATTTTTTTAGAATGTATATGACTTTTACATATTTCAAATTGATAAATCAATCTAATACTTTACGGTTTAAGTCATTCAAAGTTTTCATATATGAATCAACTTCATAAATTTACGAACATTACAACACATGAATTTTTCACTATCAGATTAGGATATTTCGCTACAGACAGGCGCTTTCCGCGGGCAAGCATCA